>JAFDWG010000016.1 GCA_018268605.1 Actinomycetota bacterium | reverse complement strand
GCCGTCGCAAGCGAACACTCCGTCGAATACGGTCTCGAGCCCGCTCCGGCCGGCGGCTTCACCCTGATGGGATCGCCGACGATCATCGCCGATGTCGAATCGCCGAGCCCGAACTCGGAGATCGCCGCCCGGTTGCTCGACGTCTCACCGGAAGGGACGGAGAGGCTGGTCGCCCGCGGCGTCTACCGACCGACGGGGGGCAGCCGGCAGATGATATTCCAACTCCATCCGCAGGCATACCATTTTGAAGCCGGACACGAAGCGGTGCTGGAACTGCTGCCATCCGATTTCCCTTATGGACGCTTCTCCAACCTGCAGGCCAATGTCACGGTCTCCAATCTGGAACTACGCCTGCCGGTGATGGATCCGCCCGGTTCACTCGGTGGTCTGGTCCAGGCCCCGCAGGCGAAGGTCGTCCCGGGCGGCTATCAGGTGGCAGCCGAATTCGAAACCAAGCCGAGTGGGGGCTCGGGCGGCGGTAGCCCGCCGCCGGCGACTCCGCCCGCGCCGGTGGTCAAGAAGATCGGCACCGGCACCCTCGCCGGGAAGCTCACCGCCACCCGCAGAAAGTTCAGCGTCCCGTTGCAGTGCAGAGGTGGGGGAGCATGTTCGGGCAGGTTCTCGTTCACGATCAAGCAGAAGGGATCGAAGAAGCGCACGACGCTCGCCAACGGCTCCTACTCGATCGACGCGGACAGGAACGTGACCGTGCGTGCGCCGCTCACCAAGGCCGGCAAGAACCTGATCAAGAACCTGCTCGCCGGGTCCAACTCCCCGAAGTCGCTCGACGGAAGGTTCGTGTTGAACGACTCCGGTGGCCCAACGAGTCAGACCTCGAACCGTGCGGTGCAGCTGCCGCGCGGCAGGTGAAGTGCACCGGCAACCGACCGCATCCACCGGAGGAGGATTGATTGTGAGACGGCTACTGTTTGTGATCGCGGTTGGGGTTCTTGGTGCTTTCTTCGTGGCGTCGACCGCGAACGCAGCGGTCGGGATCAGCAAATGGGAATCGCTGACCTGCAAAGAAAACTCGGACCTGCCGCTGATCACCGAACCGAAAACGCAGTTCGGTGTGCCGGAAATCGGCACCGAAGCGACGTTGCCTCCGCCGGCCCTCCAGTGCAAAGGTTCGACGCCGGAAAAACTATTCACCCAGGCAGGTGGCCATCCGAACTTCGGGATCACCGACTTCCGGGTCGACACCTATCCGAAATTCTTCGGGCTCGGCGGCTTTCCGACCTCGTTCCTGAAGAAGATCGTCGTCGATACGCCCGAAGGTCTGAGCGTGAATCCACAAGCGTTGCCTCAGTGCAAAGTTTCGGAACTCGAAGTTAAATCGTGCCCGCCTGAATCGCTGGTCGGCATCAACTATCTGACGGTCGCTGCGCAGACGCCCAACGGCGAAAAGAAATGCCCGCCCGCCGGCGAATGCGTCCAGGCCCGTGTCGCGCTGCCGGTCTACAACCTGGTCCCATTCGAAGGCGTTCCGTCGATGGTCGGCTTCCTGACTGAAGGTGGACCAACCTTCATCGTCGGCTCGCTGAGTCCGGTCGACCAGCACGTCACCTTCACGATCAGCGAAATCCATCCGCCATCGCCGACCAGCCCGCCGATCATCGAGTCGCGCCTGGCGTTCTTCAGCGCCAAGGAAACGAACGTCTTCAACCCGGCTGCGGACGGAACCTACCTGACGATGCCGAGCAACTGCGCCGGCGGTCAGGTCTCGGCACTCCAACTCGAATCGCAGGGACCGCCCTACGAAACCGAAGAAGCGTCGAGCACCTCGGCCAAATACACCACGCCGACCGGCGCGACCGGCTGCGACAAAGTCCCGTTCAATCCTGAAATCACGGTCACCGCGGACGGCGGCAAATTCGTCGACAGCCCGGAACCGACGACCGTAGACGTCGGGATCCCGTGGGATCCCACCACGCCGATCGCGAACTCGTATCTGAAGGTTGCCAAGGTCACGCTGCCGGAAGGCATGGGGATCAACCCGTCTGCCGGGAACGGCCTCCAGGCGTGCACCGACGAACAGTTCCACTACCACACGAACATCCCGGTGGAATGCCCGGCGGCTTCGAAGATCGGCACGGTCGAGGTGCAGACGCCGTCGCTGCCTCCCAACTCGCTGCTCGGCAACGTCTACGTCGGCGCGCCGCTGAAGAACGGCCCCGGCGCCTTCGAATCCGGAGAACAGTTCCGGATCTTCATCCACGCGTTCTCGGAACGGTATGGCGTCAACGTGCGGCTGGAGGGGAAGGTCTTCCCGAACGGGACCACCGGTCAGCTGACCGCGGTGGTCCCGGAAAATCCGCAGGCCACGTTCCGCAACTTCCGCCTCCATTTCTTCGGCGGAGACAAGGGCATCCTGACCTCGCCCCCGACCTGTGGGACGAACACGACCACCACCGAATTCACCCCGTGGTCGGAAAACCCGGACAACAACAAACCCACCACCAACACGACGCTCACCAGCGTCCCCGGCGGCACCTGCCCGGTCAGTCTCGGCGCGCGCAAATTCACGCCGAGCTATGCGGCGAAATCGGACTCGACGGGAGCGGGCAAGTACTCGCCGTTCCACGTCACCATCGCCCGCACCGACGGTCAGCAGGAGTTGAAAGTCGTCAACGTGACGCTGCCGAAGGGCCTCGTCGGTCGACTGGCCGGGATTCCCTATTGCGGAGAAGCCGAACTCGCCGCCGCGGCGGCGAGCGCGGGCGCGACCCAGCTGCTGCACCCCAACTGCCCGGGCGAAAGCGCGATCGGGCAGGTGACGACGCTCAGCGGCTCGGGCAACGCGCCGCTTCGTCTGCCGGGCACGGCGTACCTCGCCGGCCCATACAAAGGCGCGCCGCTGTCGATGGCGATCGTCACGCCGGCGGTGTCGGGGCCATTCGACCTCGGCACGGTGGTCGTCCGGGTGGCGCTCAACGTCAACCCGCTGACCGCCCAGATCAACGCGGTCTCGGATCCGATCCCGAACGTGTTCGGCGGGGTCAAGCTGGACATCCGCTCGATCGAAGTGGACGTCAACCGCCACAACTTCATGATCAATCCGACCAATTGCGCCGCCGGCGCCGTGGCCGGGACGATCAACGGCGGTGGCTCCAACCCGGCCGAAGCAGCGGCCTGGAGCACCTATGCGGTCAGTGCCCCGTGGCAGGCGAGCGGCTGCGACAAGCTCGGGTTCAAGCCCTCGTTGAACGCCCGCATCTCGGGCGGCACGACGCGGGCCAAGAACCCGAAGATCCGGGTCGTGTTGAAGGCGCGTAAGGGTGACGCCAACATCGCCCGCACTGCGCTGAACCTCCCGCACTCGCTGTTCCTCGACCAGGGTCACATCAAGACGATCTGCACGAGGGTCCAGCTGGCGGCGAAGCAATGCCCGAAGAACTCGATCTACGGCCACGCCGAAGCGAGCAGCCCGCTGCTGAAGCAGAAGTTGAAGGGCCCGGTCTACCTGGTCTCCTCGAGCCACAAGCTCCCGGACCTGCTGGCGGACCTGAACGGCCAGATCAACATCCAGCTGGACGGCGTCATCAGCTCCCAGCACGGCGGCCTGAAGACGGTGTTCAACAACACCCCCGACGTCCCGCTGAAGACGTTCATCCTCGAAATGAAGGGCGGCAAGAAGAGCCTCCTGCAGAATTCGGAAAATCTCTGCAAGAGCCCCCAGACGGCCATCCTCAACATGAAGGGCCAGAACGGGAAGGTCCAGAAGACGAACAACCTCCGCCTGAACATCGCCGGCTGTGGGAGCAAGAGGCCGTGACCTGCTCGGCGCCGGGCTGCACAGGCCCCCTGCGGCCCGCTGAGCGGCAGGCTCAGCGGGCCAGGCTCCGCTCAGGGGGAGTAAAGGCGGCCAAACACGTACGGCGCGTAATCGTTGCCATCATCTCCGAGCTCGACCACCTCGCGGATCTTGTAGTCGTCGACGCCCGCCGCCATCGACCCCTCCCTGAATTCGCCGACCGGGATGGTCGCGACGCCGGGATCGAACGGTGACTCGAAGACCTCGAGCCTTGCGGTGCTCAACGCCTGCGACCGTCCGAGGGTCGACTCGATGTCGGTGATCACGAGCTGTGGCTGGGAGATCGACATGCCCGTCGGGGCGAAATACGCCCGGAGCTCAAAGTAGACCGACGGAAAGACCTGCTGGGGATCGACCTGTTCGACCTCGCCCAGTTCTGCGTGCAGCTCGCAAAGGCGGTGGGATTTGCGGTCGACGAATGCGTAGAGATCGTGGCCGTCGTCGAAGAAGTCGACGCTGCCGAATTTCTTCGCCATCCCCCAGTACTCGCGTCCCTTCTCGACGTTGATCTCCTCGGTCTCGATCACGGTGAGGAAATAACTGCCTTCCTCGCCGCCGTACACCGCGTTGATCCCGATCGAGGCCGCCCGGTCGCGCTGCGCGACGCTCGGCACGCCATTGCGCCAATCCATGAACGCCATCGCATAAATCGAGAGCGTGGGGTCGGGGGCGGGTTCTAGGCAGGGCGGAAGCACGGAGCGGACGAAGGCCTCCGTGGTCGAGAAACTCGCCGCCGCCGTCATATGTCGGAACGGCAGCGAGTACGGCGTCGGGTAATGGTTCTGAATTTGCTCCTGCGTCCAGAGATAGCTCATGTGGTCCTTAACCGGTTGATCTGCGGAGGTCATCGGGCGTCGCGCGACGCGCGCGGCCCTACGAGCCGCCGCTTCCGCTCGCCCCGAGCTGGTTTGCCCACGAGGACCAGTAGACCGAGTAGCTGGTCGGCGTGCCGGTCACCGATTCGTTCAGGTAGGCCATCACGTAGGGCGATACCAGGGGGATGTTCGGCAGGTATTTCATGATGATTTTCTCCGCCGCCGCGGTCTTTTCGGCTCGCGCGACATCGTTGTAGGTCGCCTGGGCTTCTTCGAGGAGCTTGTTGGCCTGAGCGTTGTAGAAGCCGGAGTAGTTATAGATCGAGTGAACGCTCCGAAGGAACGTGTGGTACAGCGCGAACGGATCGGTCGCGTCGACGTCGAACGGCGCGTAGATCAGGTCGATCCCGGCCTTCACCTGCGCTTCCGGTTCGTAGTAGAGGTTCGCGATGCCGGTGTAGGTGTAGCCCTTCAAGGCGATGTTCATGCCGATCTGCTTCGCCGAGCTCTGCACCGATTCGGCGATCTGCTGCTCGGCCCCGCCGGTCGGGAAGGCGAGCGTGATCGTCTCCGAGGGCGATCCGGCCGCTTCGAAGAGTTGTTTGGCCTTTTCGATGTCCGGCGAGGCGTACATCTTCAGCGCGTTCCACTCCGGTTCGTAGATCTTCTTGATCTTCGGGTCGTTGCCCCAGATCGTCGGCGTCACCAGCGTCCGCATCGGCTGCGCGGCGCCGTGGTAGATCGTCTTCGCGATCGCCGGACGATCGATCACCAGGGCGAGGGCCTGGCGCACCTTGGTGTCGTTGAGAGGCCCTTTCTTCGCGGTCGGGATCAGATAGTTGAGCATCAGGTTGCGCCCGAAGTAGACGTGCCCCGGGCTCGCCTGCAGGCGGGGGATGCCGGAAGGATCGATCAGGAACATGCCTTCGATGCCGCCGCCGACAAGCGCCTCGGTCTGCGCCGACGGGTTGGCGAGGAAGTGGAAGGCGATCTTCGGGGTGAGCGCGGCTTTCCCCCAGTAGTCGGGGTTGCGGGTCAGGGTGATGTTGCTGCCGCGGGTCCAGCTGCCGATCTCGTAGGGGCCGGTGCACATCAGCCCGCCTTCCGGCGTGCCGACCGCCTTGCCTTCCTTTTCCGCCCAGGCCTTCTCGATCACCGAGGAGCCGGTCACCGGCAGTACCTGGTTCCAGAGCGAGTCGGGCTTCTTAAGCTCTACGGTCACCTGATATCTGCCGGTCGCCTTGATGTCTTTGACCAGGGTGTAATAGAGGTTGAAATAGGATTCCGGGCTGAGGTTCCGCAAGAGGCTGTAGGCGACGTCCTCGGCCGTCATTTCGTTGCCGTCGAAGAACTTCACGCCTTTGCGGATGTCGTAGACCCAGGTGGTCGGGCTGGTGCGCTTCGCCGACGTTGCAAGCTCGGGCGAACGGGTGAGGTCCGGGTTGAGGCGGTAGAGGGACTCGCAGACGTTGGCGATGACCTGGTCGTCGTAGAAGTTGTAGCTGTAGATCGGGTCGAGGGTGGACGGCTCGGCATTGAGGCCCCAAGAGACTTCCTTCACGCCCGACTTAGCGGCCGGGGTGGCGACGCTGAAATCGACTTCCGCTTCGGTGGAGGCGGTGGAACCGCAAGCCGTCAGACCGACTGCGGTTGCGGCGATCGCGAGCGGGACCACGAAGCGACTGGGGAAGCGGCGATGGTGCGGCTGGAGGCCTGTGGATCCTCGGGCCGGCCGGTGCGGGGCGCGAAGCGAAAGCCGTATTTTCATCCCCCCATCTTGAACGAGCGCTTAGTTGGCTACCATCGACCGATAGGCGAAGGGCGCGCACCCCGTTCGTACCTCAGTACGATCGACTTCCGGGGCGCCCCGGAATCCATTCGATGACGCTGAACTTTTCGACGGATCAGGGCATTCGTACGGCCGTACGAGCCCTTGGCGCCGTTTAGAGATGGGGACCAGTGGTGCGGACGCCGTGCCGCTGGAAGACTTCCGATCGGACCATTCAGATCGATCGATACGGGAGGATGCTTGGATGAGCTATGTCTGGAGTCGCGAGAAGATGGATCGCTACGGCGGCTACTTCGACGATCTTCGTACCCACCACACCTACGCCTTCGCGACCTACGCCACCACGCCTGACTTCGCGCGCAGCGTCCTTCCGCCGTGTCTGGAACCGGCTGATCAGCCCGCGATCACGGTTTCGTTCGGCGTCTTCATGGAGTGGCTCAAGGGGGTCCCGAACCGCGATGGTCGCGATCGGGCCGCGCTGATCGGGATCAACGCCCGCCATGGCGAGGACGAGGGGGTGTACTACCTCACCGTGATCGAGACGGAGGAGGTGAACATCGTGACCGGTCGGGAGTTCTGGGGCATGCCGAAGAAACAGGGCAGCGTCGACTTCTTCGACGACAGCGACCAGTTCTTCGGTGTCGTCGAGCGCAAGCGTCACCGGCTGATCGAGATGCAGGGCGATCTCGGGGACCCGCAGGACGACATCGGCGACGACGTCGAAATCTACCTGGAGCTCAGCGGCAGCTTCGGGCCGACCAAGAACGATCTCTCCGGCGTCAAGCTCTCGGTGTTCGAAAACACGTCGGTGATCAAAACGATCCGCCCTCTCACCAACGTCGAGGTCATCCTGCAGGGCTCGCCGTGGGACCCGGGCGTCGGCACCATCCCGTTGGGGGAGCAGATCGACGGTGGATATTACGCGGGTGAGATGCAATACAACGTACGTGAACGCGTCGATCTCGATGGGGACGGGAACGATTACGCGCCCTACCTGATGGGGCGGCTCTACGACGATTTCCCCGACGTCCTCGACCTCAGTGACCGCGTGATCGGGAAGTCGCCGAGCCCGGACGCGATCTCGGGCTGATCTCGGCCTCTGCGCCGACGAGGCCGACAAGATGGAGATGCGGATGGGTGTATCCGCCGACGGCACGCCGGACCAGCGGGCGCTCCTCATCCTCATCTCCATCGTCCTGGCTCTCGACGCAGCGCTCTACTCGGCGCTGACGCCGCTCCTGCCGGCGATCCAGGCGGAGACGGGGGCCTCCGACGGCGCCGCCGGGTTCCTGGTCGCGACCTACGCGCTGGGACTGCTGGCGGCCTCGCTGCCCGGCGGCTGGCTCACCGCCAGGATCGGCGCCCGGACAGCGATGACCCTGGGCCTGGTGTTGTTCGCCGTCGCCGGCGCCGGGTTCGGCCTCGCGAACTCGATCGTGACGCTCGATGTGATGCGGGCGATCCAGGGCGCGGCCGCGGCGCTCAGCTGGGCCGCCGGGTTCGTCTGGCTGCTCGCCGCGGGTCCGAAGGATCGCCATGGACTGCTGATCGGCAGCGCGATCTCGGCATCGGTGGTCGGCAGCCTGGCCGGACCCGTCCTCGGTGCCTTGGCCGCCCAGGTCGGGCGGGCCGGCGTGTTCGTCGGCCTGGCGCTCTTCGCCGCCGTCATCGCCGTTGCGATCAACCTGCTGCCGGCCCCGTCGCGCAGTGGCGACCTTCGCCTGATCGCCGCGTTGCGGACGCTGGCCACGGTGCCCGGTGCGGTCGGCGCCTGGGTCGTCCTGCTCGCCGGCGGTCTGATCGGCTCCGCCGCTGTTCTCGCGCCCCTACGGCTGGACGCGCTGGGCGTCGGCTCGACCGCGATCGCCGCCGTCTTCCTGGTGATCGGACTGAGCGAGATGGTGATCGGGCCGGTGGTCGGTCGATTCAGCGATCGTCTCGGCCCGCGCTTGCCGATCTTGGTGTCGTTGGCATTGACGGCGGGCGTCCTCTTCCTCCTCGCGGTGGTCGATTCGGTGGCCGGTGCGATCGTCGGTTTCGTGCTCCTGCTGCCGACCGTGACCGCCAGCATCACGCCGGCGTTCGCGACGTTGAGCCGGACGGCCGAGCTCCGCGGCGTCGCGGTGGCCGGGGTGCTCGGGGCAGGAAACCTGGCCTGGGCATGCGGGGAGGGAGCCGGGGCAGTTTCGGCGGGGTGGCTCGAAGGTAGCGGACACGCCGTCGTCAGCTACCTGGCGATGGCCGGGGCCGCGTTGGCGACGGTGGCCGGGCTGGCGCTGGTCGGCGACCGGTCGCTGGGGGCCGGCATGGAGGAGCCGATCCCGGCCCACGACCAAGAAGTGGCAGATTGCCTGTGATCGCATTCGTACGGGTGCACGAACGCGGGCTGACCGGCCCACCCATCGTCTGATGGCTCGAAGCGCTCGACACCTGGATCATCTGCCGATGGAAGCGAGGGGGGTCCGGCGGCTGTCCCGTTTCGCCCTCGCGGCGTTGGTGGCAGTGTTGGCGCTGATCGTTTCGGGATGCGCGTCGGTCGAGCAGCAGACCCCGGTCAAGCTCGGGTCGACGACCCCGAAGGCCACCGCGGGCGTCGACGAAGTCACCTGGGGGCTGAACGCCGAACCGGCGACCCTCGATCCGATCTACAGCTACAACTTCTATGACGACCAGGTGATCGCTAACACCTGTGAGTCCCTCTATCGACTCAATCCTGACCTCACGCGCTCCCTTCAGCTGGCGTCATATGCCAAACGGACCACGCCGACGACGTGGGTCTACGGGATCCGCAGGGGGGTCCACTTCTGGGACGGGAACGAACTGACGGCGGCCGACGTCGTCTACAGCCTGCGTCGAAACCTCAGCCCAGAATCGTATTTCAACGAATACTACGCCGAGGTGAAAGACATCCGCCAGACCGGCAAGTACCAGGTCACGGTGCAGTTGTCCGAACCTAACGCGCTCTGGAATCAGGTGTTGGTCGTGACCGGCTCCTCGATCCTCGAGAAGGCCTGGGCGGAAAAGCAGGGCAAGGCGCTCGGGAGCCCGCAGGGCGGACTGATGTGCACCGGCCCCTACGAGTTGACCAGCTGGAACCGGGGCAGCACCATCACGCTGACGAAGAACCCGCACTACTGGCGCGCGGCGGGACGCCCGCTGTCTCAGAAGGTCGTCTTCCATTTCCTTCCCGACCCGTCGGCCCAGACGGAGGCGCTGCTCGGAGGGGGAATCGACGGCATGTTCCTGATCGATCCGTCCGGTCTGCCGCGCCTGCAGTCGAGCGACAAAAGCGTGTACTTCGGCGAAAGCCTCTTCCTGAATTTTCTCATCCCGACCGCCCTGAAGAGCCCGGTCAGTGACGTCGACGTGCGCAAGGCCCTATCGCTCGTGGTCGATCGGCCGGCCATCATCAAGACCATCTATCACGGCGCCGCTCAGCCGATGCGGACCTTCGGTACCCCGACGGTCTGGGGCCGCGATCCGAAGGTCCGGGAAATTTTCGAACCCGAGTGGAATTCGCTGAGCATGTACGCGTCGCCGCACGTCGCGGAAGCGAAAAGGCTGTTCCGGCGGGCCGGTTCTCCAGGCGGAAAGATCACGCTCGCCTTCCCCACCGGCGGGGCGGAGCAGCAGATCGCCGAAACGGTCCAGAGCGCGGCGCGAGAAATCGGGATCAATATCGCGCTCAAGGGCTACACCTACGCGGCGATCGCGAACCTCTATTACGACAAGAAGGCACAGGCGTCCGCCGGCATCGATCTCATCTACGCCCCCTTCGACGTCGACACCACCAGCCCGCTGGCCATGTACCACGTGTTCGTCCCCAAGGTGGAATCCGTCTACAACTATTCGAACTACCGCAACACCGAAGCGACTGACCTGATCGAAGAGGCCGAACGGACCTATGAACCGATCAGGCAGGCCAAGCTGGTGGGGGCGGCGGAGCGCATGATGATGAACGATCTGCCCTGGATCCCGTTGGTGTCGCCCGATGTTGTCACCGCTTTGGCGCCGTCTCTCACCGGCACGCCGACCACGTACGCCATCTACTGGTCTGCCTGGGCCAACCAACTGGGCCTCAGGCAGTAGCGCCCGATCCGCTCGTCTCTTCGTATGAAGGTCTCCCGTTCGCTCCGCCAATCGGTCAATGGCGCGATCCGGCCGCCCAGGGAAGGGTGTGTCTAGATGGCGAGGACGATCATCTTCCGGATTCTCGGGGCGCTGGTGACGCTGGCGGTCACCAGCTTCGTCGTCTACGGCGCGCTCTTCCTGGCGCCGGGAAGTCCGATCAATTTCCTGATCGGTCCGCACAGCGCCAATCCCGCGACGATCGCGCGGCTCGAAACCCAGTATCACCTGAACGACCCGTTCTTTCAGCAGTGGTGGACCTGGGTCACCGGCGTGCTGCACGGAGACTTCGGCTACTCGATCGTCGCGCGCAGCAGCGTCTCCAGCCTGATCGGGCCACGGATCGGGACCACTGTGCTGCTCATCGCCTACGCCGGGATCCTGACGATCGGTTTCGGGGTCGTGGGCGGGATCTTCTCCGGCCTGCGACCGGGCAAGATCGATGGCTCGGTCACGGTCTTGACCAGCATCGGCCTCGGCGTCCCCCAGTTCGTCTCCGCGGTGGTGTTCATCACGGTGTTCGCGGTCAACCTGAAGTGGTTCCCGACCTTTGGTGGGGGCTCGGGCTTCGCCGATCAGATCTACCACCTGACTCTTCCGGCGCTGGCGCTGGCCCTGAGCGGCGCCTGCTACGTATCGCGATTGACCCGCGCCGCCGTCCGCGACGAGACCGGGCGCGAGCACGTGGTCACCGCGCGCGCCCGCGGCCTCAGCTCGAGCGCCGTGGTGCGACGCCACGTGCTGCGCAACGCCGCGATCCCGGTCGTCACCGTGTCGGGCTTGACGGTGGCCGGCCTGATCGCCGGCACCGTGGTGGTCGAAAGCGCCTTCGGCATCAACGGGATCGGCGCGCTGCTCGTGCAATCGGTACAGCAATCCGACTTCCCGACGGTCCAGGCGATCACCTTGGTGATGGTCGCGGCGTTCATCCTGGTCAATACCATCGTGGACCTGGCCTACCTGGCCCTCGACCCCCGCATCCGCGCCCGGAGCGCCGCCGGATGAGCGCGTCTCCCGTGTCGATCCCGGCGCCGACGCAGCGCTCCTTGCGGATCTCCATGAAGGGGATATCGGAGCGGATCGGCTGGGGCGGGGTCGTCGCCGGCGGCGTGCTCGCGCTGCTCTTCCTGGTCGCGATCTTCGCCCCCTTGCTGGCGCCGCACGATCCGAATCAGGTATCGCTCGGCGAAGCCTACGCGTCCTCTTCGTCCCAGCACTGGCTCGGTACCGACGCCACCGGCCGGGACATCCTTTCACGGCTCATAGTGGGCTCGCGAACGGCGCTCTTGGGCCCCCTGCTCGTGGTCGTCTTCGCGACCTTGATCGGCACGGCGATCGCGATCTTCGCTGCCTGGCGCGGTGGGCTGACCGACACCGTCGCGGTGCGCATCCTCGACATCCTCTTCGCCTTCCCGGCGATCCTGCTGGCGATCCTCAGCGCCGCGGTGTTCGGCGCCGGTCTGACCGCGGTCGTCCTCGCGATCGGCATCGCCTACATCCCCTACGTGGCGCGGGTGATCCGCTCGGAGGCGGTGCGGCAGCGGGCTCTTCCGTACATCACCGCCTGTGAGGCACAGGGCCAGTCGGCGCTGCGCGTCTGCTCGCGCCACCTGCTGCCGAACCTGCTCCCGCTGATCATCGCCCAGATGACCGTCTCCTTCGGCTACGCGATGATCGATCTGTCGGCGGTGTCCTACCTCGGCTTCGGCGTCCAGCCGCCGACTGCCGACTGGGGTGAGATGGTCGCCAACGGGCAGCCGGGCATCCTGCTCGGGCATCCGACCGAAGCGCTCGCGGCGAGCGCCCTGATCGTCGTCGCGGTGCTCTGCTTCACGGTCCTCGGACAGCGCCTCGGCGCGCCCAAGGAGCGCCGCCTGTGACCGATCTGCTGAGGATCGAGGGTCTGCGCATCCAGTTTCCCGGAGGCTCGCAGATGCGCGACGTGGTCTCCGAGGTGTCGTTGGCGATCGCGCCGGGTGAGGCCGTGGGGCTGGTCGGCGAGTCCGGCTCCGGCAAGTCGATGACCGCGCGCGCCGTGATCCGGGTGCTGCCGCCGACCGCACGCGTGTCCGGCGAGATCACGTTCGATGGCGCCCCGGTGCTGTCGATGGCGAGCAAGCAGCTCCGCGCCTTCCGTCAGAAGGACGTCGCGATGATCTTCCAGGATCCGAGCGTCCACCTGAACCCGATCCGGACGATCCTCGACTTCCTCGCCGAGGGTATGCGCCTGCGAGGCGTGACCGGGGACGCCGCGCGCAGCCGTGCCAAGTCGCTCCTTTCGCAGGTGCTGATCGATGATCCCGACCGGGTTCTCGACAGCTACCCGCACCAGCTCTCGGGCGGCATGCTGCAGCGGGTGATGATCGCCTCGGCGATCGACGGCGAGCCGCGGCTGCTGCTGGCCGACGAGCCGACCACCGCGCTCGACGTGACCACCCAGGCCGAGGTCCTGGCGATCATCGACAGACTCCGTCGCGAGCGTGGCGTCGGGCTCCTGTTCATCACCCACGATCTCGAGTTGGCGGCCGCGATCTGCGACCGCACCGTGGTGATGTACGCCGGCCGCACGGTGGAGGAGCAGGGCTCGATGGCCGTGCACCGCGCGCCGCTCCACCCTTACACCGCCGGACTCCTCGTCTCGCGGCCCCACGTCTCGCAGAAGCAGGCGCGTCTCCAGGTACTGCCGGGCCGGCCGATCGCCGCCTACGAGGCCCCCGGCGGCTGTTCGTTCGCCCCACGCTGCGCCCACGCACAGCCGGCCTGCGAAGCCGAGGTCCCCGCGTTCCGAGCGCTCGCCGGGGGCCATGTCGCGTGTCGGCGGGCGGAGGAGCTTCGCACCGCGGGCCTGCTGAAGGAGGTGACCCATGCCGAGTCCTGACGCGAGCCCGTCCGTGAGTGTGCAGGACCTGAAGAAGGTCTTCCGGGTGGGGGGCCAGTCGGTCGAGGCGATCCGCGGGGTCACCTTCGAGGTGCCGCGCGGAGAGTCGCTCGCCATCGTCGGCGAGTCCGGCTCCGGCAAGACGACGCTGGCTCGCATCTTGATGGGCCTCGAGCGCCCGACGTCCGGTACGGTCAAGTTGGGTGGCGAGGACCTGCCGAACGGGCGCCTGAACGGGCGCCGGCGGCGCCGGTGGGCGGAGCGGGTCCAGATGGTGTTCCAGGACTGCTATGCCTCGCTCGACCCCAGGCAGACCGCCCGCGGTTGCGTCGCCGAGGCGCTCGCCGTCCACCACAAAGCCCCTCGATCCGAGCTCGCCCCGCGCGCCGCCGAGCTGCTCGGCCGCGTCGGGCTGCACCTCGACGCGCTCCCCAATTCCCTCTCGGGTGGACAGCGGCAGCGCGTCGCGATCGCTCGCGCGCTCGCGGTCGCACCGGATGTGCTGATCCTCGACGAGGCGGTGGCGGCACTCGACGTCTCGGTGCAGGGGCAGGTGCTCAACCTCCTCGCCGACATCCGCGACGAAACGCCGGATCTGACCCTGCTGTTCATCACCCACGATCTCGCCGTCGTCCGTCAGGTTTCCGACCGGGTGCTGGTCATGGAGCGCGGCCTCGTGGTCGAGAGCGGCACTACCGACGACATCCTCGATCGCCCCACCCACCCTTACACCAAGCGCCTTCGGGAATCGGTCCCCGATGTCGGTTGGAAACCGACGGCAACCACCCAGGTCTGAGAGCTCGATGGGCCGCACCGCGGGAAATATCCGCCTGGATCCGGGCACCCTTCACCCGCGCGGTGGCGCCGTCCGCAGCTTCTGGCTGGAGCGGGCGCTCGCTGCCGAGAGCGACTCTGCTCCGCTCGAGCCGGTGGCGGGGACGTACGACTACTGCGTGGTCGGTGGCGGTTACACCGGCCTCTGGACGGCATTGCAGATCAAGGCCCGCGAGCCCGGCGCCGAGGTCATCGTGCTCGAGGCCGACATCTGTGGCAGCGGCGCGAGCGGCCGCAACGGCGGCTTCGTGATGACCGCATGGTCGAAGCTCCCCTCGCTCCTGAAGGTGGCCTCGCCCGAAGAAGCCTTGCGTTATTGCAGCGCTTGCGAGGCGGCCATAGGGAAGATCCGCGAGTTCTGCGAGACGCATGCGATCGCGGCCGAGTTTGCCGAAAGCGGATGGCTCTGGGTGGCAAGCAACGACGATCAACTCGACAGCTGGTCCGCGGCCGTGGAGGCGACGACGAAGCTCGGGGTGCGACCCTTCGAGATCCTCAGCCCGGATGAGGCACGAGCGCGGTCGGGTTCGGCGGCGACGGTCGGTGGCGTCTTCGAGAAGGTCTCCGCCACCGTCCAGCCGGCGACGTTGGCCAGAGGTCTGGCGCGCGTCGCCCGAGAGCGCGGGGTCCGGATCTGCGAGCAGGCGCCGGTCGAGTCGATCGACGGAGACGGCATGGAGGTGAGGACGGCCCGCGGCTCGATCAAGGCGGGGGCCTTGATCCTGGCGACCAATGCCTGGATGGCATCGCTGCCGGCGCTGCGCCGTTCATTGGTCGTGATCGCCAGTGACGTGATAGCCACCGATCCGGCGCCGCGACTCCTCGAGGAGATCGGCCTCGAACCGGGCTTGGCGATCTCCGATTCTCGCCGGCTCGTCAACTACTTCCATCGCCGTGAGGACGGCACGATGGTGTTCGGCAAGGGGGGCGGATCGCTCACCTTCGGCGGACGGATCCCCGGACGATTCCAGTCCGGCTCGCCCAGTCGCGACCGAAACCTGCGCGAAATGCGCCGGCTCTACCCGTCGCTCGCCGGACTGGATGCCCGCTCGAGCTGGTGCGGTCCGATCGACTACTCGGCGTCGGGCCTGCCGTTCTTCTCCGTCCTGCCCGGACACAGAAAGATCCTGCTCGCGGCGGGTTACTCCGGGAACGGGGTCGGTCCCTCCTTCGTGGCGGGCACGGCGCTGGCGGAGATGGCGCTCGGCGGGGAGCCGGTCGATGTGCCGCAGGCGATGCGACGGCTTCCGGCCGCGAAGCTGCCCCCCGAGCCGCTCCGCTACCTCGGCGGTCAGATGGTCCGGGCGGCGATCGAGCGCAAGGAGCGGGCCGCCGATGCGGGTGGGAGGGCCTCCACCTTTGTCCGCGCGGCGGCCTCCCTGGACCCCACCGGCGGCCTTGTCGACCGCGGCTAGGGCCTCGACTCCCGACTCGATCCCGCTCCGATGAGCCCTCCGGTCAAGGCGGTCGTCTATGGGGTGGGCGCGATGGGCGCTCTGCTGACCCGCCTGCTGGTCGAGAAGGGAGTCGAGATCGTCGGCGCGGTGGCCCGCAGTCCGGCGAAGGTCGGCCGTGACCTCGGCGCGGTCGCCGGCATGGACCGTTCGCTCGGGGTGCTCGTCACCGACGACGCCGAGGCGCTGCTACGCGATCGCGAAGCCGACATCGCGATCGTTGCCGTCGACAGCTACCTGGAGACGATGGCACCCCACTTTCGCATCTGCCTGTCCCGGGGGGTGAACGTCCTCACCCTGGAGGAGGAGACCTTCTATCCGTGGCGGCGGGCACCGGCGATCGCCGCCGAGCTCGATGACCTGGGCCGCTCGACCGGCGCCACCCTGGCCGCGTCCGGCGTCCAGGACGTGAACTGGTCACTGGCCGTCAGCGCCCTGATGGCCACCGCGCACCGGATCGAGCGGGTGCGGGGCCGCTCGACCTGGCACGGCGACGAGTTCGGCCCGGCGGTCGGACGCTATCTCCACCTGGGCTGGGACCCGGCGCAGGCGACCGCGTCTTTGGCGGGCCAGGCAGACGGGATGACGAGCCAGACCGCGCTCGAAGCCCTCGCCGCCTTCGCCGGCCTGACACCGACGCACCATGAGGTCAGTACCGAGTTGATGATCGCCGAAGCCGAGCTCCGATCGGGGCGGCTCGACCTGAACATCCCCGAGGGGACCGTGCGCGGCTTGTCGGAGGTGGTTCGTCTGGCGACGGTCGAGGGCATCGAGCTGGAGCTGGAGATGGCGGGCTTCGTGCACGGTGCGGGGGAGACGCCGGTGAACGACTGGGCGATCGAGGGCGAGCCGGCCCTCCGCGTCCAAAGTGAGGACTTTCCGGGCCGCCTGCTCACCTGCACCACGCTCGTCAACCGCATCCCCGACATCCTGGCGGCGCCCGCCGGCCTGATCACGGTCGACCGTCTGCCGCTCCCCAGGTACCGCCCCGGCCCGCTGCGGAACTAGCGGAGGCTCATCGGCTCCTCGGCCTCCGAGAGCAGGTCGTGGGCCTTCAGCGCCAGCCATAGCTGCGCGACGTCGTCAGTGTCGTCCAGCCGGCGACCGGTGAGCTCCTGGACCCTCCGCATGCGGTAGACCAGGGTCTGCTTGTGAACCCCGAGCAACCCGGCCGCGCGCTGCCAGGAGCGATTCGCGACGAGGAACTCGCGGAGGGAGCGGACCAGGTCGCCGACGTGCTCGGCGTCGTAGGCCAGCAGCTCGCCAAGCACCTCGTCCGCGGCGGCCCGGGCCTCGCTGACGGTGCGCGGCATGAACGGCGGTGCCTCGTGGCCGTAATGCGCAAGCTCTCGATGACGCCCGCGAGCCGCGTCCAGTGCCCAGCGCGCCTCCTTGGCGGCATCCGGCACCTGGCCGGCGCCGCTGATCGGGCCGCTCGAGCCGGCGATCAAGCCTTCGCCGAGGATGGTCTCCACCGTGGCGACCGCCTCCTCACGCACGAGGGCATAGATGGTGTTGGACCGCCGCAGCTGGAGGTTCGCGACCCCGGCTCGTCGCAGGCCGCGGTCGAGGCGGTCGGCGCTCGACTCCTCCTGGGCATCGACGGCGAGGAGGATGAGAACGCCTTCGCCGAGGGCGAAGTCATCCATTCGGCGACTTCCGGACTCGGTGTCGATCCGGCGGTCGATCAGGTGCGCCAGCAGCTCGCTGCCGAGACGGCGTCGCGCCTCCTGCTGGGCGACCCGTCGCTCGATCTCCAGCGCGACGACCGCGCCGACGTGTTGAAGCAGAGCCAGGGCAGGGATCGCGTCGCCACGCGGCCGCGCCACCAGACATGCGAACTCGGAGGACGGGACCGGCGCGACCAGGGCCTGACGCTCCCCGTCGGGCACCCGGGTGACGGCAGGCATGCTGCCGACCCTCTCGTCGATCACGGCGATGATCTGCTCGCGCAGGCGTGGGTCCAGGGGTTCGCAATCGAGCAAGGGCTCCCCCGAGCGGTCGATGATCTGAAGGTCGGCGCCGAGGTCCTCGCCGATCCTGCGGACTATTTCGGCCGGCCGGTCGTGGGGGCCCTGACGCACCGCCTCGTAGATCCGCATCGTGAGCGTCATCCGCTCCTGCTCGGCATGGTTGTTGGCCTGTGCCACCGCCTGGGCGACCGCGATGAAGGGGACGTCGTAGGCGGTGCTGAGGATGGGAAAGGACAGTCGGTCGGCCTCGGCGAGCATCTCCTTCGAGATCTCCGGCGCATGCAGCTCCTCGCCGACGGCGACCCCGGCGATTCCGGTGGCCTCGAGCTGCCGGACGAAGGCCACCTGGCCTTCGGCCGAGTCAGGCACCGCGAACCCGTCGGTCATCAGGAGGTCACCGCGGCCGAGCCACTCCCAGGGGGCGGCCAACTCGCAGCTGTGCGCCCAGCCCAGGGCCCGGTGCGCCCCTTCGCGTCCGGCCAGGAACTTCGTCTTCAGGGAGGGGATCTCGGTCAGATCTCGAACGGTGAACGCCACGATCACGCCGTCCTTCCGGGTTCTCCGCGCCGCCCTGGCGAAATGGTACGAACGCTCATTTGCAGGCCGTTCACCTTATAAGACGCATCTCCCGCGGTCAATCGGCCACGACTCCTCCCGACCCCTGGCTAATAAATAAATACTCAGTTAGGCTACCTTACGAACTGGGAACTCCACCGGGTGCCCGGAGGGACGGGTGCCTGCGACGGTCAGAAAGGACACCGCGATGAGGGTCGAGAACAAGGTCGCCTTGATCACCGGAGGCGCACGGGGGATGGGCGCGAGTCACGCTCGCCTGCTCGCCGAGGAGGGCGCGGCCGTCGCCGTCGCCGACATTCTCGACGAGCTCGGCAGGGAGACGGTGGACGAATTGCTCGCCGATGGACACCGCGCCCATTACGTCTCGCTCGACGTGACCGACGAAGCCGCCTGGGGGAGGGCGATCGCCGAGGTCGAGGAGGCGCTGGGCGCGCCGACGATCCTCGTCAACAATGCCGGCGTCGGCGGCACCGTCGGTGGCGTCGAGGTCGAAGACGCATCCACCTGGAACGCCACCGTGGCGATCAATCAGACGGGCACCTTCCTCGGCATGCACACGGTCGCGCCGGTGATGCGTCGGGCCGGCGGCGGTTCGATCATCAACATCTCCTCGATCCTCGGCTTCGTCGCCGACGGTGACGGCTTCGCCTACTGCGCGACCAAGGGCGCGATCCGGATGATGACCCGGAGCGCCGCCCTCAAGCTCGCCGGAGACGGCATCCGGGTCAACGCCATCTGCCCGGGAATCATCCGCACACCGATGAACGAGATGGAGCCCGAACTGGACGTCTACATCGATGCGACGCCGTTGAAGCGACTGGGCGAGCCGAAAGAGGTGTCCTACGCGGTGCTCTTCCTTGCCTCCGACGAGGCATCGTTCGTCACCGGTGCCGACCTGCTCGTCGACGGTGGCTACGTCGCCCAGTGAGGCAGGCGACGAACCAGATCCCCGATCCACGCACCAAGGAGGAGACATCATGAGACAGACGACCTTCGTCCGCACCCCTGAGCAGGTCGAGCGGATAAAGCAGATCCTGGCGGCAGGTCGGTTCACCACCGACGCGATCGAGGTCGAATTCGAGACCGACTTCGGCTTCCTCGACCAGCTGCTGCCGCCCTGCTTCGAGCGACCCGAGCAGCCGACCGGCTTCGTCAACGTCTCCAAGTGGGAAGGTGAGATGTGTGGTGAGTTCGACTGCGGGATGATCTGGGTCAAAGTCCGTCATGGCGACCGAGAAGGCTTCTACTGCGCGTTGATGATCGTCTCCGGCGACATGCCTGTGACCCTGGGCCGTGAGGTGTGGGGAGAGTGCAAGAAGACCGGCAGCGCCGATCTCCACCGCGACGGCAACCACCTCTTCGGCTACACCGAACGCCTGGGCAGGCGCCTGATCGAGATCGAGGCGACGGTCGGCGACGATCAGGGACCGGCTGATGTCTCGATGACCACGTTCGAGATCAAGGCCCAGCTTGACATCGCCGGAACGGGGCTGCAGTACGACCCCATCCTGATCGAGTTCGAGAGCCGCGCCAGCTTCTCGTCGGTGCGCGAAGGAACGGCGGACCTGAAGTTCGGCTCTTCGCCTTGGGACCCGGTCGACACGATCCCGATCGTCTCGGTCGGTTCGGCCACCTATGCGACCGGGGAGTCGGTCTACGAGCCCGTTCGGCAGGAGACGCTCACGGATCGGGACGCGTACCTGCCCTACGTCCTCGGCCGCAGCTACGACGACCTCTCGCATTACCGGGTCCCCCGCCGCCATCGCGCGGGGGTCCCGGCCCCTTGAGCCCAGGCCGAGGGCGAGCCCCGGCCGTTACCCCCGCGGCTCGCCGAGCCCGAGGTCGCGGCCGATCAGCTCCTTCATGATCTCGTTCGAGCCCGCCCAGATCTTGGTCACGCGGGCATCGCACCAGGCGCGGGCGACCTCGTACTCCTCCATGTAGCCGTAGCCGCCGTGCAGCTGGACGCAGGTGTCGATGATGCGGTTCTGGATCTCCGACGTCCACCACTTGGCCTTCGCCGCGTCGATCGCCGACAGTCTCCCGGCGCAGTGCTCGACCAGGCATTGGTCGGCGTAGGCGAAGCCGACGTCGAGCTCCGTGGCAGCCTCGGCGAGCGCGAAGCGGCTGTTCTGAAAGGTGCCGATCGAGCGGCCGAAGGCGCGCCGGTCCTTCACGTATTCGAGAGTGATGTCCAGAACGCCGGCGGCGTGGCCGAGATTGGCGAAGGCGCAGCTGAGGCGCTCTTGGGGAAGCCGCTCCATCATGTAGGCGAAACCCCGATCGACCTCGCCCAGCAGGTTGTCGGCCGGGACCCGCACGTCCTGAAAGAAGAGCTCTGAGGTGCTGGCCTCGTGCTGTCCGATCTTGCGCAGGGGCTCGCCGCGGGTGAAGCCAGGCCGGTCGCTCTCGACCGCGAACATCGAGATCCCCGAATGGCCTTGGCCGGTGCGCGCGGCGACGACCGCCAGATCGGCGACGGAACCGTTGGTGATGAACGTCTTGCCGCCGTCGATCACCCACTCGTCGCCGTCGCGGCGGGCCGAGGTCCGCAGCGATGCCAGATCGGACCCGGCCTCCGGCTCGGTCATCCCGAGCGCCGTGATCATCTCGCCCGAGGTGAACCCGGGCAGCCACCGTTCGCGCTGCTCGTTCGTGGTCAGCTCGGTCAGGTAGGGCGCGACGACGTCGATGTGGATCCCGAAAGCCGACCCGTAGGCGACGCTGGCGCGCGAAAGCTCTTCATCCATGACCGCGTTGAAGCGGAAGTCGTCGATGCCGTTGCCGCCGTGCTCTTCCGGGATACCGACTCCGAGCATCCCCAGCTCGCCGGCTTTCAGCCAGACCTTCCGGGGGATCGAATGGCTCTCGCGGTGCTCCTCACGGTGGGGTGTCAGCTCGCGGCTTGCGAACTCACGGACCGTCTCGCGAAACCATTCGTGCTCGTCCTCGAAGACTGCTCGGCGCATCGATCCTCCTTTGCGGGGCAGGGCGGACGAGATGCTACTGTATTAAATGCTCGTACAATTATTGCCATGCCCCCACTGATCTCCCCCCAAGAAGCCCTCGAGCTCGGCCGCCTCACCG
>JAFDWG010000169.1 GCA_018268605.1 Actinomycetota bacterium | reverse complement strand
ACCTAGACCGCCCGATCCGGCAGTTTCATGCCCACCCGCTCTGCCACCAGGTCGATGTCGGTGCGGTGCTTGACGATGATCGACATCGAGTCCTGGAAGGTCTTGCGGTCGATGTCATCGACGCCCATCAGCAGGAGGGTGCGTGCCCAATCGATCGACTCGGCGATCGAGGGCGGCTTCTTCAGGTCGAGGGCGCGGACCATCTCGACCACCTCGACCATGCGGCGGGCCAGCTCGCGCGGCATCTCGGGTGCGTGGAGGAGGACGATGTCCATCTCGCGCTCGATCCCGGGGTAGTCGAGCCAGAGGTAGAGGCAACGGCGCTTCAGCGCCTCGGTCAGCTCGCGTGAGTCGTTGGAGGTGAGGACGACGATCGGCATCGTCGTTGCGCTGATCTGGCCGAGCTCGGGGATCGTGATCTGGAAGTCGGAGAGGAGCTCGAGCAGCATCGCCTCGAACTCCTGGTCGGTCTTGTCGATCTCGTCGATCAGCAGGACCACGGGCTCCTCGCTGGCGATCGCCTGCATCAGCGGCCGGGTGAGAAGGAATTCGGTGCCGAAGATGTCCTCCTGCACGTCTTCCCAGCCCGCCTCACCGCCGGCCTGGATCCGCAGCAGCTGCTTGCGGTAGTTCCACTCGTACATCGCCTTGGCCTCGTCGAGCCCCTCGTAGCACTGAAGGCGCACCAGCGGACGGCCGGTCGACCGCGACAGCGCCTTCGCCAGCTCGGTCTTCCCGACCCCCGCCGGACCCTCGACGAGGATCGGCTTCCCCAGCCGCTGGGCGAGGAAGGAGACCAGCGCGGCGGACTCGTCTGCCAGGTAGCCGACCTCCGCCAATGAGCTCTTGACCGCCTCCACGGACTCGTCTGCCATGCGGGCGATGATAATCAGGCGCCCGTGCTCGACCTCCTCCCGCCGCTCGCGGCGCTCCCGCACAGCCTCGGCCCCTACATCACCCTGGTGCTCGTCGGCTTCGGCGTCGGCATCCTCGGGCACCTGACGAAGATCCGCTGGCTGGTCGGCGTCGGCATCGCCCTGATCGTGGTCGGGGCGCTCCTGCTGCCCTTCGCGGCGGGCGTCCCGAGTGGGGAAAAGGCGCCGCCGACCAATGAAGGCTTCGGCAGCGAACTAAGCGAATGATGATGATTCGTTAAATCCTCGTCGCTTCGCGCCGCACCCGCCGGGTAGCTGCCCTACAGTTGAGTCTCGTCCGTTTCGACCGAAGGAGCCAGGTCCCTTGAGCCGTAAACGAACTTTCGCCCTTCTGGCCGCCTTTGCCGCGCTGGCCGCGCTGCTGAGCGCCTGTGGCGGTGGCGGCGGTGGCAGCAGCGAAGACCCGCAGAAGGTGATCGAACAGGCGACCTTCGAAGGTGTCGAAAGCGGTGACGTCCAGATGTCGATGAACGTCAAGGCCGAAGGCGAAAACGGCGGCACCATGAAGATCGACCTCAGCGGTCCCTTCCAGTCGACCGGCAAAGAAAGCCTGCCCGAACTCGCCATGGAACTGAAGGCGAACGGCGAAGCGCAGGGCGAAAAGGTCAACTTCGAAGGCGGGCTGACGGTCCTCGGCGACCGCGCCTACGTCGGCTTCGACGGCAAGAACTACGAAGTCGACCCGACCACCTTCGGCTTCATCAAGTCGGGCTTCGAAGAAGCCGACCAGGAAGGCGAAAAAGAAAGCGCCGGTGGGCAGCGGACGGCCTGTCAGAAAGCGGCCACCTCGATGAACCTCGAAGAATTCGTCGACAACCTCGAAAACGAGGGCGGCGAAGAAGTCGAAGGGGTGAAGACGACGAAGCTGAGTGGCGACCTCGAACCGAAGGGCGCGATCGACGCGATCATCCGGCTCGCCGAAACCCCGGCCTGCTCCGCGCAGCTGGAATCGGCCGGGCCGTTCCCGCTCGAAGAACTGAAGAAGATGAAGGGCGAAATCACCGGTGCGGTGAAGAAGGCGCACGCCGACATCTACGTCGGCGAAGACGACCACATCGTCCGCAGGGTCACCGCCGACCTCACGGTCGAACCGCCCGGCACCGGTGAAAAGGCCGAAATCGAACTCGACTTCTCGCTCGGCGGCGTGAACGAACAGCAGACGATCAAGGCGCCGGCCAACGCCGAACCGCTGGAAAAGCTCTTCGGCCAGCTGGGTGTCAATCCGCTCGAACTTCTGGGGATGATGCAGGGCGGCGGCACCGAAGGCATCGGCGGTCTCCTCGAAGGGATCACCGGCGAAGCCTCCGGCTCCGAATCGGCGGAAGGAATCGAACTTCCCTCCACCGGCAATTCGAAGGCGTTCAACAAGTGTCTGAAGGAAGTAAAGAGCGCCTCCGACGTCCAAGAATGTGCCTCGTTGATGGAATAGCGGCCCCCCGCTGAACGCCGACTCGTCCCAAGCCACGCACGCCGCTCCACCGACCCCTGCGGGACCCTCGGGTCCCGGCGGTCCACCGCGTCTGAACGCGGCGTTCCTGCGTACCCCGCAGGGCTACCCGTACCTGCTGGTGCCGCTGATCCCGATCGCGGTCGCGCTGGACCTTGCGGGCGCCTCGGCGGTCATCGTCTTCGCTGCGTCGGCGCTCGGCATCATCCCGACCGCGGCGCTGATGGGGCGGGCGACGGAGGAGCTCGCGAGCAGAGCCGGGCCGGGAGTCGGCGGCCTCCTCAACGTCACCTTCGGCAACGCGCCGGAGCTGATCATCGCCCTCTTTGCCCTCGGCAAGGGCCTGCAGGAGGTGGTGAAGGCCTCGATCGTCGGCTCGATCGTGGGCAACATCCTCCTGGTGATGGGCGCCGCGATGCTGGCCGGCGGCCTCGGCCGGGACAAACAGACCTTCAACCGCACCGGCGCCGCGATCCAGACCTCGATGCTGATGCTGGCCGCCGCGGCGCTGATCATGCCCGCGATCTTCGAGCTGGTCGAGGGCAAGGGCCTGCCGCTCCCGGGCTCGGAGTCCACCCATTACGGCAGCACGGTCGAGCACCTTTCGCTCGCCGTCGCGATCGTCCTGATCATCACTTACGTCCTCGGGCTCGTCTTCTCGCTGAAAACGCACCGCGACCTCTTCAATCCCGACTACGAAGAGGAGGAGGGGTGGGGCTGGTCGATTCGCACCTCGATCATCGCGCTGGCGATCGCGGGGGTGCTCGTCGGCGTGATGTCGGAGGTGCTGGTCGGCTCGATCACCGAAGCCTCGGAATCGGTCGGCCTCTCGGAGTTCTTCATCGGCGTCGTGGTCGTGGCGATCGTCGGTAACGCGGCCGAGCACTGGGTCGCCGTCCTCGTCGCGCGCAAAGACAAGATGGACCTCGCGGTCAACATCTCGATCGGCTCGAGCGGCCAGGTCGCCCTCTTCGTCGCGCCGATCCTGGTCATCGCCTCCTACTTCATCGGCCCCTATCCGCTGGCGCTGGTCTTCAACGGCTTCGAGCTGGGTGCGATCGTGATCGCGATCCTGATCGCCAACTACGTCATCCAGGACGGTGAGTCGACCTGGTTCGAGGGCGTCCAGCTCCTCGCCGTCTATTTCGTCTTCGGCCTCGCCTTCTACTTCGCCTGATGGACGAGCTCCTCCTCGTCATCTCCTTCGCGATCGTGCTGGCGGGCGCGCTGCTGTTCACCAACGCGGTCGAGTGGCTCGGCCATACGCTGGGACTGGGGGAGGGGGCGGTCGGCAGCGTCCTCGCCGCGGTCGGCACCGCGGCTCCGGAGACCTTGATCGCGATCGTCGCGCTCCTCGATTCCGATCCGAAGTCCGAAGACGTCGCGATCGGCGCGATCGTCGGCGCGCCCTTCCTTCTCGGCACGCTGGCGATGGGCCTCGTCGGGCTCTTCGCCTATCTCTACCGCGAGCGCCGCCCCCAAGGGGTCAACCTCGACGCCCACGCGCCCACGCTGGAGCGCGACCTGATCTTCTTCCTGGTCTTCTTCGGCATCGCCGGCGCGCTGGCCTGGGGCCCGCCGGGGCCGGTCCGGATCGTCGCCGGGGTCCTCTTCCTGCTCGCCTACCTCTGGTACGTGCGCCGCACCCTCATCTCCGGCGGTGAGGTGCAAGGGGAGGAGACGCTGAAGCCCCTGATGTTCGACAAACGCCGTGGCGACCACGGCGACCCGCCGGCCTGGCTCTGCGTGGTCCAGCTCCTGGTCGGCCTCGGCCTGATGATCTTCGGCGCCCACCTCTTCGTCGAACACCTCCTCGGCATCGCCGACGCCCTCGGTGCCGACCCTCTCGTCCTCGCTCTGATCCTCGCCCCCCTTGCCACCGAGCTCCCCGAGAAGGTCAACTCCTTCTTCTGGGTGCGCGAAGGCAAGGACGCCCTCGCCCTCGGCAACATCAGCGGCGCGATGGTCTTCCAATCCACCATCCCGATCGGCATCGGCCTTCTGTTCACCCACTGGAGCCTCAGCACGAACGCCTTCGTGTCCGTGGTCCTCGGCTTCGCCGGCGGGGTCCTGGCCTATGAGTCGCTGCACCGATCGGGGCGGTTCAAGCTGCCGTCGGTGGTGGGGTGGTTTGCGTTGTACATCGCGTTCATCGTGGTGGTCGTGGTTTAGAGGGGTTGTTCTGGCGGCGGCGGCCGTCCGAGGGGCGGTGCCCTGGGCGTCTCATGGAGGTCCTGGCAGGCTG
>JAFDWG010000168.1 GCA_018268605.1 Actinomycetota bacterium | reverse complement strand
CCGATCACCGACTCCTCGACCAGCACCTGGTTGATCGGGCTGGCCGCGAGGCCCTCGGAGACGACCTGGCGCAGCTCGGTCTCGGTGTGGCCGACCCCTCCCCCCTGGCCGCCCATGGTGAAGGCCGGGCGGACGATCGCGGGCAGGGTGATCTCGCCGCTCGCGAGACCCTTCTCGACCTCGTCGACCGATTCGACCGTGATCGACCAGGGGATCCGGATGTTCGCCTTGTTCATCGTCGCGCGGAACTTCTCGCGGTCCTCGGCCTTGGCGATCGCCTCGGCGTTGGCGCCGATCAGCTCGACCCCGAGCCGCTCCAGCGTCCCGTCGCCGTCCAGCGCCATCGCCAGGTTCAGTGCGGTCTGGCCGCCGAGCGTCGGCAGCAGCGCATCGGGGCGCTCCTTTTCGAGGATCTTGGTGACCGGGCCGGGTAGCAGTGGCTCGATGTAGGTGCGGGTGGCGAACTCCGGGTCGGTCATGATCGTCGCCGGATTGGAGTTGACGAGGACGACTTCGTAGCCCTCCTCGAGCAGTACCTTGCAGGCCTGCACGCCGGAGTAGTCGAACTCGGCGGCCTGGCCGATCACGATCGGCCCGGAGCCGATCAGCAGGATCTTCTGGATGTCGTCGCGGCGCGGCATCAGGCCGGGTCTCCCGCCAGCGCCAGGAAGCGGTCGAAGAGGTGGCGCGCGTCATGCGGCCCCGGTCCCGCCTCCGGGTGGTACTGGACGGTGGCTCCGGCGACGTCTTTCAGGATCAATCCCTCCACCGTTCTGTCGTAAAGGTTCAGTTGGCTCAGCTCGGCGACGCCGAAGTCGGTGTCCCAGCGGACCGGCTCGTCGCCGTCGATCTTCGGCTCCCCGCCGGGCCCCTCGACCGCGAAGCCGTGGTTCTGGGAGGTGATGTCGATCCGCCCGGTCTCCAGGTCCTTCACCGGGTGGTTGGCACCGCGGTGGCCGAAGGGCAACTTGTAGGTCTGCAGACCGACCGCACGGCAGAGCAGCTGGTGGCCGAGGCAGATGCCGAAGACCGGTTTGCGGCCGATCACGCCGCGCACGGTGTCGACGACGTAGTCGAGCGCCGCCGGGTCACCTGGGCCGTTGGCGAGGAAGACGATGTCGGGCTGCTCGGCGAGGATCTGCTCGGGGGTCGAATCGCAGGGGACGAGCGTCAGCTTGGCGCCGTGCTCGCGCAGCTGGCGGACGATCGAGAGCTTGATCCCGGTGTCGATCCCGACCACGTGCGGGCCGTCGCCGTCGAAGCGGACGATTTCCGGCGGCGTGACGGTGCGCGCCAGGTCGGCGCCCGCCATCGAGGGCTCGGCGGCGATCCGTTCGCGAGCCTCGGGCTCGGGAATCGAGGTCGGGAAGATGCCGCCTCGCATCGCGCCGCGATCGCGCAGGTGGCGGACCAGGGCGCGGGTGTCGATGCCGCTGATCCCCGGGGTGCCGGTCAGGTCGAGCCAGTCGAGCCAACCGCCCTCGGCGGTGGCGGCGTCCTCGCGGTTCTTCGCGTCGCGCATGACGACGCCGCGGGCGTGGACGGCTTCGGACTCCATCGCTCCACCGCTGACCCCGTAGTTGCCGATCAGCGGGTAGGTGAAGACGATGATCTGGCCCGCGTAGGAGGGGTCGGTCACCGACTCCTGGTAACCGGTCATGGCCGTGTTGAAGACGACCTCGCCGATCGTCTCGCCGGTGTGGCCGACGAGGTCGCCGTCGAAGCGGAGCCCGTCCTCGAGCAGCAGGTATGCGGATTCACTCATGAGGCGACTCCCAGGGAGAAGGAACGAAGGCGGAAGGCGACCTGGCCGGCGGCGACGGTGACCAGGACGCGCCCGGTCAGCGTGCGGCCCTCGGCCCAGGAGTTGGAGGAGCGGCTCTCGTAGCCGTCCTCGCCGACCGTCCACTCGGCGGCCAGGTCGCAGAGGGCGACGTTGGCCTCGGCGCCGACCGCAAGGGTCGGGCGCGGCACGTCGAACGGGGCGGCGCCGCCGGACATCCGCTCGACCAGCAGCGCCAGGTCGATCACGCCCGAGAGCACCAGCTCCGTGTGGAGCGCGGCGAAGGCGGTCTCGAGGCCGGTCACGCCGAAGGCGGCCTGCTCGAAGGGGACCTCCTTTTCGTCGGCGTGGTGCGGCGCGTGGTCGGTGGCGATGCACTCGATCGTGCCGTCGCGGAGGGCGGCGATCAGCGCCTGGCGGTCGGACTCGTGGCGCAGAGGCGGGTTCATCTTGAAGCGGCGCGGGTCGAGGCTGCGGACCTCTTCGTCGGTGAGGACCAGGTGGTGCGGAGACGCCTCGGCGGTGATCCGGACGCCCGCGGCCTTGGCGGCGCGGACCACTTCCACCGACTCCTTTGCGGAGAGGTGCTGGACGTGGATGCGGGCCTCCTCATAGGCGGCGAGCCCGCAGTCGCGGGCGATCATCGTCGACTCGGCCACCGAGGGCCAGCCGGCGAGGCCAAGGGCCGCCGATACCGGCCCTTCGTGCATGACGCCGCCGGAGGAGAGGTCCGGGTCTTCCTCGTGCAGGGCGATCTGGCCGCCGCAGAGGTGCTGGTACTGGAGGGCGCGGCGCATGACGTTCGCGTTACCGATCGGCAGGCCGTCGTCGGTGAAGCCGATCGCGCCGGCGTCGCGCAGTTCGACCATCTCGGTCAGCTCTTCGCCCTTCATGCCGACCGTCACCGTGGCGGTGAAGCCGACCGGGACCGAAGCCTGGGAGCGGGCCTGCTCGCGGAGCGCCGTGATATCGGCCGCCGTGTCGATCGGTGGCGAGGTGTTGGCCATCGCGATGATCCCGCAGTAGCCCCCCGCGGCGGCGGCGCGGGTGCCGGTCTCGATGTCCTCCTTGTGCTCCTGGCCCGGCGTGCGCAGGTGCACGTGCGGGTCGAAGAAGGCCGGGAAGGCGTGCAGGCCTGCGGCGTCGATCTCCTCGGCGCCGTCGGCGTCGGCCTCGCCGGAGGCGGCGATCTCGGCGATGCGGCCGCCGCGGATGACGAGGTCGTGGACGCCGTCGATCCCGGCGACCGGGTCGAGCAGCGTGGCGCGGCGCAGGACGAGGTCGGCGGCGCGCCCGGCGCGCACGTCGAGCAGGTCGGTGAGGCCCTCGGTGTGGTTCTCGTCCGGGCTCATGCGGGCTGTCCGATCGTCGGTGCGGCGGCTTCGGCGGCGGCCGGACCGTCGCCGACCGCGGTCGGGCGCTCCGGCTGTCCGGCGAGCAGCTCGTAGAGGATCGCCATCCGCACCACCAGGCCGGCGGCGACCTGTTCGCCGATCAGCGACTGCGGCGAGTCGATCGCCTCGCCGGAGATCTCGACCCCGCGGTTCACCGGGCCCGGATGCATCAGGAGCTGGCGCGGGCCGAGCCGCCGCGTGTCGATCTGGAAGTTGGCGGCGTACTCGCGCAGGCTGGGGACGAAGCTGCCGCTCATCCGCTCGTGTTGCATCCGCAGGGCGTAGACGACATCGGCCTCCTCGAGCCGGTCGAGCGAGTAGGTGACCTGACAGCCGAGCTCCTCGATCCCGCGCGGGATCAGCGTCGGCGGCCCGCAGAGGGTCACCTCCGCGCCCATGCGCTGGAAGGCGATCAGGTTGGAGCGGGCGACGCGGCTGTGGAGTACGTCGCCGACGATCCAGATCCGCTTGCCCTCGAGCGAGCCGAGCCGGCGGCGCAGGGTGTAGACGTCGAGCAGCGCCTGGCTCGGGTGCTCGTGCTTGCCGTCGCCGGCGTTGACCACCGCGGCGGAGGTCCAGCCCGCGACCATCTGGGCGGCGCCCGCGTAGGGGTGGCGGATGACGATCGCGGCCGGGTCGTAGGCCGAGAGGGTGGCGACGGTGTCCTTCAGCGACTCGCCCTTGTCGACGCTCGAACCCGCGGCCTTGACCGAGACCAGGTCGGCGGAGAGTCGCTTCGCGGCGAGCTCGAAGGAGCTCGACGTGCGGGTGCTCGACTCGTAGAAGAGGGTCACCACCGTGCGCCCGCGTAGGGTCGGCACTTTCTTGATGTCGCGACGGCCGACCTCGGCGAAGCTTTCGGCGCGGTCGAGGATCGCCTCCATCGCGTCGCGGTCGACCCCCTCGATCGAGAGCAGGTTCTTCATGCCATGGCCTCCGTCAGTCGGGGTTCGGAGATCGTCACCTGGTCTACCCCGTCGGTCTCCTCGAGGCGGACGTTGACCCGCTCCTCGCGGGCGGTCGGAAGGTTCTTGCCGACATAGTCGGGGCGGATCGGCAGCTCGCGGTGGCCGCGGTCGCAGAGTACGGCGAGCTGAACCCGCTGCGGGCGGCCGTAGTCGAAGAGCGCCTCGATCGCGGCCCGGACCGTGCGGCCGGTGAAGAGGACGTCATCGACTAGGACGACGGTCCGGCCGGCGAGGTCGAAGTCGATGTGGGAGGCGTGGACGACCGGCTGCTTGCCGGGCGCGTGGGCACCGACGTCGTCGCGGTAGAAGCTGATGTCGATGTCGCCGATCGGCAACTCGGTCCCGACCAGCTCGCCGAGGACGACGTGGAGGCGGCGGGCCAGCACCGCTCCCCTGGTGTGGATGCCGACGAGGGCGAGCCGCGCGGGCTCCGGGTTCTTCTCGGCGATCTCATGGGCGATCCGCCGCAGCGTTCGCCTCAGGTCCTCGTGCTCGAGGACGATCTTCTCACT
>JAFDWG010000167.1 GCA_018268605.1 Actinomycetota bacterium | reverse complement strand
TTCCACTCGCAGGCGGTCGCGGCCGAGGTGATCGTGATCCCGCGCTCCTGCTCCTGCTCCATCCAGTCCATGACCGCGGCGCCCTCGTGGACCTCGCCGATTTTGTGCGTGCGGCCCGTGTAGTAGAGGATGCGCTCGGTCGTCGTCGTCTTACCGGCGTCGATGTGCGCCATGATCCCGATGTTGCGGGTCTTCTCCAGTGGAAAGCTGCGTGCCATGGTTCCGTTCGGTGGGAGTTGAAGTCTTGGTTTCTTGTGAAGTCTTGGTCGTGCGTGTGATGCGGGGGCGCTCAGGGTGAAACGACGACGACCCGGTGCTGCTCGGGATCGGCGCAAAAAAAAGGCCCCAGGGGGCCCGGCGAAGGCAACGGCGCGAAAACAGCCTGAGCGACGCGCGATGATAGCAGCGCTCGGGCCTCGCGTCATGCGCTTCAACCGGCGCATGGACAGGGTTGCAAATCGCGGACTCGAACGGGCCCACCCCATCCTGCTTCGAGTGGCGGCGTCGTTCTGGGCGGTCGTCCGTCCGCTGCTGCGCTGGCTCTTCCTCGGCCTGGCGGTGGTCGAGGCGACCCTGCGAAGGCTCGGCGGCGGGGCGACCCGGGCGGCGACGGCGCTCGCGGGCGTGCTGACTCCCCGGCGTGGCATCGGGCTGACGATCACCGCGGCGGGCGCCCTCCTGATCGTCTCCCAGTTCATGGACTACCACGGGGTGCAGATCGGCGAACAGGTGGAATTGCTCGACGGGGTCCAGTCGGCGCCGCCGCCGACCGTCGACATACAGCCCGCCGGGAGCGCCCACGCCTACGTGCTGGTCGGGGTCGGCGCGATCGTCATCGCCCTGGGGCTGACGATGATCGCGCGCGGCGGTCGCGCGGGCCGGCTGGCCGCCCTCGGCGCGATCGTCGCCGGTACCGCCTCCCTGGCGGTCATACTGCTCGTCGACCTCCCAAGTGGCCTCGACGTCGGCGTCCTCTCGACCCGCTTCGAAGGAGCCTCGGCGGTCCTCGAAAAGGGGTTCGCGGCGGAGCTTGCGGCCGCCGGGGGTGTGGTTTTGGGCGGAGTGCTCTACTATGCCCGGCCGTGCCTAATACGAATCAGCTTGTCAGGAAGGGCCGCAAGCGCCCGAAGAAGAAGACCACGACGCCGGGCCTCAAGTCGGGGCAGGGTCGCAAGAAGCGCGTAGCTGCCCCGCAGCGGCGCGGCGTCTGCACCCGTGTCGCGACCGTGACGCCGAAGAAGCCGAACTCCGCGCTGCGCAAGATCGCGCGTGTCCGGCTCACCAACGGGATGGAGGTCACCACCTACATCCCCGGCGAGGGCCACAACCTGCAGGAGCACTCCGTCGTCCTGATCCGCGGTGGTCGAGTCAAGGACCTGCCGGGCGTCCGTTACAAGGTCGTCCGGGGCACCCTCGACGCCGCCGGCGTCTCCGACCGCAAGCAGGCCCGCTCCCGCTACGGCGTGAAAGCTTCCTGATGCCTCGTCGATCTGCAGCCACCATTCGGCCGATCGAGCCGGACGCGCGCAACCGCAACCGCCTTGTCCAGCAGCTGATCAACAAGGTGATGACCGACGGCAAGAAGAGCCTTGCCGAGCGGATCGTCTATGACAGCCTGGCGATCGTCGGCGAGCGCACCGGAGAGGATCCGGTCGAGACGCTCGAGTCCGCGATCAAATCCCTCACCCCCGTCCTCGAGGTCCGCTCCCGTCGCGTCGGCGGTGCGACCTACCAGGTGCCGGTCGAGGTGCCCGCGCGTCGGGCCCGCACACTCGCCGTCCGCTGGCTTGTCCAGTACGCCCGCGCCCGTCGCGAGTACTCGATGGCCGAGCGTCTCGCCGGAGAGATCCTCGACGCGAACCAGCAGCAGGGCAGCGCCTGGAAGCGGAAGGACGACATCTACCGCATGGCGCAGGCGAACAAAGCGTTCGCCCATTACCGCTGGTAGTAGCCCGGCCCCGATGAGCCGGCCGATCCTCGCGGTCGATGTCGACGGGGTCATCTCGCTGTTCGGATTCGAAACGCCTCCACCACCGGCGGAGGCCACCTACCAGCTCGTCGACGGGATGCTCCACTGCATCTCGCTGCGAGCCGGGGAGCGGCTGCAGCGGCTCGCCGAGCACTTCGAACTGATCTGGGCGACCGGCTGGGAGGAGAAAGCGAACTTCTACCTCCCCACCATGCTCGGCCTGGCCGAGCTCCCGCACCTGACCTTCGACGGCGCCGCCCGCTTCGGCTCGGCCCACTGGAAGCTCGGGCCACTCGACGAGTACGGCCGCGGCCGGCCGATGGCCTGGATCGACGACAACTTCGACGAGAGCTGTTACCGCTGGGCACGCGAGCGGGACGAGCCCACCCTCCTGGTCCCCACCGACCCGGCGAGCGGCCTGCAGGAGGCCGAAACCGAAGCGCTGATCGCCTGGGGCCGCAGCCTCGCCGTCGAAGGCGCCGGCTGAGGTTCGAACCCGCACGATCGGGTACCGACGGTCGGTGCCCGGTCCCCTAAAATCGAGGGCGTCTTGACGGGTTTCTGGCCGATTTTCTTTCTCGCCGTGGTGCTCAAGATCCCGGTCTTGTTCGGGATCTGGCTGGTCTGGTGGGCTGCCCACCAGGAGGTGCCACAGCCCGAGGAGGCCGACGACGACGGCGGCAACAAGCGACGCAAGATGCCGCCGAAACTCCCCCGCGGCCCGCGCCGCGGGCCCCACGGCGGCGGCGTCGCGATGCCGCTCCCCGACTGCCCGCCGGGTGGGCGGACGCGGATCGTCAGGCCCGCGCCGAATCCCGCTTTCGCTCGCGCCGGATCTCGCGAAGATAGGGGTAGAAGTCGACCTCGACGGTATGACGCTTAGAGGCGACGAAGCGCTTGCGCTGCCTCTCTTCCTCGGCGTCGATCTCCCGCCCCATCTCCGCCGGCGGCGGTAGCGTCGCCCGCCCCGAGACGAGGTCGGCGATCCACTCGCACTGCGCCTCGGCCAGCGGCATGATCGGCCCGAGCGGCTGGATGAAGCCGATGAAGTAGAGACCCGGCCGCTCCACGGAGACCACACGGCGGTAGAGCGGCAGCCGATTGTCCGGGGCCGAGAGGACCTCGGGGCGGAAGAACGGGAAGGTGATCTTGTAGCCCGTGCAGTAGACGACGAGGTCGGCCTCCTCTTCGGAGCCGTCGAGGAAGCGGACGCGGCGCCCGCCGGTGAAGCGGTCGATGTTCGGCTTCGGCGTGATGTCGCCGTGGCCAAGACGCGGTAGTAGCTCCGAGCTGACGGTCGGATGCGCCTCGAGCAGCTTGTGGTCGGGCTTCGGCAGCCCGTAGTCGGTCGGCTCGCCGACGGCCACCTTCAGCTGGCGCTTCATCACCGCCCGCATCACCGGGATCGGCACGCTGCCGGTGACCGGGTTGGCGATCTCATCGATCGGCTTGCCGTTCAGGTACTTGGGCAGGACCCAGGCGCCGCGGCGGGTGGCGAGGAAGGTCTTGTCGGCGATCCGCGACGCCTCGACCGCGATGTCGACGGCCGAGTTGCCGATCCCGAGGACCAGCACGCGCTTGCCACGCAGCAGCTCGGGCTCCCGATATTCGTGCGCGTGGATCTGCTCTCCCTCGAAGTTCTGAGAGCCAGGAAAGGCCGGTTCTGGCCATCGCGGATCCCAGTGGTGCCCATTCGCCACCAACACCGCCCCGTAGCGGTTCGTCTCACGCCCTTCGGGCCCCTCGACGGTGACGTCCCACTCCCCCACGCTCCCATCGACCGGCTCGACCGACACGACCTCGGTGTTGAACCGGATCCGCTCCCGCAGCCGATAGCGATCGACGACTTCGTCGAAGTACGCCGCCATCTGAAAGTGATCGGGATAGTCCGGATAGTCCTCCGGCATCGGCAACGATCTGAACGCCATCACCCGTCGCGACGTGTTGATGTGCAGCGACCGATAGGCCGACGACATCCCGTTGTCGTTTTCGTACTTCCAGTTCCCTCCGACGTACGACCCCTTCTCGAAGCAGTCGAAGTCGATCCCCCGCGCCTGGAACACCTGCGCCGCCGCGATCCCCGAGCCCCCCGCCCCGATGATGCATGCCTTCATGGCGGGAACCTACCCGAAGACTGGCTGGGTGGCCAGGGGATGGCGAGACGCGAGGTAAGGGACGCGAGAGCTTGCGGCGAGCACGGCCGGGGGATGGAAAGCGTCGAGGAAGTGCGACGCCGTTGCGAGAGACGTCACGAAGTCATGGGTTCCGTGCGTGTTGCACAACACCGGCTTCGCGCTGCGTGGTTTACCCGTGCCATGGCCCCGGTAATACACGCAGCGCGTTCGGGATCGGGCGAGGTGTGGCAGTCTCACGCACGAACCCCCAGAGAAACACCGCACTCCCTCCGTCCTGAGCGTCTCATGGAGGTCACAGCCTCCCAGGACCTCCATGAGACGCCCAGGACACCGCCTCTGGGACTGCCGGAGCGGCCGGCACAACGCCCCGGAGCCCCCACAACGACGAAGGGCCCCTTTCGGGGCCCTTCGTCACAACTCTTGGCTACCGACGCGAGCTATTTCTTCGCGTCGTCGCCGGAGGTCGACTCGATCTCCTGGGCGAGCTCCTCGAGCTCCTCCGCGAAGGAGAGGCCGAAGCCCTCGACCGGGGCCTCGACGCCGTCGACGCCGAGTTCCGCCGCGAGGTCGTCGTCCTCGAGCAGGTCCTCGTCGGTCGGCGGCTC
>JAFDWG010000166.1 GCA_018268605.1 Actinomycetota bacterium | reverse complement strand
CGCGAGTCGCCAAGCAGGGCGCCCGCCAGCCACTCCTGCATCTCGGCGCGGCTGATCGCGTCGAGCGCGGCGAAGGGCTCGTCGAGGGCGAGGACCGGCTTGCCGGCGACCAGCGTGCGCAGGAAGGCGACCCGCTGGCGCATACCGCCGGACAGCTCGTCCGGGCGCGACGCCTCGAAGCCCGCGAGGCCGAAGCGCTCGAACAGTGCGCCCGCCTCGGCGCGGGCGTCGGCCTTGCCGGCGCCGCGGTTGCGCAGCGCCAGGGCCGCGTTGTCGAGCGCCGAGAACCAGGGCAGCAGGAGATCGCGCTGGGGCATGTAGGCGCAGTGGGCGAGCCGGCCCGGCGTGTCGCGCGCGCCGCTCACCTCGACCTCCCCGGCCGTCGGCTCGCGCAGGCCGCAGACGATTTCGAGCAGCGTCGACTTGCCGCAGCCTGAGGGCCCGACCAGCGCCACCACCTCGTCGTTCGCGACCGCGAGGTCGATGCGTCGCAGCGAAAGCAGGTCGCCGTAGGAGTGGGAGAGGCCTCGCGCAGCGACGCTCACGCTGTTATCCTCGCGTACTCCGCACACTCGACCTAAAAAGTCGAGAAAGTCGAGAAGCAGTTCAGGTGCGGAACGCGACAACCAAAGACAAGAACTCATGGACCCGGCAATCGTCCTTTTCGGATTCTGCATCGGCCTGCTCGTCGGGATGACGGGCATGGGCGGTGGATCCCTGATGACGCCGCTCCTGATCCTGATCTTCAACACCTCGCCGACCACCGCGATCGGCACCGACATCGTCTACTCGGCAGTCACCAAGATGGTCGGCAGCTGGCGCCACCTGAAGATCGGCAAGGTCAACATGGAGCTGGTCCGCTGGCTCAGTTTCGGCAGCGTCCCGGCGGCGATCGCGGGGGTGATCCTCGTCTCGGTGCTGGAGCAGCACATCTCCGAGGACCGACTGAACTCCCTCGTCTACGCGGTCCTCGGCGGCACCCTACTGATGGTCGGCGTGGTGACTTTGACCCGAGCGCTGATCTTGAAGGGGCTGATCGACGAGCGCGAGCGCTTCGAGATCGAGAAACGCCACAAGGTCGCCGCGATCGTCATCGGGGCGACCACCGGCTTCGTCATCGGGATCACCTCGGCGGGCTCCGGGACGGTGATCGCGATCCTGCTGATCGCCATCTACCGGATGACGCCGAAGAGCGTCGTCGGCACCGACATCGTGCATGCCGCGGTACTGCTGACCGCCGCCGGGATCGCCCACATCATCGCCGGAAACGTCGATTTCGGCCTCGCCGGGAACATCCTGATCGGCTCGATCCCGGGCGTGATCATCGGCGCCGCGCTCTCCGACAAGGCCCCGCAGGGCTTCATCCGCATCGCCCTCGGCATCGTCCTGATGGCCTCTGGCATCGTCACGATCCAGAAGGGCGACGCGACCGTCTGGCCGATCGCGGCGGGCGTCGCGGCGGTCCTCCTCGGCGCCGTCCTCTACGCCCCGCACTACATGAACAAACGCTACAAGCGTGAGAAAGACCGCCTGGCGGCCGCGGGAGAGGCTCCCCAATCGGCCACCTAGGGTCGCCCTCTGTCGCGGGTCGGGCCGCCCAGCCGGCCTCGCTGTCCGGCTCCGCGCCCGGCCGGTTGTTTTAATTCGTACGTATGCGTGTCTCAGCCAAGGCCGATTACGCCGTCCGCGCCGCCATCGAGCTGGCCGCCGCGGGCGAAGGAGAGCCCGTCAAGGGGGAGCGCCTCGCGACCTCCCAGGACATCCCGCTCCAGTTCCTCGAGCACATCCTCCTGGAGCTGAAGCACCAAGGGCTGGTCCGCGCCCGTCGCGGCGCCAAGGGGGGTTATTGGCTCGCCCGTCCCGCGGCGGAGGTGACCGTCGCCGACGTCGTCCGCGCGGTCGAGGGCCCGATCGCGAACGTCCAGTCGATGCCTCCGGAGACGATCGAATACGCGGGTAACGCCGAGAGTCTCCGCGAGGTCTGGATCGCCGTCCGCGCCAACATCCGCTCGGTCCTCGAGGACGTCACCCTGGCCGACCTCGTGTCCGGCGAACTCCCCAAACCCGTCGAGGCCCTCACCGCCGAGCCCGACGCCTGGGCCGCCCGCTAGCTACTTGCCTGAGGGGACCGGGACGAGGTCGAACTCGGTCCCTAGTCGCAGCTCGGAGTAGCGCTTCGTCCAGTCGTCGTTCACGCTGTCGGACTGTTTCTTCATCCGCGGCTCGAGGCTGAAGTCGTCGGGCGGGGTGAGGTCGAGGCGCTCCAGCAGGTTCAGCGTCGAGGTCTCGTAGTCGGCGGCGAAGTTCTCGTAGAGGACGAGGACGGGCTTGATCCCCGAGTGCTCGAAGAAGGCGTCCCAGGATGCCTCCTCGATCAGCAGCTGTTCGAGGAGGTGGTTGATCGCCCGGTAGTGGAAGCGCAGCTGCGGCCGGTGCTCCTCGATGAAGGTGCGGTAGGGCGGCGTGCCGTCATCCTCGACCGAGGCCGCGCCGGAGGAGGCCTGGTCCTCGCGCCAGGTCGCCGTCTGCACCGCCTTCCACAGCGACACCGCCTGGCGCACCTTGTTGGCGCGGACGACACGGACGAAGGTCAGGTCGGGGAAGACGGTGGGGAGGAGCTCGGCCAGCGCCACATCCCGGTAGGCGGGGATGTTGCGGACGAGGCTGACGAAGTCGCCGAAGTAGCCCCACATCAGCTTGGCGCCGAAGACGCCGTTGGGCGTGGTCCCCGCCTCGAAGGTCCATTCGAGATAGCGGTCGTAGGCGGCGCGGCTCCAGAGGGGGGAGCGAGGGTGCTGCTCGGCGCCGACGCCGCGCTCGCCGAGGTGGTCGCGGATCGATTGGTCCTCGACGCCGAGGAAGTACTCCTCCGGGCGCCGCGGCCTGCCGGAGTGGCGGAGCGCCTCGTAGTACTCCTCGGGGCGGCCGGCGACGCCCGTTTCGCCGAGGGCGTGACAGACGAGGGTCGAGCCGCTACGGGGCGTGGCGCAGACGATGTAGGAACGCTCTGGCTTCATTGCCGACTAAGTTAATCAACAAACGGGCGGCGAGATTGTTACGCTCGAAGTCCGGTCTCAGTACCCAATCTCTCACCGATCATCCCTCCGTACCAACCGCCAAACATCCTCTACATCCATTCGCACGACACCGGTCGCGTCGTGCAGCCCTACGGGTTCCAGGTCCCGACCCCGAACATCCAGATGCTTGCCGACCAAGGGGTCCTCTTCCGCGAGGCCTTCTGCAACGCGCCGACCTGCTCCGGCAGTCGGGCCAGCCTGCTCACCGGCCTCTACTGCCACAACAATGGGATGGAGGGGCTCGCGCATCGCGGCTGGGAGCTGAACGACTACGGGCAGCACTGGGTCCACACCCTGCGCCGCGCCGGCTACCACTCGGTCTTGGTCGGCGAGCAGCACATCTCCAAGGACCCGGCGGTGATCGGCTACGACGAGATCGTCAAGGTCGAGTCGAACAAAGCCGGCGACGTGGCGCCACTGACGATCGACGCCCTGCGCGCCGCCCGCAACACCGGTAAGCCATGGTTCATGTCGGTCGGCTTCTTCGAGACCCACCGCGACTTCTCCGCTCCGACCTCGGTCCGCGACACCCTCTACTCGCTGCCGCCCGGCAACCTCCCCGACGCCCCGGCGACGCGGCGCGACATGGCCGAGTTCAAGGCCAGCGTGCGCTCGCTCGACCAGGGCATCGGCGCCGTCCTGCATGCCCTACACGACCTCGGCCTGGTCGACGACACCCTCGTCATCTGCACCACCGACCACGGCGTCGCCTTTCCCGGCTCCAAGGCGACCCTGACCGACCGCGGCACCGGGGTGATGATGATCATGCGCGGCCCGGCGCCCTTCGCCGGTGGCAAGGTGGTCGACGCCCCCGTCACCCACCTCGACGTCTACCCGACGCTCTGCGAGGTCGCCGGGGTCGAGCCGCCCGACTGGCTGCAGGGCGACTCGCTCGTGCCCCTGCTGAAGGGTGACGTCGACAGGCTCCACGAGGCGACCTTCGCCGAGATGACCTACCACGCCGCCTACGAGCCGCAGCGCTCGGTCCGCACCGAGCGCTGGAAGTACATTCGCCGCTTCGACGACTTCCCCGGCCCGGTGCTCGCCAACTGCGACGACTCGGCCTCGAAGGAGATCTGGGTGGCGGCCGGCTGGGCCGAGCGCCGCGTCCCCCGCGAGCAGCTCTACGACCTCGTCCTCGATCCCGCCGAGCAGAACAACCTAGCCGCCGACCGGATCGCCCGGGAGGCCCTCGAGGAGATGCGCGCCCGCCTGGCCGACTGGATGCGCGCCACCGATGACCCCCTTCTTGACGGCCCCGTCGATCCGCCGCCCGGCGCCGAGGTCAACGAGCAGTGGCAGGTGTCGCCGGACGAGCCGACGCGGACTGTCACGGCCGCGTAGGGGTCGGTCGGGCGCGCCAGGGTCCGAGGGAACCGTCGCGGAAACCAGGGCACCGCCCCTTGGACGGCCGCCCCCGTCCGGCACGACCCTCACTCCACCTCCGGCGCCTTCCCCGCCACGACGTCGACGAAGTTCTCCAGGTGCCGGGTCGTCCAGCACTCGAAGGTCCCGTCGCAGAAGCGTTCGTAGGAGGACATCACCGAGTCACCATAGTTCCAGTAGAGCTTGGGCTCCGGGTTCAGCCAGAAGAGGCGGCCGGCACGCTCGGAGATGCGGGCGAAGACGTCGGCGTGGGGCTCGCGGCCGTTGGTGCGGGCGTCGCCGAGCACGATCACGGTCGAGCG
>JAFDWG010000165.1 GCA_018268605.1 Actinomycetota bacterium | reverse complement strand
AGCTCTCCGATCCGGGCGGCCTGGAGGCTGACCTCACTGCGCGCGAGTGCCACCGCGCCGGGTGGCAGCGGGAACTCGTAGCTGTGCCATTGGAAGGCCTCGAAGGTGGGAGGGAGGCAGCCGAGGACCGAGTCGGCACGGCCTTCCTCGGTCAGCTCGACCGGGTGCCAGCCGATCTCCGGCCGCGGCGCCCGCCGCGGCACCGCCCCCGCGGCCGCCGCGACCATCTGCCCGCCGAGGCAGAGGCCCATCAACGGCACCTGCCGCTCGAGCAGCCGGCCGATCAGCTCACGCTCGTTCCCGATCCAGTGGAAGCGCTCGCCTTCGTCGGCATTCATCGACCCGCCGAGCACGAAGACCGCGTCGTAGTCGAGCGGATCGGCCGGCGGCTGCGGTGACTCCGGCAGCATCCACTCCTCGAGCGTCGCCCCCCGCGCCCGGATCGCCTCGCCGAAGACCCCCGGCCCGGCCTCGACCTCGTGCACGATCGCAAGCACCCTCATCCCGTCAGTCTCTCGCATCCCTTCCGACACCGAATTGGCCCAAACGCGTCTTGAGCCTCGCGCTTTTGCTCCGTTGGCTCGGGGCATGGCCAAGAAACGAAGGAGATGGCAGCGCGGGAGGTTCAGCGACCGCCGCGACCCGATCTGGGAGCCGCTGCTCGAAGTGCTTCCGGAGGACATCGAAGACTTCATGTGGATGGGGGAGGCGGTTCTCACCGACGGGACCCAGATCCAGTTCTACAAGCACTACTGGACCCGGAGGTACCTACTGCTCGATCTCGGTGGTCGGACCTGGATTCAGAAGGGCGATGACCGCTATGAGGAGGCCGAGGACCCCGCGTGGATGCTCGAAATCGTCTTCCGGTTCAGGGAGACCCGGGGTGATATCGTCAGACGAAATGATTGGGCGGACAGCGACAAGATCGTGTGGGCGCGATCCGCGACGAAGCATCGGATCTCACGCGAGCGGTCCCTGCACGTCGTTCTGCATGCCGGGATCTGTCGGCGGGATACCGAACATGCGGACGAACGGTACGAAGATCAGCGCTTCCTGTTCTTCGGCCCGGACCTGGAGGGGATGCCGCTCGAGGTGGGCGCGGTCGCACCCGACGACGGTTCGTTGATCATCATCCACGCGATGCCGCTTCGCGAGCGGTACCAAGGTTGGTATTCGGAGGCAGCCAAATGGCGAAAGTGAAGAAAGAACGGAAGTTGAAAGACGGAGAGTGGGTGACGAAGGGTGGGACCGTGGTCACCCCTGAGAAGGAAGAGCGCTGGTCCAAGGAATTCGAGGAGGGCTTCGACCTCTCGACCTGGACCACGGTTCGCGTCGGCCGGCCACCGCTGGACGGGGTGCGCGTCTCCGAACGGATCACGATCCGCGTTCCGCCCGATCTCCACGACGCCGCCAAGGCCAAAGCCGAGAAGGAAAAGCGCTCGATCAGCAACCTGACTCGTGAGGCGCTGCAGCGGTATGTCGCGGAATAGTCGATTTCTCCTGGCACTGCTCGCAGCGCTCGCGATCACGGGCGGCGCGATCGCCTCGGCGGCCTCTGGCCCGAAGCAGCCGAGCGAACCGTTCTTCCCGCGCAGCGGCAATCGCGGTTACGACGTCAAGCACTACGACGTCACGCTCGGCTACCAGCCGCGCAGCGGGATGCTCGTCGCGCGCGATGTGGTCGAAGCGCGGGCGACCTCGGGGCTCAGCAAGTTTTCGCTCGACCTCGACGGGTTGAAGGTGACCTCGGTCAGCGTCGACGGCGAAGAAGCCGAGTACAGCCGTGGGAGGGGGAAGGTCAAGGTCGTCCCGACGACGCTGATCCCCAAGGGCAAACCGTTCACCGTCGAGCTGCGCTACCAAGGGGTGCCGAGGAAGGTCATCGACCCCGACGGCTCGCCCGAGGGTTGGTACCGGACGAAGGACGGCGCGGTCGGGGTCGGGGAGCCGGTCGGCACGGCCGCATGGCTTGCCTGCAACAACGCCCCGCGCGACAAGGCGGGCTTCGACATCGAGATCACGGTCCCACACGGGGTGAAGGCGGTCTCCAATGGCCGGCTCGTCGGGCGGGAGAAGGTCGGCGGGCGGACCCGCTGGTCATGGTCGGAACCGAGTCCGATGGCCACCTACCTCGCGCTCGTCGACATCGGCAAGGGCAAGCTCGTCACCGGCCACGTCGGCAAGCTGCCCACCTGGACGCTGATCGACCCGCAGCTCGTGAAGGCCTCGCGGCCGGCGATCGACTCGCTGCCCGGGATCATCCGCTGGGAGTCACATATATATGGGCCCTACCCGTACTCCTCGGCGGGCTCGGTGGTCGACGTCGCCGACCTCCAGTACGCGCTGGAGACGCAGTCGCGGCCGATCTACGCCTTCGCCCCCGACCGCACCACGGTCGTCCACGAGACGGCGCACCAGTGGTTCGGCGATTCGGTCAGCCTCGAGCGCTGGCCCAACATCTGGCTGAACGAGGGCTTCGCCACCTGGACCCAGTGGTACTACTCGGAGAAGCACGGCGGCCGCACCGCCCAGCAGGTCTTCGCCGAGCTCTACCGCAAACCGGCTTCGGCGACCGGCTTCTGGAACCCGCCCTCAGGCCACCCCGGCCAGGCGAAGAACCTGTTCGCGGTCTCCACCTACGTGCGCGGCGCGATGACCCTCCAAGCCCTCCGCGACAAGGTCGGCACCCATGCCCTGCTGCGCATCCTGCGCACCTGGGTCACCGAGAACCGTTACGGCCACGGGGACATCGAAGGGTTCATCGCGCTCGCGAACGAAGTCTCAGGGAAGCACCTGCGGGGCTTTTTCCAGCGGTGGCTGTTCGAGCGCGGGAAGCCTTGGCACTAGTACCACTTCCCGCGCACGAAACCGCCGAACGCGATCAGTCCGATGAGCAGGACGATCAACCCGATCCAGAAGCTCCAGACGATCATCAGGACGATGCCGATGATGACCAGGATGCCGCCGAGCGAGATCCCGCCGATGCCACCTCTGCTGCGGTCTCTAGCTGCCATTTCGTTCCTCCGTTCGTTCGATCGGTACCTCCCGGAGTACCCCTGAGGGGAATCGACAACCACTCCATCGTCAGTCGATCAGCGCTCCGGCGCTGACGTTGACCGTGGCGGCGGTCATCGTCTGAGCCTTGTCGGAGGCGACGAAGGCGGCGACCGCGCCGACGTCCTCGAAGGTCGCCGCCCGCCCGGTGAGCGTCGCGGCGGCGAGCATCTCGCGGAGCTCCGAGGCTTCCTCGAAGTCCGCGGCGATCGACTCGGGCACGCCTCCGGTCCGCAGGCTGACGAAACGCACCCCGGCCTTGCCGAGCTCGCTCGCGTACTGGCGGCGCATCGCCTCGACCGCGTGCAGCCCGATCTGAAAGCCGCCGATCGAATAGTTGGGCACCGGGTCGCCCTCACCGCCGAAGAACAGCACCGCCCCGCCGCGGGGCATGTGCGGAACCGCGGCCTTCACGGTGAGGAAGTTCGAGCGCACGGCCGCCTCGATCGGTGTCATGAAGTCGTCCCAGCCCATCTCGACCAATGGCGTCCCCTGCACGTCGCCGACCGAGATCAGGTTGAAGGAGACGTCGATCCGTCCCGCCTCCGCGACCACCGCGTCGACGAAGGCGCGGACCGAGGCCTCGTCGAGTGCGTCGACCTCGAGCCCACGCGCCGACCCTCCCGTGCCCTGGATCTCGGCGGCGAGCGCCTCGGCTTTCGAGCCGGTCCGGTTCCCGACGTACACCCGAGCACCCTCGGCCCCGAACCCGCGCGCCACCGCGCCGCCGATCGACCCCGCCCCGTAGACCACACACACCTTCTCGTCCAGCAGCATCTCGACCTCCTGGTTCGCCCGCTTTCCGTGAAAGACCGGCCCCGAGCCTCGAATTCATCGGCGGTAGCCTGCCCGGGATGGATCTGCTCGATACCAGGGTCGCCTACGAGGGCTACGGCGTCGACGTCGAGATCCGGCGCTACCGCCGCCTCGACGGGACCGAGGTCGAGCGCCAGGTGATCGTCCATCCCGGCTCGGTCGCGATCCTCGCCCACGACGAGGAGTTCGTCTACCTCGTTGCCCAGCCGCGCGAGGCGCTCGAGGAGGACCGCTTGCTGGAGATCCCGGCCGGGACGCTCGACCACGAGGGGGAGTCCGAGCTCGAGTGCGCGCAGCGCGAGCTCGCCGAGGAGGCTGAGCTGGCCGCCACCGAGTGGACCGAGCTGACGAAGATCTACCCCAGCCCAGGCTACATCTCCGAGGTCGTCACGATCTTCATCGCCACCGGGCTCTCCCCGGCGAGCGGTGAGCGCGACGACGACGAGGCGATCGACATCGTCCGCCTGCCGCTGGCCGAGCTCGACGAGGCGATCCCGCGGATCCGCGACGCCTCCACGCTGATCGCCCTGATGGCGCTCCGTGAGCGTCTCTACTGATGCGCATCCACGTCCTCGAACGGGCCCAGCGGATCGATCGGCCGCTGGAGGAGGTCTTCCCCTTCTACGCCGACGCCGAGAACCTCGAGCGGATCACGCCGCCCTGGCTCGGCTTCGAGGTGACGACGCCGCGGCCGATCGAGATGCGCGTCGGCGCGCTGATCGCCTACCGGCTGAAGCTGCACGGGGTGCCGGTGAGCTGGCGGACGCGGATCGAAGCGTGGGAACCGCCGCACCGCTTCATCGACGCACAGCTGAGCGGGCCCTACGCGCTGTGGCACCACACGCACACATTCCGTGCCGACGGCGAGGCAGCGACGATCCTCGGCGACCGGGTCCGCTACGCGATCCCCTTCGGGCCGCTCGGCGAGGCGGCCCGGGCACTCTTCGTCGAGCGCGACCTGGAGCAGATCTTCGACTACCGTCGCGACG
>JAFDWG010000164.1 GCA_018268605.1 Actinomycetota bacterium | reverse complement strand
GCCGTCTGTCTTGCCGATCTTCAGCCAGTGGCCGAAGTAGTCGGCCATGTCGTAGCCGAGGAACGGCAGCATCGCCATCGGGTCGAAGCGCAGGGCGCCGACCTCGCCGGCCGCCGCCGCGGTCGTCTCCGAGGACATCGTCGCCCCCATGAAGACCGCGTGCTCCCAGTCGAACGCTTCGGAGACCAGCGGCACCGCGGTGGCGCGACGGCCGCCGAAGAGGAAGGCGTCGATCGGTACCCCGGCCGGGTCCTCCCACTCCGGCGCGATCGACGGGCACTGCGCGGCAGGCACCGTGAAGCGGGAGTTCGGGTGGGCGGCGGCGGCGTCGGAATCGGGCGTCCAGTCGTTGCCGTGCCAGTCGATCGCGTGCGCGGGCGGCTCGCCGGTCATACCCTCCCACCAGATGTCGCCGTCGTCGGTCTTGGCGGTGTTGGTGAAGATGGTGTTCCGCTCGATCGAGTCCATCGCGTTCGGATTCGTCTTGTGGGACGTGTTCGGGGCGACGCCGAAGAAGCCGGCCTCCGGATTGACCGCGTAGAGGCGGCCGTCCTCGCCGATCTTCATCCAGGCGATGTCGTCGCCGACCGTCTCGACCTTCCAGTCGGGCAGGGTCGGGACCAGCATCGCGAGGTTGGTCTTGCCGCAGGCCGACGGGAAGGCGCCGGTCACGTACTTGACCTCACCCTCGGGCGAGGTGAGTTTGAGGATCAGCATGTGCTCGGCGAGCCAGCCCTCGTCGCGGGCCATCACCGAGGCGATCCGCAGCGCGAAGCACTTCTTGCCGAGCAGCGCGTTGCCGCCGTAGCCCGAGCCGTACGACCAGATTTCCCGGGTCTCGGGGTAGTGGGTGATGTACTTGGTCGAGTTGCAGGGCCAGGAGACGTCCTCGACCCCATCCTCGAGCGGCATGCCGACAGAGTGGACGCAGGGGACCCACTCGCCGTCGGAGCCGAGCTGGTCGAGGGCGGCCTTGCCCATCCGGGTCATGATCCGCATCGACACCGCGACGTAGGCGGAGTCGGTGATCTCGACGCCGATTTCGGAGATGTCGGAGCCAAGCGGGCCCATCGAGAAGGGCACCACGTACATCGTGCGGCCCTTCATGCAGCCCTTGAAGATTTCGTTCAGCGTCTCCCGCATCTCGGCCGGGTCGCGCCAGTTGTTGGTCGGGCCGGCGTCCTCCTCCTTCTCCGAGCAGATGAAGGTCCGGTCTTCGACGCGGGCGACGTCGTCGGGGTCGGAGAGGGCGAGGTAGCTGTTCGGCCGCTTCGCGTCGGAGAGGCGCTCGAAGGTCCCGGCGTCGATGAGGACCTGGGCAAGCCGGTCGTACTCCTCGGCGGAACCGTCGCACCATTGGACGGAGTCGGGCTGAGTGAGGGCGGCGATCTCCTCCACCCAATCCAGAAGTTTCCGGTTCGTCGTCAACTCAGCGGGGGCGGCAGTGGTCGAGTCGCTCATTCGCCTCTCTCTATTTGGTCGCTTTGCGGCCGACGACGATGGCGTCGGCGCCCTGGTGGGGGTTCTTCAGCGCTGTGGATCGCATGGGTTTCCCGGCACGGTCCGGGTTCGGCCCGACCTAGCACTCCGAGGAAACGGAGGGGTTAAACGGTCGGGACACGAATCATGCCACGAACGGGGGCGCTTGTCCGTTATGTGTCGGATGCACACACAACGAGCACGCCACCGCCCCACTTTTGCCCAGATCTAGTGCGAAGACGGGTGGGGCGAGAGCGATTCGAGATTCAGATCGGCTTCGTCGGTCCGGATCTTCAGCAGGGCGTAGGCGACCTTCCCGTCCGGGAAGCGGACCGTGCATTCGAACATGGCCCCCGGTTCCACCTTTACCCCCTGCGGGCAGTCGACGTTTTCGATCGGCGCGCCGAAGCCTTCGCGCTTGGATTCGAGGCTCGCGCGGACCGTTTCCGAGGCCTTGGTGAAGTCGACGTCGGTGCCGCCGCCGCACCCGGCGACGAGGAGCGCGAGGACGCCGATGAGGGCGAAGGGGGTGAGGGTTCGAAGATATGACACGTTCCTCGCATTGTTCCGATTGGCTCTGTAGGGTGCCCGCCCGATGAGATTCTTCGAGTTCGAGGCACGCAAGATCGTCGAGCTGGCGGGCATCCCCGTCACCAAGTATGGCTTCTGCACGACGCCCGAGGAGGCGCGCGCAGCGGCCGAGGAGATCGGCGGCCCGGTCGTCATCAAGTCGCAGGTGCTGACCGGCGGCCGGATGAAGGCGGGCGGAGTCAAATTCGCCGACACGCCGGAGGAAGCCGCCGAGCACGCCGAGGCGATCCTCAAGCTCGAGATCGCCGGCCACATGCCGCGCGGCGTCCTGGTCGACCCCAAAGCGGAGGTGAAGCAGGAGTACTACGCGTCGGTCGTCTGGGACGGCACCGCGAAGCGCCCACTGATGCTCTTCTCCGACATGGGCGGCATCGACATCGAGGAGGTCGCCGAGAAGCACCCCGACCACGTCGGCCGCGGCCACGTATCGAACCTTTTCCCGATCCCCGACTTCGAGGCCAAGCAGACGATCGCCGCGACCGGCGTCACCGGCTCGGCGCTGAACCGCGCCACCCCGATCCTGGCCAAGGTGGCCCGCCTCTTCCGCGAATACGACATGACGCTGGCGGAGATCAACCCGCTTGCCGAGCTGACCGACGGCCGCTTCGTCGCCCTCGACGCCCACATGGAGATGGAGAACGAGGCGGTCGGCCGGCAGAAGAAGCTGCTGCGGACCGAGCTCAACATCGCCGAGGACGACGACCGCGAGCCATACGAGCACTCCGCCTTCGAAGAGGCCGTCGCGGCGATCGACGCCGCCGACCACCGAGGCGTGATCCAGGGCAAAGACCACGGCTTCACCGGCAACCTCGGCCTCGTGATCGGCGCCGGTGGCGGCTCGCTGACCTTGACCGACGCGGTCCGCAACCAGGGTGGCAAGCCCGCCAACTACTCCGAGATCGGCGGCAACCCGTCGGTCGCCAAGGCCTGCGGCCTCGCCAAGGAGGTCCTCGAAAAGGACGGCGTCGAGAAGATCGCGGTGATGATGTCGATCGTCTCCAACACCCGCGTCGACATCGTCGCGCGCGGCGTGATCAAGGCCTGCCTCGAGCTCGGCAAGGACCCGGGTGAGACGATCGCGATCTTCCGCATCCCCGGCGCCTGGGAGGACGAGGGCTTCAAGATCCTCGAGCGCTACGGGGTCGAGTACTGCGACCGCTCGGTTTCGATGTGGGAGGCGGCCGGTCGCGCCGTCGCCAAGATCCAGGGAGAGGGAGCGGCCGCGTGAGCATCCTGCTTTCGAAGGACACGACGTTCATCGTCCAGGGGATCACCGGCCGCGAGGCCGTGAACCTGACCCGCGAGTGCCTCGACTACGGCTCGAAGATCGTCGGCGGCGTGACGCCGGGCCGCAAGGGCCGCGAGGTCCACGGCGTGCCGGTCTTCGACACCGTCGCCCAGGCGGTCGAGCACCACGGCGGGCCGATCGACGGCTCGGTCGTCACCGTCCCCCCCGCCTTCACCAAAGATGCCGTCTTCGAGGCGATCCTGAACGGGATCAAGCTCGTCGTCGTCGTCACCGAGCGGATCCCGCGCGGCGACGTCGCCCAGATGGTCGAGCTCGCCGACCGCGAGGGCGCCCGCATCATCGGCCCCAACTGCCTCGGCCTGATCGTGCCGGAAGTCTGCAAGATGGGCGGCATCGGCGGCCCCGCCAAAGACGCGGCCAAGGCCTACGCACCCGGTCCGGTCGGCGTGATGAGCCGCTCCGGCGGGATGACGACGGAGATTTCCTCCTCCCTCACCCAGGCGGGCCTCGGTGTCTCCACCGCCGTCTCGATCGGCGGCGACGCGATCATCGGCTCCACCTACGCGGAGCTGATGCCCTTCTTCGAGGCCGACGAGCAGACCAAAGCGATCGTCATCTACACCGAGCCAGGCGGGCGCATGGAGGCCCAGCTGGCCGAGTGGGTGAAGGAGAACGACTCGCGCCTGCCGATCGTCGCCTTCATGGCGGGCAAATTCATGGACGACGAGGAGATGAAAGGGATGAGCTTCGGCCACGCCGGCACGATCGTCGAGGGCGCCGAGGACACCGCGACCCAGAAGATCGCCCGCCTCGAAGCGGCCGGCATCCGCGTGGTGGAGCGCATCGACGAGATCCCCACCCTCGTCAAGGAGAAGCTGGGGGTGCTTGCCTGATGGCCACGCAGCAGAAGGTCTTCATCGACGTCGCGGTCGACGACTCCATCCGCGAAGACGCCGCGATCGCCGCGAAGCTCGAAGAAGTCTGCCCCGTCGACATCTTCAAGAACGCCGACGGCCACGTCGAGATCGTCGATGCGAACGTCGACGAGTGCGTCCTCTGCAAGCTCTGCCTCGAAGCCGCTCCCGCCGGGACGGTTCACGTGCGCAAGCTCTACGACGGCACCGAGCTCTAAGCCACTCCGGCCTTCCCTCCTCAGATCCGATCCGTCGCCCGAGCGCGACGGATCGGGCTTCTTTCCCATTCCAGAGCGGTTTGACGGGCGCAGGGGCGCGATGGTCGGCAGCGCGCGAGCTGGACTTTAGGAGCACTAGCACATTTGGACGAATGTTTGCCTGAATCCCTGGACGAAGGTGGTAACGTCGGCGCCCGTCAGCCAAACGTCGCTTGTGTGAGAACCCAGGGGAGAGAGATGCAGATGAAGGTGGAGAAGTCGACCAAGAACGTCAAGGCACTGGCCGTGCTCCTTGCCGTCATCGGAGTGCTGGCTGCCGCCTTCGTCCCGGCCACCGCCGGCGCCGACAGCGCGATCTCCCCGGGAATGAGCCTCGTCTTCTCCACCGGGAAGGCCAAGAGCGTCGCCCACAACGTCGCCGTCCCCGTGCGCTGCCT
>JAFDWG010000163.1 GCA_018268605.1 Actinomycetota bacterium | reverse complement strand
TCTCATGGAGGTCACAGCCTGCCAGGACCTCCATGAGACGCCCAGGGCACCGCCCTCGGACGGCCACCCGGGCCCGGACACCTACCGCTCCAACACCAGCCCCAAGAACTTCTGCGTCCGCTCCTCACGCGGACTGTCGAGGACCTGCTTCGGGTCGCCCTGCTCGACCACGACGCCGCCGTCCATGAAGACGACCTTGTCGCCGACCTCGCGGGCGAAGCCGATCTCGTGGGTGACCACGAGCATCGTCATGCCTTCCTCGGCGAGCTCGCGCATCGTGTCGAGGACCTCTTTGACAAGCTCGGGGTCGAGGGCGGAGGTGACCTCGTCGAAGAGCATGACGTGGGGTTCCATCGCCAGGGCGCGGGCGATCGCGACGCGCTGCTGCTGGCCGCCCGAGAGGGTCTCGGGGTACTGGCTCAGTCGATCGCCGAGGCCGACGCGCTCAAGCAGCGCACGGCCTTTCTCCTCGGCCTCCTTCTTCGACTTGCCCAGCACCTGCTGGGGGGCGAGGGTGACGTTTTCCAGCACGCTCTTATGCGGGAAGAGGTTGAACTGCTGGAAGACCATGCCGACCCGCTGGCGGACGAAGTCGAGGTTCCAGCTCTGCTCGCCGGTGCCTGAGCCAGGCCCCTTGCAGATGTCCTGGCCCTCGAGGAAGATCTCGCCCTCCTCGGGCGGGGAGAGGAGGTTGACGCAGCGCAGCAGGGTCGACTTCCCCGACCCGCTCGGCCCGAGGACGCAGATCACTTCGCCTTTGTTGACGTCGAGGTCCACGCCTTTCAGGACTTCCAGATTCCCGAAGCGCTTGTGGATGTTCTTCAGCTGGAGCTGTGGCTCGGCCATCACGCAACCTCGATGTGGGCACCGCGGGTGAGTTTCGCCTGATTGCGTTTGATCAGGACGTCGACCAGGCGCGCTCCCGGCAGGCAGATGACGAGGAAGAAGAAGGCGGTCAGGATCAGGGCCGAGCTGTTCAATTTTTCCGCCAGGATTTCGCGGCTGACCAAGGTCGACTCGCCGAAGGCGATCACGCTGACCAGCGTCGTGTCCTTCAGCAGCGAGATCAATTCGTTCAGCATCGGCGCCGGGATCTTGGTCACCGCCTGCGGGACGACGATATGGCGCATCGCCTGCAGATGGCTCATGCCGAGCGAGCGAGCCGCCTCCATCTGGCCTTTTGGCACCGCTTCGATCCCCGCCCGGTAGACCTCGGCCATGTATGCGCCGTAGACGAAGACCAGCCCCGCCACTCCGTACCAGAACGGATCCGGCTTGCCGAACCACTCGGGGATCCGGATGCTTTTCGGGATGAAGGTGAGGAAGGGGACGCCCCCTGAAATGACCAGGATGATGATCAGCAGCGGGATCGCGCGCAGCACGTCGATGTAGGCGATCGTGAGGAAGCGAAAGGGCAACGACTTCTTCCCTGGCGACTGTCGGATCACCGCCAGGACGAGGCCCCAGATGAGGGCCACGATCCCCGCGACGAGGAAGATCAGGAGGTTCTGGGCGAAGGCTTCGAGGACTTCCCCGAAATGTTCTCCCATGATGTGGAAGTCAAAGTACTGTTCGAAAAAGACCTTCAAATCTCGCTCCTGATCCTGCGTTTCCCGTTCCCAAACCAGAGAGGGGGCACCTTCCCCGGTGCCCCCTCCGTCATGCGTATCCAGTTACGGCGCGACCATCACTTCGATTCGGCTTCTTCGATCGCTTTTTCGAGGCCTTTCAGCGGCGGCGCTTCTTTGAACCACTTTTCGTAGACCTTGGCGTAGCTACCGTCTTCGATCGTTTTCTTCAGGCCTTCGTTGATCTGTTCGAGCAGTTCGGTGTTGGGCTGGGCGATCGCGATCCCGTACGTTTCGTCGGTCGGGACTTTTTCGACGATTTCGATGCCGCCGAGTTCTTCGGCCTGCTGTTTGGCCACCGGGGCGTCGATGATCACCGCTTCCACCACCCCGGCCTTCAGCGCGTTGTCGGCGTCAGGGCCTTCTGGGTAGGGCCGGAGTTCGGAGGCTTCGGCTTTTTCCTTGCCGAGTTCGAGTCCGGTCGTCCCCTGCTGGGCGGCGACGACTTTGCCCTTGAGGTCGGCGAGGCCGGTGATTTCGCTGCCTTCTTTGACCAGGATCGCCTGTTCGGAGAGGTAGTAAGGCAGAGAGAAGTTGACGACTTCTTCGCGTTCCTTCGTGATCGTCGCGGCCGACATCACCGCTTCGAACTTTTCCTGCGCCAGGTCGCGGAAGATCGTTTCGAAAGAGGAGTCGATGAATTCCGGTTCGCGCCCGATCTCTTTGCCGATCGCTTCCATCAGTTCGACATCGAAGCCGGTGTAGCTGCCCTTTTTCCCCTGCTCGAACGGGGGATAGGGGATGTCGGAGCCGACCGTCAGCTTTTCGCCGCCGCCCGCCGGTTCTTCTTCGCCGGTTTCGCCTTCTTCTTCGGATGCGCCGCCGCCTTCCGCCGGTTCTTCGGTGGCCGTCGTTTCGGAGCTCGAGCTGCTGCCGCCACCACCGCATCCCGCGACGACCAGCGCCACGACCCCCACAAGCAGTACCGCCATCAGGGCGGTCAGCCGAGTCTTGCTGAACAAACCTTGCCTCCGATCAGTTATTGCTTAACCCGCGCGAGCGTACACCCGATCGGGGGTGGGGCCTTTATCCATCGGGCCAAAGTACCCCGCTACACTTTCTGAAGTAAGGGGTACCGGCACGACCATGGCATCTGATCCAGTTCTCAACAGACCTTGCGGGGGTCGCTTCGGCGACGTCGTCGAATCGATCGGCAACACGCCTCTGGTGGAGCTCAAGCGGCTCTCGCCGAAGCCCGACGTCCACATCTACGCCAAGCTCGAGGGCCACAACCCGACCGGCTCGGTGAAGGACCGGGTCGCCCGCTCGATGATCGAGAAGGCGGAGGCCGAAGGGGCGATCGAACCGGGCCAGACGATCCTCGAACCGACCTCCGGCAACACCGGTATCGCCCTGGCGATGATCTGCCGCCGCAAGGGCTACCCGCTGCAGGTGGTGATGCCCGACAACGTCACCGAGGAGCGATCCCAGCTACTGCGTATGTACGGCGCCGAGATCGTCTATTCCGAGGGGGCCAAGGGCTCCAACGGTGCGGTCGAGGTGGCGCTCGAGCTGTCCCGGCAGCCCGGCTTCTTCATGCCCTACCAGTACGGCAACGAGGCCAACCCGCTCGCCCACTACAACGGCACCGCGGTGGAGATCCTCGAAGAGCTGGACGAAGTTGCCGCCTTCGTCGGCGGCCTCGGCACCGGCGGCACCCTGATGGGCAACGGCCGGCGGCTCAAGGAGCACGACCCCGAGACCCTCGTCGTCGCCGCCGAGCCGATGCAGGGGGAGCTCGTCCAAGGCTTGCGCTCCCTCGACGACGGCTTCATCCCGCCGATCATCGACATCAATCTCTTCGACCGTAAAATCATGGTGGCCAACCGCGACGCGATCGTCTGGACGAAGAAGCTCCTCGAGGAGGAGGGCATCTTCGCCGGCGTCTCCGGCGGCGCCGTCGCCCGCGTTGCGGCCCGCATCGCCGGGGAGCTCGACTCCGGCAACGTCGTCTTCCTGATCCCCGACGACGGCTGGAAGTACCTCTCCTCCGGCATCTACACGAAGCCACTCGAGGAGATCGAGAACCTGGATTCCACCGTCTGGTGGTAGGCGCCGCCCGGAGCTCGGCCGTCCGGCCGTGAAACCGCGGCGAAACTTCCCCTGGGGGCTACGGTTTGACAGTCCGGATTTCTCAACCGGACAAGGAGCGGCAGATGTTCAGAGGAAGGGGAGCCGGGAGGTCGGCGATATCGATCGCCATCTCGGCGCTGTGCGCGGTGGGCACGCTGTGGGTCGGGGCGGCCGGCGCGGCGTCACCCGGCATCGATCCGGGCTACGGAGAAGGCGGGATCCTGCGGACCGGATCGGAGGTCCCCGCCGGATACACGGACGCGGGGAGCTTCGGTACGGCGCTGGCGGGGGCCAACGGCTCGGTGCTCTACGTCTCCTCGCTGAACTCATGCGCCAACTCCTACGAAACGGGTTGCGTCCATTCTGGGATGGTCAGGCGCTTCACTTCTGCCGGCTCCCTAGACGGGACCTACGGTGAAGGCGGCGTGCTGGACCTCGATTCCCCGGAACGGATCCCGTTTCCCGGGGCGGCGACCGACTCGCGTGGGCGTCTCTTCGTCGCCGAATCCCACGAGGGCACGGTGTCGGTGCGTCGCTTCACCGCCCGCGGCAAGCCCGACAAGCAGTTCGGCACCGACGGCGAGGTCTCGCTGGGCGGCTTCGCCGAAAAGGGCGTGAATTCGCTCGCCGTCCTGATGGCGCCGGCCGGACGCCTCGTCGTCGCCGTCATCGAACCGAGGGAAACCGAATATTCCCGCGCCGCCGATCGCGTGACCCTGATCCGACTCCTGCCCGGCGGGCGCGTCGACCCGAGCTACGGGAAGAAGGGCAGGGCCGTAGTCGGCATCCCCTCGGCCTACGGCGTAAAGGCGTACGAGAGCCCCCAGGGGGCGACGCTCCTGGTCGGCCACATCTGCTGCTCGGCCGACGACTTCACCCCGGTCCACCGGGTTGCGGCGACGGGCAAGGTCGACGTCCACTTCGACTCTCAGGAGAGGCGCAGCCAGGTGAAAGCCCTGGCCGGCCTCGCCGAACCGGAAGTCACGGCACTCATCCCCCGTGCCGACGGGACGATCGAATTGTTCGGGAGCTCGCGGTCCGAAAGCGATCCCGGCGGTCCCGGCTTCGTCCTGCGCCTGTGGGCGGACGGCAGCCTCGAGAGGCACTTCGGCGACGGCGGCATGGCGGCGCTCGCGCCGAACGTCGTCGACGCCGAGGCCGGCTCCGGTAGGTCATCGCTCGTCTCCTT
>JAFDWG010000162.1 GCA_018268605.1 Actinomycetota bacterium | reverse complement strand
GCGGACCTGCTCGTCTCCGGCATCTTCCGCTTCCAGTCGAGCCTCGACCTCGGCGGCTACGGGACGGCGGCGATGCCGCTCGGGGCCGTCCGCGCGCTGACCGGCAAGACGACCGGCTGGGACGAAATCAGCGTGATCGGCGCGAGCGGCTTCTCCGACGCGGAAATCACCCGCAACGTCCGCGCCAAGGTGGGGCCGGGGGTCGAAGTCTCGACGCCGGCGGAAAAGAGCGACGAAGTCGACGAAGCGATGTCGGGGCTGAACATCGTCCTGTACTTCTTCTCCGGCATGGCGATCTTCGTCAGCGCCTTCCTCATTCTCAACTCGTTCAACATGACGGTGCTGCAGCGGATCCGGGAGATCGGCACGCTGCGCGCGCTCGGCGCGACGCGGCGGCGGATCGCGGCCTCGGTGCTAGGGGAAGCGCTGGTGCCGGCGATCCCGGCGGCGGCGCTCGGCCTCTTGCTCGGGATCGGGCTTGCCGAACTGCTGGCGGCGGCGATGCGGAGCTTCTTCGGCCTGCCGATCGCCTCGCTGAACGTGACCCCCGGCGCGATCGTCGCCTCGATCGTCGTCGGCCTGCTGGCGACGGCGGTGGGCGCGCTCTACCCGTCGCTGCGGGCGGGGCGCGTCGCCCCCGTGCAGGCGCTGACCGGCGCCGTGCGGGCCGAGCGGCGGCCGGGGCTGCGGCGGGCGCTCATCGGCCTCGCCCTCTTCGTCCCCGGCATGGCGATCGGCGGGCTCTTCTGGTTCAGCAACTCGACCGGGGACAGTGGGGCCGCGATCGTCGGCATCGGGTCGACGATGATCATGTTCGTCGGCATGGTCCTGCTCGCGCCGTTCCTGGTGATGCCGCTGATCGACCTGCTCGGCCGCCCGATCCGGGCGCTGATGCCCTCGGAGGGGAGGCTCGCCTCGGACTCGCTGCGGGCGAATCCCCTGCGCACCTCGGCGACCGCCTCGGCACTGGTCGTCACCCTCTCGGTGGTGGTCGTCAACGCGACCATGAGCGCCAGCTTCCTCGGCTCGATCTCGGATGAGATCGACGCCCACTTCGCCCGCGACCTCACCGTACAGCCGCTCGGGTACTCGAGCTACGGGGCGCCGACCGGCGGCATCGATCCCTCGCTGCGGCGCCAGATCGCCGCCCTTCCCGCGGCGGGGACGGTGACCCCACAGCGCATCGTCTACATGCAACACCTGCCGGGGAGCGACGAACCCGGGCTGATGACCGCGGTCGACCCGCGCCAGTGGCCCCAGGTGGACCGGACGGAATACGACGGCGCGAGCACCGCCGCCGCGATGGCCGGGCTGGCGCGTGGCGGCGCGATCGTCGGCAACGGCTTCGCCGAAGACAGCGGCCTGGGAGTCGGCGACACGCTGATCCTGCGGGGTCCGGGCGGAGTGGTGCGCGCGCCGATCGTCGCGACCCGGCAGACCTTCGAAGCGAGCGGCAACGCGGTCACCGTGTCCCTGGCGACGATGAAGCGCGCCTACGGGATCCAGTCCGACTCCACCCTCGCGGTCACGGCCGCCTCACCGGCGTTACGCCCCGCCCTCGATCGCCAGGTGAATGCCCTGCTCGAACCCCGCTATCCCGGCATCGAAGCCGTCTCCAACGCGGAAGTGAAGAGCCAGTACGAAGACGCGATCAACCAGCAGTTCTCCTTCTTCAACGCGATCGTCGGCATCGCCGTCATCGTCGGCCTCCTCGGCATCATCAACACCCTCTCGATGGCGGTCCTCGAGCGCACTCGGGAGATCGGCGTCCTCCGCGCCCTCGGCGGATCCCGCTGGCGCATCCGCCGCACGATGCTCACCGAGAGCCTCCTCATCTCCGTCGCCGGCTGCGTCGTCGGCATCGCCCTCGGCCTTCTGGTCGGCGTCGTCTGGCTGACCTCCCTGCGCGATAGCACCCTCACCGGCCTCTCCCTCCAGATCCCCGTCGGCATCCTCCTCCTGATCGCCGTCCTCGGCATCGTGATCGGAGCCCTCGCCGCGATCGTCCCCGCCAGGCGCGCCGCGCGGCTTGATCCGTTGAAAGCGTTGACGTACGAGTAGGGACGGGATTCCGGGAGGCCTGCCTGTCCCCTTCCGTGGACGAAGTCAGAAATGCCGCAACCGCCGGCGGAACGCCCCGTTACCGCTCCGCACTCAGGAACCGCGAGAACCACTCAGCCGCCAGCTGGGCCACCAGGTCCAGGGCCCCGGGCTCCTCGAAGAGGTGGCCGGCGCCGGGGACGATCGCGATCTGGTGGCGGCAGCGGAGGCGCTCGGCGGCCTGTTCGTTCAGGCCGAGGACCTGCCAGTCGGCGCCGCCGACGATCAGGAGGGTCGGGGAGCGGACCTGGTCGAGCGCGTCGGCAGCGAGGTCGGGGCGACCGCCGCGGGAGACGACCGCGTGGATTTCGGCGCCGATGTGGGCGGCGGCGCGAAGGGCCGCGGCGGCGCCGGTGGAGGCGCCGAAGTAGAAGACCGGCAGGTTGCGCAGATCCTCCTCGTCGCCGATCCAGCGGGTCGCGGCCATCAGGCGCGCGGCGAGCATGCCGATGTCGAATACGTTGGCGCGTTCGCCGGCCTCGATCGGCGTCAGCAGATCGAGCAGCAGGGTGGCGAAGCCCGCTTCGTTCAGCTGCTCGGCGACCGCGCGGTTGCGCGGGCTCTTGCGGCTGGAGCCGGCGCCGTGGGAGAAGATCACCAGGCCGCGCGCGACCAGGGGCACACGCAGGTCGCCCTCCAGCAGGACGTTCGGCTCGGGTTCGATCTCGATCGTGCGCTCGCCCGCGACCGGATCGGCCGGCGGGTCGGCGGTGACCCGCAGCGGCGGCACGTCCCGTCCCAGCCCGAGGAGGTGCACGACCTCGGCGTCGGAGGTGGCGCTGAAGTCGATGTAGAACCGACCGACGCCGGCGAAGCCGTCCGGCTGTTCGAGGCAGACCACCTCGTCGAAGTCGGAGGCGAGGCGCCGCTCGGTGCCGGGCGGGCCGACCGGGACGGCAAGGACGATCTCGGTCGCCCCGCGGGCGCGCAGGGCCGCGGCGGCGACGATCGCGGTGCCGCCGGTGGCGACCCCGTCGTCGACCAGGATGACGGTGCGCCCCTCGACCGACAGGGGCTCGCGGTCGCCACGGTAGGCGAGGCGGCGACGCTCGAGCTCCGTCGTCTCACTCTGCACCACCGCCTCGAGTTCGGCGGTGGAGACGCCGATCAGCTCGTGGTCATCGCGGCGAAAGAAGCGGAAGCCGCCCTCGGCGATCGCGCCGATCCCGTACTCGGGGTTGAAGGGCGCGCCGATCTTCCTCACCACGAGGACGTCGAGCGGCGCCCCCAGCAGGCGGGCCACCTCGAAGGCGACGGGCACCCCGCCGCGCGGCAGCGCGATCACCACAGGGTCACGGTCACGGAAGTGCTCGAGCGCCGCGGCGAGCCGACGGCCGGCTTCGTCGCGGTCGGCGAACAATGCGAGTCGGTTCGGCATCGGCCCATCCTCGGGCGACGAACCGTGGGCCGCATCGGCAAGAACCCGTCGTGACGCTGCGGTGTCACCCGGATGGCAGGAGGCCGCCGAGGACCTAGCGTCGTCCTATGGCCGATCCAAGCGTCATCTCCCGTACCGTCGAAAAGACCAACCTCTGGCTCGACGAGATAGCCACCGAGCTGGAGACCGACCGCCGCGGCGCCTACCGCGTCCTCCGCGCCTACCTTCACGCCCTTCGCGATCGCCTCTCGGTCGACGAGACGGCTCAGCTCGCGGCGCAGCTGCCGGAGCTGGTCCGCGGCATCTTCTACGAGGGCTGGGATCCGAGCCATTCCCCCGTGCGGTACCACGGGATGGCAGAGTTCCTGGACCGCGTGGCGGGCGACGCCGGCCTCACCGGCGACACCTCCGCTTCGTACGCGGTCGCTGTCGTCGCCGGCGTCCTCGCCCGCCACGTATCCGCCGGGGAGCTCGCCGACGTGGGCGCGCAGCTGCCCGACAGCCTGCGGCCGGTGGTGCAAGGAGTGGCGCGCTGATGGCCGCCGGCGCGCCGGCTCCCTCGCCGACCGGTGGGACCTCCTCGCCCCTGGGCTTCCCGCTGATGATCGCGTCGTTGGCGCTGATCATCTCGGTGGGGGCCATGCTCGCCGTCGCCTTCAGGCTGAACGACATGCACAGCGGCGCGGTCGGGTCGGGCCTGCCGGTGCATCACTCGATGATGGGAGGCGTGCCGCACGGCTCGATGATGGGCGGTGCCGTCGGCGGCCCTGCGAGGGAAGGCTCCGGCAAGGTCGACTCGATCCGGCTCACGATCAAGAGCGACGAAGAGCACGGCCGGCTCGGGCCCGAAGGCGCCTGGCACGACGCCTACCTGCCCGCGAGCTTCACGGTCGAACCCGGGGCGACGGTGAACGTGACCGTCCTCAACTACGACGAAGGCGAACATAGCTTCACCTCGATGCCCCTCGGCCTCGATGCCACGATCGCCGCGGGCTCCGCCTCACATCCCAAGGCCACCACCTTCACCTTCCAGGCCCCGGACCGGGCAGGCAACTACCTCTGGTTCTGCGCGCTGCCGTGCGACCCCTGGGCGATGGCCCACATCAGCTACATGCGCGGCTACGTGCGGGTCGCATAGTCCCCGAGATCACGAGAGAAGGAGTCCGAGATGAAGGCGCTTGTCTACCACGGGCCCGGCCTGCGGAGCTGGGACGAGGTCGATGACCCGAAGCTGATCGACCCGACCGACGCGATCGTCCGTATCGACACGACGACGATCTGCGGCACCGACCTGCACATCCTCAAAGGCGACGTGCCGGAGACGACGCCGGGCACGATCCTCGGCCACGAGGCCGTCGGCACCGTCCAGGAGGTCGGCGCGAGCGTCACCACGGTGGCGGCCGGTGACCGCGTGCTGCTGAGCTGCGTCAGCTCCTGTGGACGTTGCCGCTTCTGCAAGGAAGGCCGCTACGGCCAATGCCTCGGCGGCGGCGGTTGGA
>JAFDWG010000161.1 GCA_018268605.1 Actinomycetota bacterium | reverse complement strand
AGAACAAAGCACCGGCTAAACCTGTAGAGACCCTCGCCCAGCGTCCGCGGATCCGAGTTCGAATCTCGGCGCCTCCATCAGCGAAGCACTCCGGCCCGGCCGGGGAGCTTCGCGCTCTCGATTTCAAGGCCCCTATGGGGGGCCTGAGGTCGACAGCGCGTCGCGGGTGAGCTCCCGCCAGGGGCCGATGTCCCCCGGGCGGCCGAGGGCCCCGCGGGCGGCGTTCTTGCCGTTGAAGGCGAGGTGATCCGGGGCCGCCGCCGTGATGGCGGCGGCGAGTCGTGCGGGGTCGAAGCCACGGCGGCCCACCTCCTGGGCGGAGCCGGAGGCCGTCTTCGAGATATCGGTCAGGCCGATGCGGAACTCCGGCAGGCGTAATAGGCGCCCGCGCGGGCCGATGCGGTCCCCGGAGCGGTTCCACAGAAGACGACGCACAGGCCGGGCGCGAGGACGTCCGGGAGTACCGGCGGCTGCGCGCTCACGCCGCGGGGCGAAGATCGGCGCGGGGGAGCGCCGCCAGTTCGATGTCCCGGCTCACTGCCCCGATCTCGTCGGGAAGGCGGGCGAGCTCGGCGGTGAAGGAGCGCCCGGCGACGCCGGCGACGAAGACGTCGACGCCGCGCTCGCGGACCCCGTCGTCGACCAGATCGGCGCTGCCCTGGTGGTAGAAGCGGACGCCCGCGACGGCGATCGATATCCCCCAGACCTGGCCGCAGCGGTAGGCGGCGGGGGAGAGGGAGGCGAGGTGCTCGCAGGTCAGTTCGCCGTCGTAGGGGACGGCGAGACCGAGAAGCAGCTTCGAGTGGGCGCTGGGCGTGAAGCTGACCTCGAACGGGCCGAGCTCGTAGACGCGGTATGGATCGACCTCGACCGCCCGCTCGCCCATCCCGTGGAGCGCCATCAGGTCAGCGATCGAGCGCTGTCCCGTCCGGGAGTGCGCGCCGCCGCAGCAGCAGGTGGCGGAGCGGGACCCGGGAGACGTAGGGGTCCGGCGGCAGTGGCAGCTGCCCCAGGTGTCGCAGCGGACTACCCACCGACCCGGAGGATACGGTGGCGCGATGGAACGCTACGTCGCCTTCCTGCGCGGGATGAACCTCGGCAACCGGCGGATCAAGAATCCGGAGCTGGTCGAGCACTTCGAGGCGATGGGGCTGGAGGAAGTGGCAACCTTCCGAGCCAGCGGCAACGTCGTCTTCCTCGACCCGGCCGGGGAATCGGAGGCGAAGCTGCAGAAGCGGCTGGAAAGGGAGCTGGACGAGCGGCTCGGGTACGACGTGGCGGTGTTCCTGCGCTCCGCCAAGGAGGTCACGGCGATCGCCGCGCGCGATCCGTTCGGCGCGAAGGCGATCAAACGCGTCGCGGCGTCGAAGGGCAAGCCGCAGGTGGTGCTGCTCGGGCACAGGCCGAGGGCGAAGGAGAAGAAGGCGGTCGAGGCGCTCTGCCCGGACGGGGACCTGATGGTGATCGAGGACCGTGAGCTGCACTGGCTGCCGAGCGTCGGCCTCTCCGAAACCGAGGTCGACACGAAGGCGCTCGACAACGCCCTCGGCAAGGGAACCACCCGCACCGCCGGCACCATCGAGCAGATCGCCTCGAAGTACTGCGAGTGAGTGCCCGCGGCGTCGGGTAGTCGCCTCGAATGCGCGTCGTCGTCGTCAACCATCTCACCCTCGACGGGGTGATGCAGGGTCCGGGTCACGCCGACGAGGATCGACGCGGCGACTTCAAGCACGGCGGGTGGGCCGCCGCGGCGGACGCCCCCAGGATCGCCGCCGCCTACGGCGAGCGGCTCGGCACGCCCGGCGGGGCACTGCTCATGGGCAGGCGCAGCTACGAGGGGATGCTGGGCGGTTGGAACGAGCGCGGCGGCCCCTTCAAGCACGCGTTGAACGCGGCGCCCAAGTACGTTGCCTCGCGCAGCCCCGACACCCGCCTCGAGTGGCCGAACTCGACGCTTCTGAGCGGTGACACGATCGCCGCCGTCCGGGAGCTGCGGGGACGCGAGGGCGGCAACCTGGCGATCATGGGGAGCGGCGAGCTGATCCGATCGCTCCTCCCGCACGGCCTCATCGACGAACTGCTCCTGGTGATCCATCCGCTGATCCTCGGGGACGGCCTGCGGCTCTTCGAGGACGGGGAGTCGAGCATCCCGCTGCACCTGAGGTCGGCCGAGGCGGTCGAGGGTGGCGTGATCATCACCGCCTACGAGCCGGGGTAGGGCCGGCACACGGCGGCCGAAGGCCGTCGTCATCTACCTTGGACTGTTCATGGCGATCGCGACCGCTACCTCACTGACCGTCTACGTCGGCGGCAAGCTGCTGTTCGGCGACGTCTCCTTCAAGCTCGAGGCCGGTGACCGGATGACGCTGTCCGGGCGCAACGGCGCGGGCAAGTCGACGCTGCTCCGCGTCCTCTCGGGTGAGCTGAATCCGGAGGAAGGCTCCCTCTCGATCCAGCGTGGGGCCCGCGTCGCGCTCCACGACCAACGCCCGCCTCGCGATTCGTCGGTGAAGCTCGGCGACTACGTCTTCTCCGGGCGCACCGACATGCTGGAGACCGAGGCCGAGCTGGAGCGCCTCGAGGGGGAAATGTCGGGCGGCGTCTCGGAAGACACGATGAATGCCTACGCCGCTGCCCAGGCGCGCCTCGAAGCGGGCGGTGGCTATCGCTGGCGCGACGAGGTGTTGGAAGTGCTGCGCGGCCTCGGCTTCGGTCCCGAGCACGCCGAACGGGAGCTGAAGACCTTTTCCGGCGGCGAGTTGACCCGCGCGTCGCTGGCCCGCGCCCTCGCCGCGAAGCCCGACCTGCTGCTCCTCGACGAGCCTACGAACCATCTCGACATCCCCTCGCTCGAGTGGCTCGAGCGTTATCTCCTCACCATCGACTCCGCCGTCGTCCTCGTCGCCCATGACCGCTGGTTCCTCGAGGCCGTCGGGACCTCGGTGCTGGAGCTGGAGGCGCAGAAGGCCCGCTTCTTCGCCGGCCCTTGGCACGCCTGGCGCCAGGAGCAGGCCGCCCGCCAGATCGCCCTCGGCAAAGCGATCGACCGCCAAGAAGCCGAGTTGGCGCGGATGGAGCGCTTCGTCGAGCGGTTCCGCTACAAGGCGTCGAAGGCAAAACAGGCCCAGTCGCGGGTCAAACAGATCGACAAGAAGAAGAAAGAAGGCCCACGGGCCGAAAAGCGCGACACGCGACACCTGCGCTTCTCCTTCAAACCGCCGGAGCGCCCGGGTCGCGTCGTCCTCAAGATGGCCGAGGCGAAGATCGAGGTGCCGGGACGAGTGCTGTTGGAGAACGCCGAGCTGGAGGTCGAACGTGGGGAGCACGTCGTCCTCGTCGGCGCCAACGGCAGCGGCAAGACGACGATGATCGAGACGCTCGCCGGGCAGCGCCCGCCGGCCTCCGGCATCGTGCGGACCGGCCACAACGTGAACCTCGGCTATCTCTCCCAGCACGCCGACACCGCCTCCGGGGCGGGGACCGTCCTCGACGCGGCGCAGCGGGAGACCGGCCTCACCGGGCCGAAGGCGCGCGCCCTCCTCGGTGGCTTCCTCTTCTCCGGCAATGACGTCGAAAAGCAGCTCTCCGACATCTCCGGTGGTGAGCAGCGGCGCCTTTCGTTGGCGATCCTGGTCTCCTCGGGCGCCAACGTCCTGGTCCTCGACGAGCCTACGAACCATCTCGACATCGAGAGCCGCGAGGCGCTCGAGGACGCGTTGACCGAGTTTGAGGGCTCGGTGGTGCTGATCTCCCACGACCGGGCGCTGCTGGAGGCGGTCGGTAGCCGGACGATCGTCCTCGAGGACGGCAAGCTGACCAGCCATCAGAGTGGCTGGGCGGAGTACCAGCGGCGCCACGACGAACGCGAAGCGGAATCGGATGCGGCGGCCAAGGGCGCGGCGAAGAAGGCGAAGGCCGCGAACGGCAACGGTGCGGCGGCGAAACGCCGCGACGAGAAGGCCGCCGAAAAGGCGACCCGCAAGGCGGCGCGGCTGGAGCAGCGGATCGAAAAGGCCGAAGCCGACCTGAAGGCGGTCGAGGAGGAGCTTGCCGATCCGGCGGCCTGGGCGAACCCGACCCGCACCGAGCAGGCGACCGCCAAGCATGAGGCGGCGAAAGCGGCGGTCGACGAGCTCGTCGCGCAGTGGGAGGCGGCGCAGGGCGCGGCCGAGGCAGTGGCGGCCCGCCGCTAGAAGACGACCGTCCGCCCACCGTCGAGGAGCACGCGGTCCTCGAGGTGCGCGGTCACCGCGCGGGCCAGCACCAGACGCTCGACGTCGCGCCCGATCCGGACCAGGTCGGGGACCTCGTCCTCGTGGCCGACCCGGACCACGTCCTGGTCGATGATCGGGCCCGCGTCGAGCTCGGCGGTCACGTAGTGCGCGGTCGCCCCGATCAGCTTCACGCCGCGTTCGTGGGCGCGGGCATAGGGGTCGGCGCCGACGAAGGCGGGCAGGAAGCTGTGGTGGATGTTGATCGCGGGTGCGGCCAGTGCCGCGAGGAACGCGGGGGAGAGGATCTGCATGTAGCGGGCGAGGACGAGCAGATCGACCTCGCCGATCAGCTCGAGCGCGCGGCGCTCCGCCTCGTCCTTCGTCTCGCGGGTGAGCGGCACGTGGTGGAAGGGGAGGCCGACCGCCTCGGCCTCGCCGCGGAGGTCCTCGTGGTTGGAGATCACCATCGCGATCTCGCCACCGCCCAGGTGGCCGTTTCGCCGGCGCCAGAGGAGGTCGGAGAGGCAGTGGTCCTCGCGCGACACCATCACCGCGACGCGTTTGGTCCGCGTCGCGTCGGCGAACGACCAGTCCATCTCGAACGGCGTCGCGATCTCGGCGACGAACCGCTCCTCCAGCTGCCCCCGCTCATCGGCGGCGGGCGAATCGAAGACCATCCGCATGAAGAGCCGCCCCGCCGCGGTCGAGTGCTGATCGACGTCGACGATGTTCAATCCCGCCTCGGCGAGGAAGCCGGAGACCGTCGCGATCAGCCCCGGGCGATCCGGGCAGGCGAGCAACAAACGCATGGT
>JAFDWG010000160.1 GCA_018268605.1 Actinomycetota bacterium | reverse complement strand
TCGCCGCGGCGGCTCTCTACAAGCCCTTCGGCGTCGGCGGGATCGTCGCCGGCACGGGTATCGGGACCAGCGCCGCGGTCTTCGCCCAGGCCTACGTCCTGCGCCGCGAGTTCGGCGGCCTGGAGTTGGGACGCCTGCTGTCGACCGTGATCCGGATCTCGATCGCCTCGCTCGCCCTTGCCGCCGTCAGCTGGCTGGTCTGGGACATCCTCGACAACGCGCTCGGGCGCAGCACCGTCGCCCAGATCATCTCGCTCGGGATGGGGATGGCCGCGGGCGGGATCGCCTACCTCGGAGCCGCCTGGGTGCTGCGGATCGCCGAGCTCGAGCAGATCCTGCGACTGCTGCGGCGGCGCCGCGGCTAGGGGAGCGGATGCTCGGGCCGGGCCGATACCTGCTGGGCGCGGTCGAGGTGCTCCTGCTCGTCGGCTTCGCCTGGGTCGGCGGGGCGCGGGTGCGGCGGCGGTGGCTGCCGGAGGCCATGGGAGAGGTCGGATTCCTGGCGAGCGCCGTGGTGGCGGTCGCGCTGCTCATCTGGGTCGCGGAGGCGCTGGGGACGGTCTCGCTCTTCAAGCCCCTGCCGTATCTGCTCGGCATGGCGGTCGTCGGCCTGACGCTGCGCTTCGCCGTGGCCGTCCCCGATCTCCCGTCAGGGTCCGCAACGCCTCGCGAGCGCCCGTCCCTCTGGCCCACGGTCGTCTCGCTGGTGATCGCCGGGATCGCCATCGGCCACTTCGCCGGCGGCGTGAAGCTGCGTCTCGGCACCGGCATGACCGGCTTCGACTCCACCTGGTACCACGGCCCCTTCGCGGCCGGCTTCTTCCAATCGGGCAACACGATCGACCTGCACTTCATCGCCCCGCAGTTCCTCGCCTGGTTCTACCCGGCCAACAGCGAAGTCCTGCACGCGGTCGGCATGCTCGCCTTCTCCCGGGACCTGCTCTCGCCGCTGCTGAACCTCGGCTGGCTCCTGGGCTGCCTCCTCGCCTGCTGGTGCATCGGGCGGCCCTTCCGGGTGGCGCCGTGGTCGCTCGGGCTGGGAGCGGTCGCGCTGAGCGTCCCGGCGCTCGCCGACCAGGCGGGGGAGGCGCGGAACGACATCGTCGGGATCTTCTTCCTCCTGGCCGCGGTCGCGATCGCCCTGAACGCCGCCGCGGCCGGCGGAGACCGTCCCCGTCGCGGTCTGCCCACCGGCGCACTTCTCGTGGTCGGCCTTTCGATCGGCCTCGCCGCCGGGACGAAGCTCAACTTCCTACTGCCCGCCGCCGTGCTCGTCCTCGGCCTGACCGCCCTGGCGGAGCGCGGTGCCCGGTGGCGGACGCTGCTCGCCTCCGGCGGCATGGCCCTCGCGGGAGGCGGCTACTGGTACCTGCGGAACCTGATCCACTCGGGCAATCCGTTGCCCTGGATCCACCACTTGGGCCCGATCGACCTGCCGGCCCCTGAACAGGCCCTCGGCGGCCGCGAAGCCCACAGCGTCCTCGGTTACCTGACCAACGGCAGCGTCTGGTCCGACTGGTTCCTTCCGGGCCTCCACGGAGGCCTCTGGATCGTCTGGCCGCTGCTCGGCGCCGCCGCCCTGCTCGGCCTGATCCTCGCCCTCGTCCCCTGGCCCCGCGCCGCCACCTCCCGTCGACGGGCCGAAAACCCGTCAGATAGTCCGGTTTTCGGCCCGTCGACAGCGGGGGTGCTGGTGGTGGCGGGGCTTGTGGGCCTGGCGGCGGGTCTTTCGTGGCTGGTGTCGCCGACTTCGGCCTCGGGGCCGGAGGGGATGCCGCGCGGGTTCGAATCAGGGCTCCGCTATCTGACTCCGGCGCTGATCCTGGGGCTCACGTTGCTCCCGACGGTCCCGCCGCTCCGGGCCTTCGCCGCGCGCATCGCATCCCTCGGACCGAAGCTCGGCGAGCGGCCGGGGGCGGATTCGCCCGAGCCGCTTCCGCGTCGCTGGGTGGCCGGGGTCGTCGCGGCGGCTGTCCTCGTCGCCGTGGTCGTCGGATATCCGGTCCAGCGGCACTACCTGCACGACCGCTACCGCGTACCAAGCTTCACGACCCCCGGCCTGGACGCCGCCTTCGCCTGGGCCGACGACCTGTCCGGCGCCCGCATCGCGACCACCAGCACGCGGCAATACCCGCTCTTCGGCACCGACCTGTCGAATCGGGTTGCCTACCTCGGCGTCGACCGGCCTCACGGCGGCTTCGAGGAGGCGCCGAACTGTCGCGAGCTCCGTCGGCTGATCGACGAAGGCGAATACGAATACGTGGTCGCGACCAAGGACCGCATCGAAGCCGGCAAGCCCGCGTTCCCCGAGCAGGCGAAGTGGACCGAAGGCCCGAACGCCGAAGTGGTGCTGAAGAAGAAGCCGACCGTCGTTTTCCGCATCACGGGAGAACTCGACCCGAAGACCTGCCCCTGAGGGGGAGAGATCGCACGCCTTGAAGGCTTAGGGGACTGCGACCAGCCCAGGTGTTCATACTCGGGGCTCGCCAATGGACAAGATCCGCAACTTCTCGATCATCGCCCACATCGACCACGGCAAGTCGACGCTCGCCGACCGCATCCTCGAGCTCACCGGCGCCGTCGATCCGAAAAAAATGCAGGCCCAGCTGCTCGACTCGATGGACCTCGAGCGCGAGCGTGGGATCACGATCAAGGCGCAGGCCGTCCGGGTGGACTACGAGGCCGAGGACGGCGAGACCTACAACCTGCACCTGATCGACACGCCCGGGCACGTCGACTTCTCCTACGAGGTCTCGCGCAGCCTGGCCGCGTGCGAGGGTGCGCTACTGGTCGTCGACGCCGCGCAGGGCGTCGAGGCGCAGACCGTCGCCAACACCTACCTGGCGATCGAGAACGGGCTCGAGCTGATCCCGGTGATCAACAAGGTCGACCTGCCGGGCGCCGAGCCCGAGCGGGTCGCCCAGGAGGTCGCCGACCTGCTCGGCACCGAGCCCGAGGACGCCCTCTGGATCTCCGCCAAGACCGGCAAAGGGGTGCCTGAGGTGCTGGAGGCGATCGTCGCGCGCATCCCGCCACCGGCCGGCGACGCCGACGCGTCGGCCCGCGCCCTGATCTTCGATTCCGAGTTCGACCAGTACCGCGGCGTGATCGCCTACGTGCGGATGGTCGACGGGAAGTTCAGGAAGGACGAGCGGATCGTCGCGATGCAGACGCAGAACCGTGCCGAGATCGATGACCTCGGCTTCTTCCGGCCGGCGATGACCGCGGTGAAGGAGATGGCGGCCGGCGATGTCGGCTATCTGATCACCGGGATCAAGGACGTGACGAAACTGCGCGTCGGCGACACCTTGACAGGCGAGGCGAGCCCGGCCACCGAGGCACTCGAGGGCTACCGCGAAGTCCGCCCGATGGTCTTTTGTGGCCTCTTCCCGATCGACACCGACCGCTTCGAAGACCTTCGCGACGCGCTGGAGAAGCTCTCGTTGAACGATGCCGCGCTCTCCTGGGAGCCGGAGACCTCCGAGGCGCTCGGCTTCGGCTTCCGCGTCGGCTTCCTCGGCCTCCTCCATATGGAGATCGTGCGCGAGCGCCTGGAGCGCGAGTACGACCTCGACCTGCTGGCGACGACCCCGAACGTGCGCTACGTCGTCCACATGACCGACGGCACCGAACGCGAGGTCCACAGCCCGACCGACCTGCCGGACCCGGCGCGGATCGAGACGATCGAAGAGCCCTACATCCGCGCCACGATCATCTGTCCGAAAGAGCAGGTGGGACCGGTGATGGAGCTGTGCCAGACCCGTCGCGGTACCCACGTCGACATGACTTATCTCAGCCCGCAGCGGGTTCAGGTCCGCTACGACATGCCGCTTGGCGAGATCGTGCTCGACTTCTTCGACCTGCTGAAGAGCTCGACCCGTGGCTATGCCTCGCTCGACTACGAACCGATCGGCAATCGCCCCTCCGACCTGGTCAAAGTCGACATCCTGCTCGCGGGCGACAAGGTCGACGCGCTCTCGATCATCGTCCACCGCGAATTCGCCTACGACCAGGGGAAGAAGCTGGTCGGGCGGCTGCGCAAGACGATCCCGCGGCAGCTCTTCGACGTGCCGGTGCAGGCCGCGATCGGCTCGAACATCCTCGCCCGCGAGACGGTCAAGGCGCTCCGTAAGGACGTCACGGCGAAGCTTTACGGCGGCGACGTCACCCGCAAGAACAAGCTGCTGAAGAAGCAGAAAGCAGGAAAGAAACGGATGAAGGCAGTGGGACGGGTGGAAGTCCCGCAGGAGGCGTTCCTCGCAGTGCTGGAGATCGACTGAGCCCGATCGCCGCGACTGGCCGCCTGGCCAGTCGCCGTCCTGACCGGTAGGTTGCCGCCATGGCGATCAAGACCGATGCGGTCGGTAAGTCGTGGCCGTCGACGACGTACCAGGTGGGCCGCGAGAAGATCAAGGAGTACGCGACGGTGCTGGGGATCGAGAACCCGGTCCACTTCGACGTCAGCGCCGCCCGCGAGGCCGGCTTCCGCGACGTCGTCGCCCCGCCGATGTTCGCGGTCGTCTACGCGATGCCGTCGCTCGGGCCGGCGATGTTCGATCCCGAGGTGGGGATCGAATTCGCGCGACTCGTGCACGGCGGCCAGACCTTCGAATGGGACGAGCCCGCGTGCTCCGGTGACGAGATCACGACCACCGCGAAGTGCATCTCGATCGAGGAGAAGCTCGGGAACGGTTTCTACGTCTTCGAGACGAATTCCGTGAACGGGGCAGGCGCCCAGGTCGTGCGCGGCCTCTGGACCAACATCGTCAGGGGGGTTTGAGATGGCCGAGCCGAAAGCCGGGGATGCGGTGCCGGAGCTGCGCGTCACGCCCGACAAGTACCTCACCAACCGCTACGCGGGCGCGTCGGGCGACTGGAACCCGATCCACATCGACGCCGATTTCGCCAAATCCGTCGGCCTTCCGAGCAACATCCTCCACGGCCTCTACTCGATGGGCCTGGTCGCCAAAGCCGCGGCCCAGGGCCTGGCCGGCGGCGACCCGCGAGCGCTGAAGAAACTGACCGTCCAGTTCCGCGGCATGGGCCTGCCGGAGCAGGAGATCAAGGTCACCGGCAGCGTCAAGGAGGTCGAGGGAAACCGGGTGA
>JAFDWG010000015.1 GCA_018268605.1 Actinomycetota bacterium | reverse complement strand
CTTCCTGGGCTTCGGTGCGGCCGGGCCGGCCTACGTGTGGGTGTATGTCGCCGTCGGCATCGTCCAGCTGCTCACCGCGCTATGTCTTGCCGAGATGGCCGGCCACGTCCCCGTCGCCGGCTCGATGTATATGTGGTCCAAATACGTGACGAAATCGCGGTTCGTCCCCTGGATGGCCGGGTGGATACTTGTCGCGGCGATGATCGTCACGGTCACCGTCGCCGGGCCGACGATCCAGGCCACGCTCACCACCGTCTCGCATTCATTTGAGTTCGTCGGCGGACCGTCCGACTACGGCACCTCACTCACCCATGACGGAGCGATCAACGCGATCATCCTCGGTGCGGCGGCGACCCTGCTCACGACGATCCTGAACATCGTCAGCGTCCGTTGGACCGGCCGGATCACCACCGTGGCGGTCGGGCTCGAGCTCCTGGCGGTGGCCGTGATCTTCGTCGGCTTCCTCTTCCACATCGAACGCGGCCCCGGCGTCCTGTTCGAAACCCACGGCACCGGTGCCGCCCACTCCTGGGGCTGGTTCGGGGCCTTCCTGGTCGCGGTCATCGCCGGCGCCTACGTCTTCTTCGGCTTCGAGAGCGCCGCGACGCTGGCGGAGGAGACCAAGAATCCGCGCAAGACCTCGCCGCGCGCGATCCTGCGAGCCCTGCTCGTCTCGGTGATCATCGGCGTCGCTCTCGCCTTCCTCGCGATGATGGCCGTCCCTGACATCAACTCCGAAGAACTGGCGACGGTCGGCTTCCCCTTCGTGATCACCTCGACCCTCGGCTCCACCCTCGGGGACGTCCTCCTGGTGATCATCTCGATCGCCGCGGTGACGGCCTCGCTGGCGATCCAGGCGACCGGGGTGCGGATCATCTTCGCGATGGCGCGGGACGGGCGGCTGCCCTTCAGCCGCGAGTTCGGGCACGTCTCGGGACGCTGGCACACGCCCGTCTTCTCGACCGTGTTCGTCGGCGTCGCGGCGGTCGCCCTGCTGTTCCTGAACTACGGCAACGCCCGGATCTTCTCCACCATCAGCGCCGTGGCGATCCTCCTCTTCTACATCTGTTACCTGATGGTGATCGGGCCGATGCTGCTGGCCCGGATGCGCGGCGAGTGGCCGCGGGGCACCGGCGAGGCGGGCTTCTCGCTCGGGCGCTGGGGCACGCTGGTCAACTTCCTCGCGCTCATCGGCTCGCTGGCGGTCGCGATCGACGTTGCCTGGCCGCGGGCAGAAATCTACGGTGAAGACCACTGGTACCTGCAGTACGGCGCCTTCACGTTCACCGGGGTGGTCGTGATAACCGGGCTCATCTACTGGTTCGCGGTGCAGCGTCATCGCGGGGACGAGGTTCTCGATGAGCATGCCGCGACGCAAGGTCACAAACCACTCCTGGGCGAGGTTGGCCCCGCCTCCGGGGCGACGGCGACGGCCGAGGATCCGATCGCGTAGTGAGCGGCGATCGAAAGGGGCGCGCCGATGGCAAGGTGGTCATCGTCACCGGCGCGTCCCGGGGGATGGGGGCGGCGCACGCCGAGCGGTTGGTCGCGGAGGGGGCCGGCGTCGTCCTCTCGGACCTGCGCGAGGAGGAGGGTGTCGCGCTTGCCGAGAGGCTGGGCGAGCGGGCGCGGTTCGTACCCGCCGACGTGACCAGCGCGGAGGATTGGGAGAAGGTCGTGGCGGCAGCCGATGAATCCTTCGGCGCGCCCGACGGCCTCATCAACAACGCCGGGATCCTGGCGCCGGGCCGTCTCGAAGACCTTTCCGAGGAGGAGTTTCGCCGCGGCTCGGCGATCCTTCAGACCGGTGTGTTCCTCGGCATGAAGGCGGTCCTCCCGTCGATGAGGGCCGCCGGAGGGTCGATCGTCAACATCTCCTCGACCGGGGGGATGGTCGGCTTCTCCGACATCTTCACCTACGTGGCAGGCAAGTGGGCGGTCCGCGGGATGACGAAGGCGGCGGCGATCGAGCTCGCCCCGTTCGGCATCCGCGTCAACTCCATCCATCCCGGCGACATCGACACGCCGATGCTCGCCGAGAACACCGACAACGACTCCCTCACAGGCTTCGACACGATCCCGCTCGGGCGCTGGGGGCGCCCGGAAGAGGTCGCCGCGCTGGCGCTCTTCCTGATCTCCGACGAATCGAGCTACATCACCGGCGCCGAGCATGTGATCGACGGCGGCTACACCGCGCTTTGAGGCGGTCCCTCGGTACCGCAGGCCCCGGCCGGTCAGGGTATGAGACGGGCAAGGGCCTCGTCGACGGAGGCGCGACGGTAGGTCTCCTTGATGCCGGCCTCCGTCCGCAGCCCCTCACGGCGGCCGGCAATCGCGGCCGCGATGTCGGCGGGCACCTCGTCCACGCGCCTTTCGACCTGGTCCAGCCAGCGGCGCGTATCGCGGCCGATCGCGGTGTCCGGGTCGATCGCCTCGCCGCCCATCTCCTCGATCGTGCGCCGAGGGTCGAGAGCGTAGGTGGTGTTCTCCTCGGTTCGCTCGCCGCCGGTGCCGATGATCTCGACATCGGCGTCGTCGACCCGGCCCGACGGCGAGTAGATCCAGGCGCCGGCGATGCGGTCCAGCGCGGTCTCCCGTTCCTTGAAGGGATACTCGACCGGCCGCGGCGGCCCCGCCGGAACCGCGAGTCGGGTGATCGCGCGATCGTTCAGCGCATCGAGGACCGCCGCCGGGTGCGGGTCGACGGTGACCTCCTTGCGCGGCGGCCAGAAGTCATACATCGTGTGATCCCCATAGGCGCCGCCGACGTGGAAAAGGTAGATCTCGGGGTAATGCGCCAGCTCGGCGGCGCGACGCTCCGGTCGCACGTCGTAAAAGGCGGTGGTCGCAAGCTGGATCAGCAGGCTCGCGCCGGTCGCCCCGAACGGCTCGTGAAGGACGACGCCGAGGCGGTCGTGGGGATGCCAGTCGGGCAGTACGTCGCTACGACTGGCCTCGGCGCCGGCCAGCCTCGCCTCGAAGAGTGACTCGTTCAACTGCGTCGCCACGTGCATGTGTTCCTCCTCCTCTGGGTGTCCCGTGAGGAGCCTGCCACGCGCGGATCGACGTCGTGATCGTGCGGAACGACGAAAAGCCACCTCCGAGATCATCCGATCGGATGGTTGTTGGCAAATTTTTCGGTGTCTACCGTCGGCGAAGCAAGGTCGTGCGGCGCACGCCGGGCGAGCGACACGGGTTACCGAAAGGACAAGAGATGTCAGGGTTCGTCAAGACGCGTGAGGAAGTCGAACGCATCAGGAAATTCATGATGCCCGCCCGATTCGTCGGGGAAGAACTCGGAATCAGTTTCCAGACCACCTGGGAGTTCGCCCGCGAGACGCTGCCACCGATGTTCGAGCCCCTCGGAAACGAGGAGGAGAACGTGTGCGAGGCGTACGCGTCGGTCGGTGAGTGGCACAGTGCCTACTGTGGCGACTTCGAGGGGTCGCTCGTCCAGCTGATGTGCAGGTACGAAGGGATCGAAGGTACCTGGACCCTGCTCGAGCTGATGTCACCGGAGTTGGCCGTGACCACCGGGCGGGAGATTCTCGGTGAGTGCAAGAAGCTGGGGACCGGGCGAATCTGGCGCGACGGGGCGCATCAATATGCGGTCGGGTCGCGCAAAGGGGTCGACCTGGTGCGGATCGAGGCGGACATCAGCGGCGCCGAGCAGGGTCCGAAGGAGACGGAGTCACCTTCGTTCGAGATCAAGATGTTCTCGCACACCACCGGGACCGGACTGCAGTACCCGCCCATCCTGTACGTCTGGACGAACAGCACCAGCTACACGAGCTATCGCGAAGGCACCGGCACGCTGGAGTGGGGACACTCGAAATGGGACCCGGTCGACACGATCCCGATCGTCTCCACCGGCGCGACGATCGCCACCGAGTACGCGATGAGCTGTGAGGCCGACGAGCGGCAGATCGAGGATCCTGATGGCGTCCTCCCGCAGTACCTTTGGGGCCGCGGCTACGACGATCCCACCTGGTACCGGATCACCGAGCGCTGGAAGGGCGCCGACGAGCTGAACCCGGATCCGGATCGGGAGGCCGCCTCGGTCTGACGCCGGGACCGCCCTTCAGGCCATCAAGGCCTCGACCGCGAACCTGCACTCCCGCCGCTTCGGCTCCGGGAGTGCAGGTCTTTTTCTTACCTCGACTGGTTCGATCGTATGAACCGGTGAGGGAGGTTCTTTAGCCCGGGCCAATTGGCGGCGGTGGTGGGTGACGGAAAGAGTGGGCGGGCCTCCTGGGGTCCAGGAGCGCAAGCCGTCTTGGAGGAGGGCCTTTGCACAGATCAGCTGAAAACGGGGCTGGACGAGCGCGGCGACCGCGGATCGGGCTGCGCGCACCGGATCCGGCACCAGACCCGACCTCTTCGCTGCTCCTGCGTGGGGCGATGGCGGGGGAGCCGGAGCAACCCGCGGGGGGTAGACCGCCTGCGACAGGGGACGTGGTCGTGGTCGGCGGCGGCCTGACCGGCCTGTGGACTGCCGTCCACGCCAAGCTGAGCGACCCGGCCGCCTCGGTCGTCCTGCTCGAGGCGGGAGTCTGCGGTGGGGGGGCGAGTGGACGCAATGGCGGCTTTCTGATGACCGCCTGGTCCAAGTTCGGGTCCCTCGCCAAGATCGCCGGCGTCGCCGACGCGCTGGCCTACTCCCGCGCCGTGGAAGACGCGGTGGGGGAGATCGGCGAATTCTGCACCGAGTACGCGATCGAAGCCGAGTTCAATCAGGCGGGCTGGGTGTGGACGGCGACGAACACGGAGCAGGTCGGGACCTGGGAGCAGACCAGCGACGCCCTCGCTGCGATCGGCGCATCTCCGTACCGTGCCCTCAGCCGCGAGGAAACCGCCGCGATGACCGGTTCCCCGGTCCACCTGGCGGGCGTCTTCGAGGCCGCGGCGGGGACGGTGAACCCGGCCCGTCTGGTGCGCGGGCTGCGTCGCGTCGCGCTCCAGCTTGGGGTCGCGATCCGCGAGCGGACCGCTGTTCTGGGCGTCGAATCGTCGCGGACGAGGCCCACTCTGGTCACCAGCGGCGGGTCGATCGATGCGGGCACGGTGGTGCTGGCGACCAGTGCCTGGACCGCCACGCTCGCGCCGCTCGACTCGCAGCTCGTGGTGCTCGGCAGTGACGTCGTCGCCACCGATCCGATCGCCGAGCGCCTCGAGGCACTTGGGCTGCGCCGCGGCATCTCGATCTCCGATTCGCGGCGCACCGTGCACTACTACCGGGTCAGCGAGGACGGGCGGCTCATCTTCGGCAAGGGCGGTGGCGGGGTCGCGCCGGGACGGATCGTGGGCCGGCGCTTCGAGCGGTCGGCGCGGCGGGCCGAGGAGGTCCGGCGTCACCTGCGCCGCATCTACCCGTCGCTCTGGGACGTTCCCGTGCCGCACGACTGGCGCGGCGCCGTCGATTACTCCCTCAGCGGCCTGCCGTTCGTCGGTCGACTGCACGGGCAGGAGCGGGTGCTCGTCGCGGCGGGCTTCTCCGGCAACGGGCTCACGCCGTCTTACGTCGCGGGGCGCGATCTGGCGCGGATGGCCCTGGGGCGCGACCGCGTCGCGGTGCCCGAGGCGCTCGGCAGGACCCCGGGAAGGCGGTTGCCGCCCGAACCGCTGCTCTTCGTCGGTGGTGAAATCGTCCGTCGCGCGGTGGAGCGGAAGGAGCGGGCCGAGGACGAGGGGAGGGTCCCCTCGCGCGCGGCGCGCGCGGTCGCGTCGCTTGACCCGACGAGCTTCGTGGATGGCGGAGGAACGGCGACCAAGCCCAGCAACCTGATGGCTCGCCGATGCCGCTGACGGTCGCCGAACTCACCCAGATCCCCTATCTGAGGACGCGGCTGCACGCGGGAGGATCGGGCGCGGACAACGTCATCAGCTGGGCGCATTCGGTCGAGGTCCATCGGCCGTGGGAGTGGTTGGAGGCCAAGGATCTGTTGATGACGGTCGGCCTCGGCGTGCCGGTCGATCCCGACGAGCAGGTGGAGTACGTCTGGAAGTTGGCGGCAGTCGGTGTCAGCGGGGTGGCGATCGGAGAGGAGATGCAGGCGCCTCCGCTCAGCGACGGCATGATCGCGGCCGCCGACGAGGCGGCCATGCCGCTGTTGATCACGGCCTACGAGGTGCCTTTCGTCCAGGTGAGTCGGGCGGTCGCGGAGGCCAATCGGGCCGACGTCAACGATCGCGTCGTGCGCGCGGCCAGGGTCTACGACAAGGTCAGGAGCGTGATCGAGGGTGGATTCGAGTCCGAGCTGCTCGGAATCCTCGAGCGCGAGGTGAACTGCCGCCTGTCGGTTTGCGCACACCCCACGGCCGAGGTGGTGCTGGCCGGATCCTCGGGCCTCGACGGCCCGACCCGGACAGCGATCCGTCAGGCCATCGAGGGGCGTCCCCGACAGGCGCCCGGCCTGTTGCGACTGGAGGTAGAGGCCGGAACTTGCCTGCTGGTGCCGTTGCCCCTGCGACGCTCGCTCTCTCTGGTCGCGATCCCTGGCAACGGTCCGGCGCCTCCCTATTCGCTTCTCCAGCACGTGGCGACCGTCGCCGCGCTGCAGCTCGAGCGGCAGTGGTCCCAGCGTGAGGAACTCGGCCGCACCGGGGCCGAGCTGTTCGCGCAGATGCATGAAGGCCGTGCTCCGGCGACTCGAGCGGCGCAGCAACTGATCGATCGCGGTCTCGGCTCGGGGCCGCTGGTGGTGCTCGGCGCCCGTGCGGGCGCCGCCGTCGAGGGCGATCCCTGGGACGAGCTCCACCACGTGCTCGCCGACCACGGCATCGGCAACCTCCTCTGGCGCCGTGGACGAACCCTCGACCTGCTCGTGCACGACGACGACGTCATGGTGGTCGCCGAACTTCTCGGCCGGGGGGTCGCGATCGGCGTGAGTGACCCTTTCACCGGAATCGAATCATTTACCGGAGCCGTCCGCGAGGCACGCTGGGCGCTCGACTGGGCGCGCGATGGCGAGAGCACCATCCTGCGCTATGGCGAAGGCGCATCGTCCTTTGGCCCCCGCTCGATCGCCGAGACCGAAGCGATGGTCAGCCGAGTACTCGGGCCGCTGCTCGAATACGACGCCGAGCACCAGTCCGAGCTCACCACCTCCCTGCGTGTCTTCCTTGCCGCCAACCGTTCCTGGAAACGGGCGGCCGCCGAGCTCTTCATCCACAAGCAGACGCTGGTCTACCGGATGCGACGGGTCGAAAAGCTGACCGGACATCGACTGAGCGAGACAGCTGATGTGGCGGAGCTGTGGTTCGCACTCGAGGCCCTGCGCCGGGTCAGCGACTAGCGCCACGGCCGCCCACCGGGTGCGTCTGGTCCGCGGCGATCGGGGTCCGGCCGGACAGCAAGGGAGATCGCGTAAGGAAGAGCACCACGCTGGTGGCCAGCGCCAGCAGCGCCATACCGATGTACCCGGCCGTGGCGACGCCGCCGTCTTCGAGCCAGCCGGCGCTGAGGGCGCCGCCGCTCTCGCCCGCGGCCCAGGCCAGGTTGCCCGCGGCGAGGAGGCCCGCGACGGCGACGCCGCGATCGGTTGCGAGACCTCCCAAGACCACGTAGGCCGGCGTGATCGCCGCCAGTGCGCAAGGCAGGAGCAATCCGATCGAGACGATCGCCGGGACGAGCGAGCTCACCGCGGCGAGAGCGCCCGACAGCGCCGTGGTCAGGATCAGGGCGAGAAGCATCGGTCGGCGGGGACCATCGCGGTCGGTGAAGCGGCCGACCGGTGGACCGATGACGATCTCGATCAGCGCGACGACGAGGAAGACCACCGCGATGTCGGTCGAGCCGAGGCCGAGGCGATCGAGCCGCAACGGGGCGAGCACCACCATCGCTCCGGTGATGGCGGCGATCAGCAGGATGACCCAGGCGGCGAGCGCCCCGGCTCCGTCCGCCAACACCCGTAGGGCGGCGAGCGGACGAATGTCGCCTTCGCGCGGTGGCACGGGCACCGCGCGCAACAGGAGGGCCAGGAAGACGGCACCCGCCCCGACCAGCGAGAAGATCACCGGCCGTCCCAGGTGCACCGCCGACGCGCCCAGGAGGGGGCCGATCAGGCCACCGACCATCGAGGCCGAGGTGGTGGTCCCGATCAGCAGGCCGTGGCGATCCTCTGGGTTGGCGGCAAGGAGCCACGCCAGCCCCGCCGCCCAGGTGACCGCGGAGGCCACGCCTTGCAGCCCGCGCGCCAGGTCGAGGCCGGCCACCGTGTCGGCGAGGCCGAAGAGCACGGTCACCGCGGCGAACATGACGAGGCTGGCGACGAGTGCGGTACGGGCACCGATTCGCGCCGTCACCCAGCCTGCGGCAAGTGCCGAGCCGAGAAGGCCGAGCGCATAACTCGCGACGAAGATTCCGGTGGCCGCGTCGGTCAGTCCCATTTCCCGCTGCAGGTCCGGTATGAGTGGAGTCACTGCGGAGTAGAACGTCCAATCGAGCGCGAACGCGATCGAGACGAGGACCAGCAGACGGCGCCGGGCCGAGGCGTCGATCGCGTCGGTGCTCACGCAAGCCAGCCGGTCAGAAGCCGCCCGTTGTCGACCGCAGTCGCCGGCCCCTCCTTGAGTCCGTAGACGTTCGGGGCCGCCAGGGAGAGGGCGTCTATCGTGCCCCAGCCGAGCTGCCCTCCAATCTCGAATTGCTGCACCTGCACCTCCCGCCACAACTCGGCGGCAAGCTTCGGATCGACCGCGGCGATCGCTTCGGAGATCAGCTTGGAAGCCGCCTTGCCGCCCGGTTCCTGTTCTCCCCAATGGGTGGTGTTGTAGGCCCCGCCAGGGGCGAAGAAGGTGCGGTATTGCTGGGTCAGCGAGGGCGCGCTGATGCTGTTGTCCTGGCCGATCGGCCGGGTGATGTAGTCGAGCCCGAAGTAGGTCGCAGGCGGCCCGTTTTCGACCTTCACGTCGAACCCCGCTTCGTTGGCCTGCTGGGCGAAGAGCGTCGCCGATTCGACATAGCCCGGGACCACGTTCGAGGTCGGCAGGGTGAAGCTCAAGCCGGTCTGGCCCGCCGCCTTGAGGAGGGAAGCGGCCTGCTCGGGATCGTGGGGACGCTCGAGGTCCGCGGCGAAGAAATCGCACCCCTTGCCGATCAGGTCGTCGGCGACGGCCCCCTGGCCGCCGAGAGCGCCTTCCACCAGAGCGGTCCGGTCGGCGGCCAGGCGCATCGCCCGGCGTACCCTGACATCGGCGAACGGCCCTTGGTCGATCCGCATCGAGATCAGCATCGTCGCCGGGGAGGGCGCGCGCAAGAGCTTCAGCTGGCCGGGCGTTTCGTACTGGCGCGCGATGTTGGCCGGGACCAGCGGCATCACATCGATCAGCCCTGACAGCAGCGCGTTCAGGCGCGGCGTCTCGTCGGTGAAGCTCGAGTCGATCAGAAGCTGATCGACGTAGGGGTACCGGTGATCCCAGTAGTCGCGATTGGCGTCGAACAGCGACTGCTGTCCCGGCGTGAAAGACAGATACTTGAACGGCCCGGTGCCGACCGGCTCCGACAGGTCGGCCTTCGTGGCGCCGTTTTGGATGACCCCCATGTTGTACTGGGTGAGGAGGCTCGGGAACTGTGCCACCCCTTTCAGCAGAGGAACGATGACGGTCAGTTGGTCCAGCTTTCGCACCTGCTTGAAGTCGACCAGTCCGGCGACGAACTGGTTCGCGTAGGAGGACGTGGCGGACCAGGTGTTGAAGGTCCAGACCACATCGTCGGCGGTGAATGGCTTGCCGTCGTGCCAGGTCACACCTCGGCGCAGATGCAGCGTCCAGGTGGTGGCGTCCTTGTTGCTCTCGGCGGAGGTCGCCAGGCCGGGGTGCAACGTCTTGACGTCGTCGTAGGTCTCGAAGAGGCGGTCGAAAAGCTGCATCGTCCGAATCCCGTCGGCTTCCCCGAGCACGAGACCCGGATTGAGCGTCTCCGCGGTGCCGCCGGTGATCATCCCGAGCTTGAGCGTGCCACCGCGCACCGGCTTTCCGGCCTGTGCTTCGGAGGCGTAGTTCGAGCCGACGCCGCAACCGGCGAGGCCACCCAGCGCCGAGGCGGCGATCGCCGCCTCGGCCCCGAGCCGTAGCGCGCGCCGCCGCGTGATCGGCCCGCTCGGGGCCACGAGCAGCTCGTCGGGCCGTTTCATCCGCACGCGGTCAGCGCTGGTCGGCCGCCGAGGGGCCGGTCCAGCTCGGACCGCCGACCACCCGGTCGGAGAGCTCGCGTACGTCGGGCCAGTCGTCATAGAGGCGGCCCATCAGATAGGGCGCGTAGGCGTGACCGTCGCCGTCGAGCTCGACGATGTCGCGGATCACGTAGGAGGTCTCCCCGCCGTAGTGACCGGCGTCGACCAGATCCCCGAGCTTCACGGTCGCGACGCCGGGATCGAACGGGGACTCACCGAGCTTCACCGAGACGTCGGTCATCGGCTGCGACCGCTTGGTCAAGGAGGTGTTCTCGAAGACCACCAACTGGACCCCTGAAAGCCCACGGCCGTTCGGACCGAAGTAGCCCCGCAGCTCGAAGTAGATCTCGGACTCTTCGCCGCGCTTCGTCACCTCCTCGCCGAGGGTGCCGCGCATCTCGATCAGGCGGTGGCCCTTGCGCTCGACGACGGCGAAGAAGCTTTCGCCGTCCTCGAAGAAGTCGACGCTGCCCTGTTTCTTCGCCGTGCCCCAGAGTTCGCGGCCGGTGACGATGTTCACCTCTTCCTCCTCGATCGCGGTGAGGTAGTACATGCCTTCCTCATCGCCGTGGCGCGCGTTGACGCCGATCGCGGCGACGCGGTCCCGGCCGACCCGGTTGGGGACACCTTCGATCCACTCCATGAAGGCGCCGAGCGCGATCGTCACGGTCGGCTCGTCGGCGGGCTCCAGACAGGGCGGTAGGACGCTCCGGGCGAAATCCGTGGTGGTGGCGTAGCTCGCGTAGGTGTAGGTGTGGTGGGTCCTGAGGTCCTCGTAATAACCGAGGTAGCGCTCGATCTGATCGGCCGTCCAGACGTAACTCACAGGTTCTCCTCTCCTCGTTGGCGGCGCTACCCTCCCACGCGAGACTGCCCCTGGAAATCCAGCAGCGGTACGAAATCGAACTCACAACTTCGTACAGATGGACGACGCCGCTCGCCGGGCCGCGCCCGGCGAGCGGCGCTCAGGCTCCGGCGGCGAAGCGACGGGGGACGGTCAGCAGGCGCGGATCATCCCAGTAACGGTCCGCATAGGCCCAGGGCAGATAGGCGTCGCGGTCTTCCAGCGAGTCATACGCGGTGATCTCGTAGCGCGAGCTGCTGACCTTCCACGACGCCTCGCCGACCGTGACCACCGGGATCTCGTCGAGTGGGTCGAACGGGGTGCCGCGGAGATCGAAGCCTCCCGCGCCCGTGCGGTAGCTGGTCGCCTCCTCCTCGACGTCCATGACCACGACCGCGGGATCGAACTCGAGGCCGCCGTCGCGGGCGCTCAGGACCAGCTTGACCTCGAAGTAGTTGCTCGGCATCTCGAGCGGCCCGGCGGTGATCTGCTCGGCCCCGAGCTCGGCTTCCATCTCGATGATCCGCACGCCTTTGCGCTCGCTATAGGCGAAGCGTCGGTCGCCGTCCTCGAACATCGCGGTCTTCGCGGCCTTACCGGGCTCTCCCCACACCTCACGGATCCAGGTGGTGTCGGTCGTGTCGCCGAAGTAGCTGGCGATCGGAAAGATGCCTTCGGTCTCGCCGTACTTCGCCATCAGGTGAACCCATCCGCAGGGAAAGTCGCCCATGCCGGTGCTCTGATACTGAGCGATCGAGACGTATCCGAGTGGCTCGGCCGCCAGATCGAAGCACGGCGGCAACACCTCGCGGGCGAACTCACGGGTGGTGGTGAACTCGATCGAGAGCGTCTGCGAGACGAAGCGGGGGCGCGCGAAGCACTCCCGCAGCCGCTCGATGTCCTGCGGCTCCTTGAGGTATGCCATCTCTTCCTTTCAGGTGGGAGCCGAGCTCGGCTCAGCTCTCTAGATCGGGGCGCTGGTAGGGGAACCACCACTCCGGCGACGGGGCGGCGTCGAAATCCATGTGGATGTGCTTCGGCTCGCAGAAGGCGGTGATCCCCTCCGAGCCGAGCTCGCGGCCGAGGCCGCTCATCTTCTGCCCGCCGAACGGTGCCGCGTCGTTGTCCTTCAGCGGGTCGTTGATCCAGACCGTGCCGGCCCGCAACTCCGTGGCCGCCCGCATCGCGGTCGACAGTGAGCCGGTGTAGATGCTGGCCCCGAGCCCGTATGGAGAGTCGTTCGCCAGCTCGATCGCCCGGTCGATCGAATCGACCGGCGTGACCGTCGCGACCGGGCCGAAGACCTCGCCATCGGATGAATGACGGGCCGAGTCGGCGACCTCGACGATCGTCAGCTCGTGGAAATAGCCGCGGTCGAGACCGGCGGGGATGCCGCCGCCGGCCAAGACCCGGGCGCCGCCGCCCTGGAGTCGCTCGAGCGTCTCGCCGATGCGGTCCCGGGCGGGCCCGGAGATGAGCGGGCCGACGTCCACGTCGGCCAGAGGATTGCCGACGCGGACGCGGTCCGTCTCGTCGAGCATCCGTGACATGAAGTCGTCATAGATGGGCTTCTCGACGAAGAATCGCTCGGCCGAGGTGCAAACCTGGCCGGCATTGAGGAAGGCGGCGAAGACGGCACCGGGCGCCGCCGTCTCGAGCGGCGCGTCCCCGGCGACGATGAAGGGATCGGAGCCACCCAGCTCGAGCAGCAGCTTCTTGATCCGTGGCGCGGCCGCCGCCATGATCTTGGCTCCGGTCGCCACCGAGCCGGTAAAGGCGACCATGTCGGTATCGGGATGCTCGACCAGCTTCGCGGCGCCCGCGCCGGTGGCGGTGATGACGTTGAACGTCCCCGGCGGAAGGCAGTCGAGGACCCGTGCCATCTGCAGCGTCGCCAACGGTGTCAGCTCGGACGGCTTGACGATGCACGAGTTGCCGGTCGCCAGCGCGGCCGCCGCCTGCCAGGCCAGCAGGGCGATCGGGTAGTTGAAGGGCATGATCAGCACCGCGACGCCGACCGGGTCATAGACGACGAAGTTCATCTGGCCGGGCTTCGTCGCTCCGACCACGCGTCCGCCCGACCCTCGTGCGGTCTCGGCGAGGTGCCGGAACGCGGTGATCGCCCACTCGACCTCGTCGACCGACTCCTTCAGCGTCTTGCCGGCCTCCAGGGTCAGAGTCTTGCCCAGCTCCATCCGCGCGGCGTGGAGGCGGTCGGCGCACTCGTGTAGGAGTTCCGCCCGCGCCAGGGGATCGACCTTCGCCCACGAACGCTGCGCCTCGCGGGCCACTGCGACCACCCGATCGATATCGGCGGAGGAGGCGTCGGGAACCTCGGCGAGGGTCTCCTCGGTGGAGGGATTCTCCACCGTGATCCTGGCGGTGCCCCCGGCGGCCACGAACTCGCCGCCGATGAACAGGTTGGTCTCTGGCTCTGCGGCCGATGTCGAAGTCATGTGCGACAGGCTGTCGCGGACCCATCGACCAAGTCCATTGATCGATGCGAACAACCTGACCCCGCCGGTTCATACCCGACCACGAGGTCACGTCAGCTGTACGAAATCCGCCCGATATTTCATACCTTCGGTTAGTTCCCGCGCCGGCCTCCTCGTCCTACCGTCGCCGTTGGGTTGCGGTGTAGAGGAGGGCGACCGCCCTTCCGAAGCTGGCGAAGAAAGCACGAGGGACCGTGAAGCGAGATTCAGGTAAAGAGCAGTCCGGCGGCGATCATGGCCTCCTTGGGCGATCGATGACGCGACGCGGCGCCCTGCGGGTCGGCGCCACTGCCCTCGCCGTGGGCGCGGCGGGCAACGCCTTGGCGGCCTGTGGCGGCGCCACCGACGCCCTCACCACCTCCTCGCCGGGCGGAAAGCCGAAGCGCGGCGGCGAACTGCGGGTGAGCACGATCACCGGTGGCACCGCGGAGACGCTCGATCCGGGACTGGTGCTGACGACCCCGGACGGTCTCCGGACCTATGCGATCTTCGACCGCCTCTTCGAGACCTACGACGACGTCAAGACCCTGCACCCGGGGCTGGCGACCAGCGCCGAGAGCAACAAGGACGCGACGGTCTGGACCCTGCACCTGCGCAAGGGCGTGACCTGGCACGACGGCAAACCATTCGGGGCCGACGATGTGGTGTGGACCATCAACGCCTGGTCGAGCCCGGAATCGTACGCAAACCAGTTCGTTGTCGGTCTCGTCGATTTCAAGCGGGTCCGCAAGCGCGACGACCTGACGGTCGAGGTGCCGCTCCTCGTGCCGGTGGCGGAGTTCCCCTCGCTGCTCACCTTCTACAACATGGGGATAGTCCAGAACGGGGCCGGCAAGCACTCGTTCGCGAAGCCGGTCGGCACGGGTCCCTTCAAGTACCAGTCGTTCAACCCCGGGCAGCAGAGCCTCTTCGTGGCGAACCGCGACTACTGGGACGCGCCGTACCCCTACGTCGACAAGCTGCTGATCGACTCCAGCTTCACCGATGAGAGCGCCCGCCTCAACGCGTTGCTGTCGGGAGCCACGGACGTGCTCTCGCTGGCGCCGCCGACCGAGGCGAAGCAGTACGAAGCTGGAGGTCAGCTGAAGCTGTTGCGCTCGCAGTCGCCGGTCACGATGATCATCTCGATGCGGATGGACCAGGGGCCGTTCGCCGACGTCAGGGTTCGTCAGGCGATGAGGTTGGCCGCCGATCGCCCGGCGCTGGTCGAAGGGGCGCTGGACGGAATGGGACAGGTGGCAAACGATCTGATCGGGGAGGGCTGCGACTACTTCGCCGCCGACCTGGTCCGTCCCCACGACCCGGAAAAAGCCAAGTCGCTCCTCAAGGAAGCGGGCATGGAAGGCATGTCCTTCGATCTACCCACCTCCAATGCCGCCCCCGGCTACGTCGAATCGGCGACGCTGTTCGCCGCCCAGGCGCAGGAAGCGGGCTTCGACATCAAGGTGCAGAACGGCCCCGCGGCGACCTACTTCGGCCTTGATTACGCGACCCGGCCGATCGGGCAGGACCAGTGCCTGTGTTGTCCGTCGCTGACCCAGCAGTACCGCACCTTCTTCGTGCCCGAAGGGGCCTACAACACGACCCACTGGGGCACACAGAAACCGGGCGGGAAGGCGGCCTCGAAGCTGATCTCCGAAGCCGTCGCGGCGGTCGACCCGAAGCTTGCGGCGGAGCTCTGGCGAGAAGTCCAGACCCAGCAGTTCGAAGAAGGGGGGCAGCTGGGGTGGGGGACCAACGACTCGCTCGACCTGATCGCGCCCAACGTCGAAGGGTTGAAGGCCGGTCCCGGTCCGACGCTCAACAACTGGCGCCTGTTGACCGGCTGGATCGCGTGAACGGTAGGCGGGTCGAGCACCGGTGAACGCCGAGCTGGAGCAGGATCCGCTCGCCCCGGTCGGCGTCGCCGCGCCCCCGGCCGCGCGCGTGCCGCGCGGCTCTCACCCTGTCCTGCGCTTCCTCCTGCGCCGCTGCGCGGTCGGCTTCCTGACCCTGGCGGCGGTCTCGGTGATCCTCTTCGCGGCGACCAACATCCTGCCGGGAGACGTCGCCCAGACGGTGCTGGGCAAGGAGGCGACCCCCGAACGGGTCGCCGCCCTGCGCAGCGAGCTTCATCTGAACGAATCGGTCGTCGCGCGATACGGCCACTGGGTCGAAGGCCTGGTCCAGGGAAACCTCGGCGACTCGGCCGTGCAGGTCGCGCAGAACGCCCCCGATCCATCGGTCGGCTCGATGATCGCGACGCCGCTCGTCAACAGCCTGATCCTGGCCCTGATCGCGTCGATCCTGATCATCCCGCTGGCGCTGGTGCTCGGCACGATCGCCGCGCTGCGGGCGGGGAAGTCGACCGACTACGCCGTCTCCTATGGCTCCCTGATCCTCGGTTCCCTGCCGGAATTCGTGGTCGGCACGTTTCTGATCCTGCTCTTCTTCAACGAGCTCGACCTCTACCCGCCGGTGGCACTGGTGCCGCCGGGTGCGAGCCCGCTCGACAACCCCGAAGCGCTGGTCTTGCCGCTGCTGACCCTGCTCGCGGCCTCGCTACCGTTCGGCGCGCGGCAGGTGCGCGCCGGGGTGGTCGAGTCGCTGAAGGAGGACTACGTCACCGTCGCCCGCCTCGGCGGTATCCCCGAGCGCAGGGTGTTGAGCCGCTATGCGCTACGCAACGCCCTGCCCGCGAGCATCCAGGCATTCGCCCAGACCATCCAGTACCTGTTCGGTGGCATCATCGTGGTGGAAGCGGTGTTCGCCTACCCGGGTCTGGGCAACCTGCTGACCAACGCCGTGCTCACCCGCGACGTCACCCTGGTGCTGGCGATCGCCTTGGTGATCGCCGCGGTCTTCGTCGTGATCAACATCGTCGCCGACCTGCTCGTCGTCTTCCTCGTGCCGAAGCTGCGGACGGGGTTGAAGTGAGCGCGACGCCGACACCGATCGCCGAGGTCGCGACCGGAAGGCGGAGCTGGTCGGTGCCCGCGGCGCTGCGCACCAGGCGTGGTGTGCTCGGCATCATCGTCCTCGCGTTCGTCCTTGCCGTCGCCTTCGTCGGCCCGTTCGTCGCCCCGCATCCGATCGACGTGCCGGTCGGACCGCCCGGCTCAGGCCCGATTCCCGGCGCTCCCCTGGGCACCGACTTCCTCGGGCGCGACGTCCTCAGTCGAGTCTTGCACGGCGGAGTCTCGGTGCTGACCGTGGCGGCGGTGTCGGTGCTGCTCACCTACGCGCTCGCTCTCAGCATCGGCATGTTCGCGGCGCTGACCCGGAGGCGCTGGCTCGACACGTTGCTGATGGCGACCGTCGAAGTATTGATCGTGCTGCCGCCGCTGTTGCTCCTGCTGGTGCTGATCTCCGGGGTCGGAACCAGCACGGCGGTGATGGTGATCGGCGTCGCGCTGGTGCTCTTCCCCGGCGCGGCCCGGATCATCAGGGCGGCGACGCTCGAGGTCGGGACGACCGGCTATATCGAGAGCGCGATCTCCCGCGGTGAGCGGATGCCCGCGCTGATGCGGCGGGAGGTGCTGCCGAACATCACGCCGATGGTGCTCGCCGACGGCGGGGTCAGGTTTCTCGGCGCGATCTTCCTGGTCGCGAGCCTCAACTTCCTCGGCGTCGGATCCCAGCCCCCGTCCGCCGACTGGGGCCTGATGATCTCCGAGAATCGGCAGATCCTGCAGACGAACCCACTCGCCCTGCTCGCGCCCGCGACGATGCTGGCCCTGCTGACGATCTCGGTCAACCTGCTCGCCGACTCCTACGCCCACACCCTGGGTCGCTCGGGGGCCGGACGATGAGCGGCGTGCCGAGCAGTCCGCCGGTAGCCGACGGCACCGCCGCGCTGTCCGTCTCGGGGCTGCGCGTCGGCCTCTCCTCCGGGCCCGCGGTGGTGGACGAGGTCGACATCCGCCTTGGGCGGGGGGAGATCCTCGGGCTGGTCGGCGAGTCGGGGTCGGGGAAGACGACCACCGCCCTCGCCCTGCTCGGGTACAGCGGCCCCGGGGTCGAGATCTGGGAGGGATCGCTGGAGCTCGACGGGACCGGCGTCGCGATGGACGAGTCGATGCGCAGCTCGCGCGGCGCGGTGATCTCCTACGTCTCTCAGAATCCGGGCCGCGCCCTGAATCCGGCTCTTCGCATCATCGACGCGATCGAGGATCTGCTCCGCGCCCACGGCGCGCCGGGGTCGCGGGAAGAGGTCGCGCGCAAGATGCTCGACACCGTGGGCCTGGAATCCACCCAGGCGTTCGCGCGCCGCTACCCGCATCAGCTCTCCGGCGGTCAGCAGCAGCGGGTCTGCATCGCGGTCGCGCTCTCCTGTGACCCGGCCGTCGTCGTGCTCGACGAGCCGACCACCGGGCTCGACGTGGTCACCCAGGCGCGGATCCTCGAGGAGCTCGTCCGCCTTCGCGACGAGCAGGGGATCGCGATGGTCTACGTCACCCACGACCTTGCCGTCGTCAGCAACATCGCCGACCGGATCGCGGTGATGTATGCCGGCCGCATCGTCGAGGAGGGTCCGGCCGCAAGCCTCCTCGCGACGCCCCGTCACCCCTACACCCGCGGCCTCCTGGCCTCGATCCCGGACCATGTGAATCCGCGCAGGCTGGATCCGATGCCGGGGACGGCGGTCGGGGTCGGCGAGCGGCCCACGGGCTGTTCGTTCGCTCCCCGATGCGGCCAGCGGACCGACGCCTGCACCGCGGCGATGCCGGCGCTGGAGGAGATCGGCGACGGGCGCGCGGTCCGCTGTCTGCACTGGGAGAAGACGCCTCCCTCGGAATCCGTGCCGCTCATACGGAGCAGCCGCTCGCGGGCCGGGGAGGCGCCCCTGCTCGCGGTCGAGAACCTCCGCGCCGAACATCGAACGAGGGAGGGGAGGGTGCTGGCGGCGGCGGACATCAGCTTCGAGATCATGCCCGGTGCCTGCGTCGCCCTGGTCGGCGAGTCCGGCAGCGGCAAGACGACGATCGCCCGGGCCATCGCCGGCCTGCATGAGATCTCTGGGGGCACCATCACCCTGGCGGGGGAGAGCCTCAGCAGCCTCTCCTATCGCCGGACCGTCGACCAGCGGCGCGCGGTCCAGCTGGTGTTCCAGAACCCGGCCGACGCACTGAACCCGCGACACACGGTGGGCGACGCGATCGCGCGGCCGGCCAGGATCCTGCGTGGCCTCGGCAGGTCTGCCTCGATCGAGGAGGCACGCAGGCTGCTCGAGCGGGTGCGATTGCCTGCGCGGATCGCCGCTCGATTTCCATCCGAGCTGTCGGGGGGCGAGCGTCAGCGGGTCGGGATCGCCCGTGCCCTGGCCGCCGAGCCGGACCTGATCCTCTGCGACGAGGTCACCTCGGCGCTCGACGTCTCGGTCCAGGCTGCCGTCCTCGCTCTGCTCGACGAGCTGCGCGACGAACTCGGGGTCGGCCTGCTCTTCATCACCCACGACCTCGGCGTCGTCGCCACCGTCGCCGACGAGGTGATGGTTCTGGAGAAGGGCGCGATCTGCGAGCGCGGGCGGACCGAGCAGGTGCTGCGGCATCCCCAGCACCCCTATACGCAGCGACTGCTCGCCGCCGCGCCGACGGTCGCGGGCGTCGGCAGCGACTCGGGCAGGGCGGGGTAGGAAGGCGTCAGGCCCGCTCGATCGCCCGCTGCGCGTCCCGGACCAGGGCGGGAACCCCGGCGTCGAGATCGGCGAAGAACTCGTCGTCACTGTCGCCCGCGCGGTAGCGGCCGTAGCTCGCCTCGAGGAAGATCGCGGCCTTCCAGATCGCCAAGACCTGATACCACGCGAGATCGTCGATGGATCTGCCGGTGGCCTCCGCGTAGTGATCGGCGAGGGCCTGTCGCGATGGAAAGCCGGCATCGCGCGAAACGCTTCCCAGTGCGAGCATCGGATTCTCCTCGTCGCCGGTCTCGGCCCAGAAGGCCGTGCAGTAGCCGAGGTCGGCCAGTGGATCGCCCACCGTCGCCATCTCCCAGTCGAGGACGGCGGCGACTCGGGCAGGACTCGCGAAAAGCAGGTTGCCGAGGCGGAAGTCGCCGTGGACGAGGGTGGTCTCGACCGTCTCCGGCAAGTTCGCCGACAGCCAGTCGCCGATCTCGGCGATGCCCGGTAGCGGACGCGTGAGGGTCTGGTCGAGGATCGCGCCGAAACGTCTCAGCTGCCGCGCGAGGTATCCACTCGGCCTGCCGATGCTCGCCAGGCCGCTGTGCTGGAGGTCGACGGCGTGAATCCGCGCCAGGGTGTCGATGAGGGTTGTGGCGATCTGCTCGCCGGCGCCGGGTTCGTCGAAGGCAGAGGGCAACTTCGACGTGATCACCTCACCCGCGACGTAGCCCATGACGTAGAAGGGCGCGCCGATCACGGAGGCGTCGTCGCAGAGCGCCAGCACCGGCGCCGTCGGGATGTCCGTGTCGGCGAGCGCCGCGACCACGCGCGCTTCGCGCAGCACGTCGTTGGCGGAGGCGGCCAGATCGCCGAGCGGCGGGCGTCGCACGACGAAGGACTCGTCGCCGCGCTCCAACCGGTAGGTGAGGTTCGAGTGCCCATCGCCGATCCGTTCCGCGCGGACCTCGCCCGCGCCGAGTCCCGCGGAGTCGAGGAACCCGCGGACGGCATCCAGCTGCAAGCTCATGAAGCGGAGGCGTCCGCCGCGCGGTCCCGCAAAGCTCGCCTGGCGATCGCCCAGAGGTGCGTCTCGGTCGGCCCGTCGTAGATACGGAACGGGCGCACCTCGTTGAGCAGCCGGGCGAGCGGGGCGTCACCGGAGATCCCCAGCGCCCCGCAGATCTGGATCGAGCGATCGACCACCCGGTTGACCGCCTCGGCGACATGGGCCTTTGCCAGGGACGACTCGTGGCGGGCGGGTCGCCCTTGGTCGAGCGCCCAGGCGCAGCGCCAGATCATCGCCTGGCTGGTCTCGATGTCGAGCACCGACTCGGCGATCATCCGCTGGACCATCCCCAGCTCACCCAGCTTCTGCCCGAACGCCTCGCGCTCGTTGGCGCGGTCGATGGCGAAGTCGAGCGCCCGCCGGGCGGTGCCGAGCCAGCGCTCGCAATGGGTGAGGCGGGCCGGGGCGAGACGGACCTGCGCGTAGCGAAACCCCTCGCCGACGGTGCCCAGCACGGCGGCGTCGTCCACCCGGCATTCCTCGAAGAGGACTTCGCAGTGGCCGCCCGGGAAAGCGCGATCCGTCGCCTCGATCGTCCGCTCGAGCCGGAACCCCGGGTTGTCGGCGTCGACCAGGAACATCGTCGCGCCCTCGTCCGTCAGCGCCATGCAGATGGCGAAGCCGGCGCCCTCGGCACCGGTGATGAACCACTTGCGGCCGTCGATCACCCAGCCGCCGTCGATCCGGTCCGCCCGGGTGAGCAGCATCGAGGGGTCGGCGCCGGCGCCGGGCGCGGGCTCGGTCATCGCGAAGCAGGAACGGATCCGTCCCGCCGCCAGGGGCACCAGATAGCGCTCACGCTGCTCCGGATCGGCGATGACGTCGAGCATGTGGATGTTGCCCTCGTCGGGGGCGGCGCAGTGCATCGCCTGGGGGCCGAGGACGCTGTAACCGGAAGCCTCGAGGATCACGGCGGTGCCGCGGTGGTCCAGTCCGAGGCCGCCGAGATCGGCGCTGATCTGTGGGCCGAAGAGTCCCCACTTGCGCGCCTCGTCCTGGAGCTCGGTACGTAGTCCCTCGTCGAGTCCATGCTCGGAGGAGTCCCGCGCCTCGGCCGGAATCGCCACCTCCCGCACGAACTCGTCGACCCGGTGGCGCAGCGCCGCCAGCTCACCGTCGATCTCGAAGTCGATCACAGGAGGACCTCGAGAAGGTCGCCGAACCGTTCGGCCGCGCGGCGCTGATCCTCGGGCGCCTCGAGTTGCTGGACCAGCATCCCCTGCAGGGCCGCGTTGACCATCTCACCGGCCGCCGCGGCGTCGATGTCGGCGCGGATCGATCCGTCCTCCTGGCCCGCCCGGATCAGGCCCGCCATATAGGTGCGCTGGCTTTGCTGGACGCGCCGGGCGATGGTGGCAAGCGCGGGCCGCGTGCTTCCAGCTTCGACGTGAAGACGGAGGAGGAGGCGATAGAACGCCGTGTCTGAACCGTAGAGGAGCGCCGAGATGTCGATCAAGGCCTGCAGGCGCTCCCTGCCCGTACCGGTTTCGCTGGCGGCGACCACCCGGTCGGCATGCAGCCTGATCGACTCCTTGAAGACCTCTTGGACCAACTGGTCGACCGAGCCGAAGTGATGGTAGATCGCGCCCTTCGTCAGGCCGACCGACGCCGCGATCTCGTCGAAGTTGCCGGCGCGCTTCGAGGTCGCCATCTGCCCGATCGCTGCGTCGAGTAATTCCTGGCGCGTGCGGATGCCGGCGGCCTGCCGGGCGGTGATCGGCATGACGCAAGCATACCTACTTGAATGTACGCTTGAGCGACCTTGGAGCGGAAGCAGACCCCCGAGATCCTCTGGGAGCCGACCGCCGCCGCGGTCGAGTCCTCCAACCTCACCG
>JAFDWG010000159.1 GCA_018268605.1 Actinomycetota bacterium | reverse complement strand
CGTCGATTGCCGCGCCGGCGGCTACGGCGACCACGAGTCGGCCTTCGAGGTTCCCGAAGAGCCTCCCGTAAGGTAGAGTACAGAAATTAATTCTGTATGCAAGTTGTCCCTGCCTTCAGGATCGAGAAAATGTCAGCCACGGGGCCGGGAACCCTGTCCGGGCACGGGGAATGGGAGCTGAGTTGAACAACAAGCCGAAGCGTCCGATCCGGCGGATCCTGTTCCGCTGCGAATCCTTCGTCGACGCCGCCGCGCTGAACGCGGCGGCCGACCTCGCCTGTCGCGAACGGGCGACCCTCGACCTCTGTGGGACCGTCCGCCGGCACAGCGCCCTGCTCTCCCTGGCGATGGTCGGCGGGGCGCCGGTGCGGCCCGATCAGCTCGAAGCCGAGGCGGTCGCCGAGATGGCCGAGAAGATGCGGGTCGCGGTGGCCGGGCTGCCGGCCGAGCTCGGCATCCGCAGCCTCCTGCTGGTCGGCAACCCGCGCCGCAAGATGGCCGAGCTGCTCGCCGCCGGCGACTACGACCTGGTCCTCTGATGGTGGGCCGGGTAGCGTTGGTGACCGGCGGCGCCGGGGCGATCGGGGGTGCGATCGCCAGGGCGCTGGAGGCCGACGGATATCTGGTCGTCGCCCTCGACCGCGAGGCCGAGCTCGCCTGCGATCTCTCCTCCGAGGCGGCGACGCGAGGCGCCGCGGCCGAGCTGCTGGAGCGCCATGGCCGCTGCGACGTCCTCGTCCACGCCGCCGCCGCCTTCGACCGAGGGAATCTCGACACGGTCGACGCGGCGACCTGGCGGCGGGTCCAGGCGGTGAACGTCGAGGCCGCCTTGTGGCTCTGCCAGGAGCTGGTCCCCGGGATGCGCGAGCGGCGCTTCGGCCGCATCGTCTTCATCACCTCCGACACGGTGTGGAGGCCGCCGGCGCCGGTCCTCCTTCCCTACATCACCTCGAAGGCGGCCTTGGAAGGGCTGGGACGAGCGCTGGCCTCGGCCCTGGGCGGTGACGGGGTCACCGTCAACTGCGTCGCCCCCGGGCTCACCGACACGCCGGCGGCGCGCGCGGGGATGCCGGCGGCGGCTTTCGACACGGTGTGCGAAGCGCAGGCCCTGCCGCGCCGGTTGGTGCCCGACGACGTCGCCGCGATGGTGTCCCACGTCGCCTCCGAGCGGGCCGAGGCGCTGACCGGCCAGACTCTCTCGGTGGACGGCGGCCTGGTGATGCGCTGATCACCTCTACTAAGCGGGCAACTTGCTCGCCGAGCGCGGGATCGAAGTCGCCTACTAGAGCGGACTGGCGTCGACCGGCGGGTAGAGCGGCTTGTCATAGGAGCTGCCGCAGAAGTCGAAGAAGCGGTCCCAGCCGCCAGGCGTGATCGGGCCCATGAACATGCTGTCTTGGGCGAGCGTCGCGTAGGCGTGGACGGTGCCTGCGGGGACGACGGCGATGTCACCGGGGGCGAGGACGCGGCTCTCGTCGGCGGCCCAGACCTGGACCTTGCCGCGCACGCAGAAGAAGTACTCGTCCTCGAGCTCGTGGAAGTGGAGGCGGGATCGGCTGACCGGCCGGGCCGGAGAGCGTCGTCGCCGACATCACCCCGTCGGTCTCCTCCGAGCCGATCAGGACCCGGCCGACCTGCCCGAGCAGCAGGTGGGCGCGGCCGCTACCTGCCCGGACGACGTAGCGCACGACCTCACCGGGGAGCTCCCCGGCCACCACGCGGACATCGCTGTGATCCTCTCCTTCCCAGAGATCTAGTCTGCACACAAAATCTTCAACTGTGGGCATTAAGTCCGAGCTCCTCATCGTGGAGGTAGGAGCAGAAAAGGCCATCGGGATCGCGCCGCGAGCGGATCTCGAGGAAGCGCGCGTAGTTCTCGTCGGTCATGAAGCGATCGCAGCGGCGGGTGAAGTCGGTGTCGCCCAGGTAGACGCCGTGGCCCACCTCGGCGAAGCGAGTGCCGGCGGCGTGGGTCCACTCGCGCATCGCCTCGTCCTCGTTCGGATCGATCCAGATCGCGTAGGCGGCGAGGTAGACGTCGCCCTCCACCGAGAAGGCCATGTCGGGCAGCGACTGCCGGGGAGCCCAGCCGTACCAGATCGAGAAGGAGTGTTCGGTCGGCAGCGTGCCCCACACGTCGCGCAGGCGCGGCGCCAACTCGGCGGCGCTCGCGTTCGTCCAGGAGCAGTCGGCGGCGTAGCGGTGATCCTCCGGGTTCTGCACGGTCATCTGGCGGAACTCGTCGGCGAGATCGGTCAGCACCCGCTCGTGGCCGAGGGCCCGGTCGGCCAGCGGGCAGGCGTCCGCGGCGAAGGCGGCGAGGAACTCGTCGGCCTCCTCGGTCGACTCGCAGAAGGCGGTCGTGTTGAGGATCAGCGCCGGGCCCTCGGGGCGGGCGATGCCGGGGTAGAGCGGCAGGTCCGGCAGCCGCGTCGCGGCGATCACCGGTTCGCAGGTCGCCTCCAGCGTCGGCAGCACCCCGTGCACCCACTCCAGCAGCGGCTCGAGGTCGTCGAGCGAGAAGACCCAGGTGTCGCGGGTCGGCGCCGGCGGCGCCGGATAGGTGCGCAGGTGGAAGCGGGTGATCGCGCCGAAGAAGCCGGGCCCGCCGCCGCGCGCCGCCCACAGCAGGTCGGAGTTCTCCTCCTCGTCGGCATGGACCAGCTCCCCGTCCGCGGTGACCACGTCGATCCCCACCACGTTCATGCAGCCCCACCCCCAGGCGCGGCTGTTCCAGCCCTGGCCGCCCTGGAGGAGGAAGCCGCCGAGGCCGACGGTTTCGCAGTGCCCGCCGGTGAACATGCGGCCGCGCTCGGCGAGGAAGGGGCTGAGCTCGGCGCCGCCCTTGGTCGAGGGCGAGGCCTTGACGATGCCGGTCTCGGCGTCGAGCTCGATCTCCCGCAGGCCGCCAAGGTCGATCAGGAGCGCCTCCTCGCGGACGCTCCAGGCGGCCCAGCTGTGGCCGCCGGCGCGGACCGAGACCTGCAGCCCACGCTCCTTCGCCAGTCGCACCCCGGCGACCACGTCGGCCTCGCTCGCCGCCATCAGCACCGCCGCCGGCAGCCGCCCTGGCTTGCGCGCGTTGAAGACACGGCCGACCCGCGCCTCCTCGTAATCCGGCTCCTCGCGCCAGATCAGCTTACCGTCGAATTGTGGGTCGTCAGGCACAAGGTCCTTTCGTCGGGGCGTCGGGGTTCAGCTGAGCAGGGCGTGGCCGCCGTCGACGACGATGTCGACGGCGTTCAGGTAGGCGGCGTCGTCGGAGGCGAGGAAGAGGGCGACGCGGGCGACGTCCTCGGGCGTGCCGAGGCGATCCAGCGGGTGCGTCGCCGCCATCGCGTGCAGCGGATGGCCCTCTTCGGCGAGGAAGGGCTCGATCTGTTTGGTCACGATCAGGCCGGGGCTGATCGAGTTGGCCCGGATGCCATGCTTGGCGCCGCCGGCGGCGAGGTGCCGGGTGATCGAGAGGACGCCGCCCTTGGCCGCCCCGTGCGCCGCCTGTTCGATGAAGATCGCGCCGCGGTGAGCGGAGACTGAGGCGGTGTTGATGATCGTCCCTGCGGTCGCGGCGAGGTGGTCCCAGGCCGCTTTGGTGACGGTGAAGATCAGGTCGAGCTCATTGTGGATGGTGGAGCGCCAGTCTTCCCAGGTGAGCTCCTCGAAGCGGCCGACCACCGGGCGCGAGGCGTTGTTGTAGAGGACGTCGATGCGCCCGGCGGCCACCGCCCCGTCCTCGATCCAGGCGGCCGCCTCCTCGGGGTCGGCGAGGTCGACCGGGCCGCTCGAGGTGATCCGGCCGCCCGCTGCCTCGACCAGCTCGACCGTCTCGGCGGCGCCCGTCTGGTCGAGGTCACAGCCGACCACGTGGGCGCCCTCGGCGGCGAACAGCAGCGCCGCCGCCCGTCCCTGGCCGCCGGCCGTGCCGGTGATGAAGGTGACCTTGCCCTCGAGCCGGCCGCTCACCCGGCCTCCCCGCGCTCGACCAGCTCGATGAGGTTGCCCTCCGGGTCGGCGACGAACGCGATCCGGATGCCCGGCTCGGGCGAGGGGCCGGGCGGTTTGACGCCCGTCGCCCCCGCGCTCAGGAGCTGGGAGTAGAACTCGTCGAGCCCTTCCGCGAGGGTGAGCGCGAAGTGTCCGTAGCCGTGGGTCGCCAGTGCCTCGCGGGGAGCCAGCCCTTGGATGCCGGGCGTCGCCCCCGGCCGCTCGAACAGCTCCAGCCGCAGACCCGACGGGTGCAGCATCATCAGGCCGTGAACGTCGTCGAAGGGAAGCTCGAACTCGAACTCACGCTCGAAGTCGAAGGCCCTCGCGTAGAAGTCGGCGGCCGCCCCTATGTCGCCGACCGACAGGCCGATGTGGTCGACCCGCACGGTCGCCTCCGGTCGCCCCATGCGATCGGTCGCCATCAGACCGCCTCGACCTTGACCTGCAGCTCGCGGAAGCCGCGCAGCGCCATGTTGACGTTGCGGACCGCGTGCTTGCACTCGAACCGCCGCACGTGCCGGGCGAGCGCAGCGAAGACCGCCTTCATCTCCAGCCGCGCCAGGCCCATGCCGAGGCAGGCGTGCTCGCCGTGGCCCCAGCCGAGCTGGCGGGCAGCGCCCTCGCGGCGGACGTCGAAGCGGTCCGGGTCGGGCCACTGGCGCTCGTCGTGGTTGGCCGAGGCGACGATCGCCCGGGACCCGGCGGGCAGCTCCACCCCGTCGACCTCGCGCGGAGCGTTCACGTACCGGGTGAAGGCGGTGACTGGGGACTCGAGGCGGACGATCTCGTTGACCGCGTTGGGGATCAGGCTCGGATCCTCGCGCACCGCGTCCCATTGCTCGGGGTGGCGGGCGAAGAGCCAGATGCCGCTGCTGATCGCGTTGATCGTCGTGTCGAGACTGGGCGTGATGTAGGCGTTCAGCATCGTCGGGCAGCGGCCCTCGGCGACCTCGCCGCGAGCGCCGGCCTCAAACAGCCGCGCGCCCCAGCTACCGTCGCGCAGCTTGGCGGGCAGGGACTCGTCGCGTAGATAGGACATCAGCCCTTCGACCACCGGGAAGCCCGCCGCGGTGCGCTCCTTGTCGAGCGGGCCGAAGCAGTTGAAGCCCGCTTCCGCCCAGGCCAGCA
>JAFDWG010000158.1 GCA_018268605.1 Actinomycetota bacterium | reverse complement strand
TCGGCGGCGGTGACGATCTCCTTGGTGCAGCGGGTCTTACCGACGCCAGGGCCACCCGTCAGCACCGAGATCCGCGAGCCGAAGGCGCCGCGCACCGCCGCCCACTGCTCGTCGGTGATCTCCTCGTCGGGGGCGTACTCGCCCGGGTCGTGGTCGAGGAAGGCCGGCGCCGCGAGCCGCCGCGCCAGGGTCGCCGCCACTTCCCGCTCGCTTTCCAGGGTCAGCTCGCGGTAGACGCGCCCGTCGTCGTTCACCAGCCCGCGCGCGCTCTCCAGCACCGCCGGGTCGGGCACGAGGCCGATCAGCTTCGCGGTCCGTGCCGACAGCTCCTCCATCGGCAGGAAGCTGTTGCCGCCGTTTTCGGCCTCCCGCAGGGCGTAGGCCGCCGCCGCCTGGGCCCGTTTGTCGGACTCCGGCGGCATGTCGGCGGCGAGGGCGATCTTGTCGGCGCGGGTGAAGCCGACCCCCTCGACCTCGGTCAGCCGATAGGGGTCCTCGTGCAGGATCACCAGCGAGCGCTCCGCGTAGCGGGCGTGGATCGGCGCCGCCAGATGGGCGAGCCCGTGGGGGGCGAGCTGGACGTGGAGCTCGCGCACCGCGCGGCTCTCGTGCCAGGACTGGGTCGCGGCCGCGGCCTGGTCGACGCTGACGCCCTTCAGCGCCTGGAAGGTCCGCTGCGGATCGGCGGCGATCACCTGCATCACCTCCTCGCCGTGCTGGTCGACCAGCCGTTCGGCGCGCTTCTTGCCGATGTGGCGGAGAGTGGAGAGGTAGGCGATCTGGCCCTCGCGGTCGGCCGGGTCGAGGGGTAGGGCCCCCTGGGCCCGCAGTTGACGGCCGTAGCGCGAGTGGGTCTGCCACTCGCCGCTCACTTCGGCGCGGTCCCCGGGCCCGAGGTGGGCGACCGGCCCGACCAGGGCGAAGCCGTCGCCGCCGTCGGCCTCCTGGACCTCGAGCACCGCGTAGCCATCGTCTTCGGCGCGGAAGATCACGCCGAGCACCTCCACCGTGCCGGTGTAGGAGGCGGCGTCGGCATCGAAGAGGGTGGCGGAGCGCATCACCCTCCCTAAGCTAGCCGGCGACGAGGCGGGACCGGGTCCGTGTACCGTCGGGGGCAGTGTCGAGCTGGGGAGAAATCGAGCAAATTGCGCCGGAGCTTGCGCGGCACGCGCGAGAGTTCCTCGACGCGCACGTCCACAAGACGCTGGCGACGCTGCGCGCCGACGGCTCGCCGCGGATCAGCGGCATCGAGGCGAAGTTCATCGACGGCGACCTTTGGTTCGGCTCGATGCCGGGCTCGCGCAAGAGCACCGACCTCGCCCGCGATCCGCGCTTCGCCCTACACAGCGGCTCGATCGACCCGCCGGACTGGGAGGGGGACGCGAAGGTCGCCGGGGTGGTCGAGGACATCGAGGACCCGGAGCGCAAGCGGGCGATCTTCGACGCGATGGGTGCCGACCCCGAGCAGATCGGGCTGGACTCGAAGCTCTATCGCTGTGACCTGCGCGAGGTCGCGGTGACGCGGCTGACCGAGGCGAAGGACGAACTCGCGGTCGACTTCTGGAGCGAGGCCGGCGGGCTACGCTCGCTGACGCGGAGATGACGAGCGCGCCCGAGCATCCCGAGCTCGAGCTGCCCTGGGTCGACGAGCACGCGATCGAGCTGGACGGAACGCCGGCGGTCGTCTGGCCGGCGCTGCTGCGGACGGTCGAGGCGATGACCGCGGGGCGTGGGGCGCCGGCCTACGCGCGCGCAGTGGGCTGCGCCGACACCGAGGCGGGCGGGCCGCGACCGCTCGAGGTGGGCTCGACCGTCCCCGGCTTCCACGTCGCCGGGCTCACCCGCGAGCGCCTGCTGGTCCTCCGCGGCTCCCACCGCTTCTCCGAATACGCCCTCGTCTTCCGTCTCGAACCGCTGGGCGGAGTGCGGACGCGGCTGATCGCCGAGACGCGCGCCGAGTTCCCCGGCGTCCGGGGACGTGCCTACCGCGCCCTGGTGATCGGCACGCGGTTGCACGTGATCGCCGTGCGGAGGATGCAGCGCGGGGTGGCGCGGCGTGTCGGGCGCGCGCCGCGATGAACGCCCCGCGCCCGCCCCGCCCGCCCGTCGGCCTCTGTGACGCCTGCCGTCACCAGCGGCTGGTCCCGAACACGCGCGGCTCGGTCTTCTCGCTCTGCGAGCGCTCCCGCACCGAACCGGAGTTCCGGCGCTACCCGCGGATCCCGGTCGCGAGCTGCCCCGGCTTCGAGCCGCGCGCGTCCGAACGCTAGGAGCGGCCGGGCATTTTCGGGTCGGGCCCGCCGATCTCGGTCGTTTCCGGGGCGGCGTAGGGCCAGCCGGGGATCCCGCCGACGATCAGCATCCGGATCCCCTCCGGGCCCGAGAACACCTTGCGCTTCTCCGTCGGGCCGACCCGCGCCATGTGGTCTTCGTCCAACGGGATCCGCTCGCCTTCGACCTCCAGTTCGCCGGCGCCGCGCAGCGCGATGTAGACCTCCTCCTGGTCATCGTGCGTGTGGTCGTGGCTGGGGTATCCGTCGAACGACGGCGGCAGGTCGATCACCTGCATCCCGAACGACTCCACGCCCAGCTCCGCGCGCGCCCGTTTGAAGCTGCCGAACAGCGCCGCGTCCATCTCGTCGATCTTCCTCACCGCGTAATCGGGCACCTCGTTCCCCCTTCGATTTGAATACGAACGTTCGTGCTTTTATATTCTCTGCGGATGGCCGGCGCAAGTGCAACGAAAGATGGGACGAAGGGCGAGAAGACCCGCGCGGCGATCCTCGACCGCGCCGTCGACCTGGCCTCGGTCGAGGGCCTGGAGGGATTGACGATCGGTCGCCTCGCGGGCGACCTGGAGATGAGCAAGAGCGGCCTGTTCCGGCACTTCGGCTCCAAGCAGGACCTGCAGTTGGCGACCGTCGGCGCCGCCCGCGACCGCTTCGTCGCGATGGTCCTTCAACCCGCGAGCTCCGCGCCCGACGGCGCGCCGCGCCTGCGGGCGATGGCCGAGCACTACCTCGACTACCTCTACAGCTTCCCCGGCGGCTGCTTCTGGGGCGCCACCGCGAGCGAGTTCGACGACCGCCCTGGCCCGGTCCGCGACGCGATCGCCGCCTCGCTCGACGCCTGGATGGCGGAGCTGGTCCGCCAGGCGGACGCGGCCGGGATGGCCGATCCCGACCGCTACGCCTTCGAGCTCTACGCCGTCGTCATGGCCGCCAACGCACGCTGGCGGCTGACCGGCGACCGCCGCACCTTCGACCTCGCCCGGGCCGCGCTGGCCCGCCTCGACGCCGAACTGCCCTGAGCGAGGACCTACGGATTGGCGTGGTTCACCTTTTCCGGTTCGATCTTTACGATCACCCGCTCTTCGCCCGGCTGGCGGAAGGGGTAGGAATCGGCGTCGAGGTAGCGCTTGGCGAGCGCGTCGATGTCATCGTCGGCGCCGTCGGGGGTGATGTCGACGACCTTGCCCTGGACGATCAGGTTCTCGTACGGGTTGTCCTGGGCGTGGATCGAGAGCGCCACGGCGGGGTTGGCCCGCAGGTTCTTCGGCTTCACCCGGCCCTCGGCGGTGTTGAAGGTGATGAGGTCGCCGTCCATGGCGATCCAGACGGCGGACACCTGCGGGGTGCCGTCGGGGTTGATTGTCGCCACGTGGGCGAAGTCCTTGCCTTCGAAGAGATGCTTTGCCTCGTCGGGGATTGCAGCCATTCCAGTCCTCCTGATCGTGAGTTAGTGTCTCCGTCAACTACTTCTACTACGTGGCGAGGGCTTCGTGATGAAAAATTCGGGGCGGGTTGCGGTGCGGCTGCGACCCAGGGGCCGTGGTGACGCCCTGCTCGGCTTCGAGGATGGGGTACTGCGAGCGCGGGTCTCGGCGCCGCCGACCGACGGTCGGGCCAATCGCGCGCTCTGCAAGCTGATCGCGGCCCGGGTCGGAGTCGCGCCCTCGCGGGTGAGCGTCGTCCACGGGGCGAAGTCCCGCGACAAGGTCGTCGAGGTCGCGTCCGTCAGCGCTGCCGAGCTGACCGCGCGGCTCACCGACTGACCGCATGGCCGACGACCTGCCGACTCTGCTCTTCACCGGCCCGGACCACTTCGAGAAGTGGCTGGAGGCCAATTCCGCCGACTCCGCTGGCGTCTGGCTGAAGATCGCGAAGAAAGGGGCCCCGGAGCCTTCCATCACCTACGCCGAGGCACTCGAGCTGTCGCTTTGCTTCGGCTGGATCGACAGCCAGAAGCGCGGCCTCGACGACACCCATTTCCTCCAGCGGTTCACGCCGCGCCGCCCCCGCGGCCGCTGGTCGAAGATCAACCGCGAAAAGTGCGAAGCGCTGGAGGCGGCCGGATCCCTCCGCCCCGCGGGCGCCGCCGAGGTCGCCGCCGCGAAGGCCGACGGTCGCTGGGATGCTGCCTACGAGGGCGCCCGCACGGCCCAGGTCCCCACCGACCTACAGGCGGAACTCGACGCCAATCCGAAGGCAGCCGCCTCCTTCGCCGAGCTCGACGGCGCCAACCGCTACGCGATCCTCTACCGCCTCCAGGACGCGAAAAAGCCTGAGACCCGCGCCCGCCGCCTCGCCAAATTCATCGTCATGCTGGAGCGCGGCGAGAAGCTCCACGGGTAGATCTGTCTAACCTCGTCGGGTGGACACGCAGCGTCTCAACGAGGTTCTCGCCGCCGCCGGCGAGCCGAAGTACCGGGCCTCCCAGGTCTGGGAGTGGGTCGCGCGCGGGGTCTCGGGCTATGACGAGATGACGAATCTGCCCGCCGGGCTGCGGGGACGTCTGGAGGCGGACCTGCCGCTGTCGACGCTCTCGGTGCGGGCGGAGGCGCGCTCCGACGACGGGACCGTGAAGACGCTCTTCGACACCGCCGACCGGCGCCCGCTCGAGGCCGTGCTGATGAGGTATCGCGACGGGAGGCGGTCCGTGTGCGTGTCGTCGCAGTCGGGCTGCCCGTTGACCTGCACCTTCTGCGCGACGGGCAAGATGAAGTTCGGCCGCAACCTGACCGCGGACGAGATCCTCGACCAGACGCTGCACTTCCGCCGGGTCGAACCGATCGACCACGTCGTCTTCATGGGGATGGGGGAGCCGACGATGAACATCGACAA
>JAFDWG010000157.1 GCA_018268605.1 Actinomycetota bacterium | reverse complement strand
AGGTGGGCGATCAGGACGCTGGCGTCGAGGACGATCACTCGGGCCAGTCTTCGCGCAGCCGCTCCAATTCGCCGGGCTCGTAGACACCGCTGAGGGCGCCGGCGGTTTCTTCCACCGCACGGGCTCGGTCGCTCGCTTCACCCTCGATCGCTTCGCGTCCCGCCGCCGTCAGTTTCAGCAGAAGGTCCTTGCGATCTTTGATCTCCGGCCAGCGTCGCTGGGCCTGATCGAGCTGATCGCTGAGCTCGCCAGTATCAGTGACCGTGTAGCGCGGTTTGGTGGTCGGCATGGGACCGAGTGTAGCACCGGATGTTCAAGGTGCCGCACCTCTGTATAGTTGGCGCTGGACGAGCCCTTGTCAAGCCGGAATCGGTGCGGAATCGACGCACATCGCCGCATATCCGCCCGACTTTGGGCACTGGTGCCCAAAAAGAGGGGGAATCAGGCGGTCCGTTCGAACTGATGTGCCGGAGGCCTACCTGCCGATTTGCAGGGCATTCGACTCGATGGAGCTAGGCGGATTCGAACCGCCGACCTCCTGGGTGCGATCCAGGCGCTCTGCCAGCTGAGCTATAGCCCCGAAATGTCCGATTTGCAGGGATAAGCTGCTTCGGAACGGGTGGGTCCAGGGGCGGAGTGTAGCGAGGATGTACGTGGATATACGTCGATGTGCGTCCGATATGCGCCACTCGAGCAATCGGAGTGGCGGTCGGCTCCGGGCGCTCGCGACGGGGAACGGATGCCCGGGAGTCAAGTCGCGAGTTGTGGTGTAACCCGACCCGCCGGCACTTCTCTCATCGCTACAAGGCGGTCACCTCGCTTCCGCTCTTCTCGCCGTGGTCCTCGAGGAGGACAAGCGTCGCCCGGCCGCGATCACGGTCGATGCCGGGTTCACCTTGATGTGAGCCTGGCATCGACCGGATACCGATGCGCCTCTACCAGCGCGGCATGTGCTCCTCCACGTATCTGCTCCCGCTCGCACCTTCAGGCAGGATCTCGCGGACGCGCTCGAGGTCGGCAGGGCCGAGCGTCACGTCCGCGGCGGCGACGTTCTGCGCGAGCCGGTCGGGGCTGCGGGTGCCGGGGATCGGGACGATGTCCTCACCTTGGGCGAGCAGCCAGGCGAGTGCGAGCTGGGTGACCTCGATGCCGCGCTCCAGGGCAAGCTCGCGGAGGGCGGCGATCGCCTCGACGTTCCGCTCGTAGTTACCAGGTTGCCAGCGTGGGTCGAAGGACCGCATGTCCGCAGGGGGGTACTCGGCTGCGGGCTTCACCTCGCCGGTGAGGAAGCCGCGGCCGAGGGGGGAGTAGGGGACGAAACCGATCCCGAGCTCCCGCAGGACGGGGAGGACATCGTCCTCGACCTCGCGCTCGAAGAGCGAGTACTCGGTCTGCAGGACGCTGACCGGATGGACCGCGTGGGCGCGGCGGATCGTCTCCGGCCCCGCCTCGCTCAGCCCGAAATAGAGGACCTTGCCGTCGGCGACGAGCTCGCCGACGGTCCCGGCGACGTCCTCGATCGGGACGTCGGGGTCGACGCGATGCTGGTAGAGCAGGTCGATGCGGTCGGTGTCGAGGTAGCGCAGGCTGTTGTCGACGACCTCGCGGATCTGCTCAGGGCGGCTGTCGAACCCGGTGCCGATCGGATCGGCGTTCATGTCGAAGCCGAACTTCGTCGCCAGCACGACCTCGTCGCGGAAACCCTTGACCGCCTTGCCGAGCAGCCGCTCGCTTGAACCCGTCCCCATTCCGTAGAGCTCAGCGGTGTCGAACATCGTCACGCCGAGCTCATGGGCGCGGACGATCGTGGCGATCGAAGACGCCTCCTCGGAGTCGCCGTAGGCCATCGTCATGCCCATGGTGCCGAGGCCGATCTCCCCGACCTCGAGCCCCTGCCTGCCCAGCTTTCGTCGTTCCACGATCATTCTTCCTTCCGCGAAGTAAATAGATACTTCGCAGTCTAACAGTCGTTCCCGTCCTCCGAGGCCCTTGCTAGCTTCGCGGTCTCATGCCCCGCGACGCCGCCGCGACCCGAAGCCGCATCCTCGCCGCGGCGATCGCCGAGTTCTCGGCCGCCGGCTTGGCCGGCGCGCGGGTCGACCGCATCGCCGCCGCCGCTGATGCCAATCCGCGCTCCATCTATGTGCACTTCGGCAGCAAGGAGAATCTCTTCGCCGCAGCGGTCGACGAGGTGATTCGGGGCACCGCCGAGCGCGTGCCGCTCACCGAGGACGACCTGCCGGGGTTTGCCGGGCGAGCCTTCGACGACTTCGTGGAGCACCCCGAGACGCTGCGGATCGCCCTCTGGCGCCAGCTCGAGCGTCCCGACCTCGGCCCGGACTTCGGCGACCTTTACGCGCAGAAGCTTGCCGCCATCGCCGGGTCTGCGGACCCGTCGATCGGCCCGGTCGATCTCGTCGTGTTCCTGTACGGATTGGCGCAGGCATGGCTCCTGACGCCCCGGGATCTCCTTGCCGCCGACGGCAGCGATCCCGATTCGAGCGAGCGCTTGGCGGCGCACCGAGCCGCGCTGGTTGCGGCGGCCGGGCGGATCTCGTCCCGCACCGCCTAGCGCGCCGAGGAAGACGCGCCGTCGCCAAGCGGGGAGCTGACGAATTCTTGGCCCGGTCTACGAGGCCGAAGGTCATTGATTCGAATCCATGTCGGGCGCATCTGTCTGTCCCGCCATTGGAGCCGGATTCGGCTCTAGGTCACGCCTTCCTTGCCTTCGGGGAGGGGGATAGGAGGGCGGTGCAGGTTCGGCGATCTCGAGCTTCGAACCTCGGTTCCGGACCCGGCCGCCTTCCGTGAGCGCCTCGGGTGGCTGGGCCGCGTCGGTGCCGAAGAATGGCTCGATGCGATACCGCCGCGCGTCGAAGGCGGCCGAATACGGCGCCACGGCGAGGACGATGCTGCGCGGCATTCCGCTGCCGCCGGGCTTCGATCCGTCCTCGATCCCCGACGTCGGCCAGACGATGGACCGTTACCAGGCAGGGGCGGCCGTGGGCGGGGCCGTCGCCTGCGCCTGGTTCGGGCGCTGGGACCAGGCTCGCGCCGGAGGCGACATCGCCGCCGCGCGGGAAGCCGAAGGGTCCTGATGGCGGCCGGTGGGTCGGCGGGCCGTTGTCGAAGGAAGCCGAGCAGGGCCTGGGCTGCGAAGAGAAGCGCGTCGGTCCACACGCCATCGGCGGTGGGTGAAGCACGGGGTTTGACGGTCCAGCGAGCGGGATAGTTCGATGGGACCTGTGGCAATCGAGATGGGGAGGTCCAGATGAGTGGCGATGATCTGAAGTGGAAGCTTCGACGCGGGACCGCGGTGCTCGCGGTCGGCGGAGGGGTGCTCCTCGGCGGCTGTGGCGGCGGTGGCTCGAGCAGCGGCGGATCTACCGGTGGCGGTTCGGGCGCGGGCGGCGGCGGTGGCAACGCGCAGAAGGAAGTCGAAGAAGCCACCGGGATGAGCGAACAGGACCTCGAAAAGGCCGCCGAAGAAGTCAAGGAAAAGATCGAAAACGGCGAAGGCCCCAGCCAGAAGCAGATCGAAGAAGCCGAGGAAAAGGCGGAAAAGATCGGCGAAGAAGCCAACGAAAAGCTGGAAGAAGCCGGTGTCAGCAAGGGCGACATCGAAAAGGCCGAAAAAGAAGCCAAGAAGTACCTCGAAGAAGCCGAAGCGAAGCTGAAGGAATAGGGCGCTGTTCCGGCGCGGGTAGCATCGCCCGGGCATGAGGACCGCGATCGTCACCGGAGCATCGAGCGGGATCGGCGCCGCCACCGCGCGGGCGCTGGCCGGTGACGGCTGGCGCGTCGTCCTCGGGGCGCGTCGCGTTGATCGCCTGGAGGAGCTGGCCGCGGAGATCGGCGGGGAGGCCCGGCACCTCGATGTCACCGACCCGGAGTCGGTCGTCGAGTTCTGCGCCGCGGTGGGGGAGTGCAACCTGCTCGTCAACAACGCCGGCGGCGCCCATGGGGTGGAGCCGGTCGAGGCGAGCGTCGAAGACAAATGGCGTTTGATGTTCGAGTCGAACGCGATGGGGACGATGCGGATGACCAAGGAGCTCCTGCCCAAGCTCCGATCCTCCGGCGACGGCCACGTGATCACGACCACGAGCATCGCCGGCTTCGAGACCTACCGCGGCGGCGCCGGCTACACCGCCGCCAAGCACGCCCAGCGCGCGATCGTCCAGACCCTGCGCCTCGAGCTGCTCGGCGAGCCGATCCGGATCACCGAGATCGCCCCGGGCCTGGTCGAGACCGAGTTCTCCGTCGTCCGCCTGGGCGGCGACGAAGCCGCGGCCGACGCCGTCTACCGCGGCATGACCCCCCTGCGCGCCCCCGAAGTCGCCGAGTGCATCCGCTGGGCCGCGTCCCAGCCGTCCCACGTGAACATCGACGAGATCGTCATCCGCCCGAGGGATCAGGCACGGGCGACAGAGGTGGCTCGGCGGGAGGGGCGGCAGTCCTAGATTCGACGTCCTGGAGGAGTCGTTCTTTCTCCGCGGGTCCGTGCGTAAGTGACCACGGTCCGGTCGCACACCGATCGACGCTCGCTGAGTTACGCGCGCTATGGGCGGCTCAACTCAGCGAGCGTCGCCGCGGTGGTGTGCAACACGCACGGAAGCGTGGACTTCGTTACGTCTCCCGCACGTCTCCCAGGACGGCGTCGCACTTCCGACCCACCTCTCATCCCCCGGCCGTCTCGGGCACGGCCACAGCCAGCCAGGGCAACGGCCGAGACGGCCGTGCTCGCCGCAAGCCCTTGCGTCCCCTTTGCCCGGGCGCGAGCTCCCGACGCCCCGGTCCCCGCAGCTACCCTGACCCGCATGCCCAACCCCGCCAACCCCCGTCCCCAGCGACGCGCCCGGCGCATCGCGATGAGCCCGGCGGAGGTCGACGAGTTTCTCGGCGCCGCCCGAACTTGTCGTCTCGCCTCGGTCGGTGCGGCCGGACCACACGTCACGCCGCTCTGGTTCGTCTGGCTCGAGGGCGCGCTGTGGATGCAGTCGCTGACCCGCTCGCAGCGCTGGACCGACCTGATGCGGGACCCGCGCGTGGCGGTCGTCGTCGATGACGGCGAGGAGTACCTGGAGCTGCGCGGGGTGGAGCTGCGGGGCGAGGTGGTGACGGTCGGGGAGATCCCTCGCGTCGGTGCCGAGGAGGTCGCGGAGCTGACCGCGGT
>JAFDWG010000156.1 GCA_018268605.1 Actinomycetota bacterium | reverse complement strand
CGCCCGGAACCGCGGCAGAAACGGGCCGGACTAATCCCCCGCGCCGACCAACCGCTCGACACCCGACTGGTCGATCGTCCGCCGCAAGCCCTCGTCGAGTTTGATCGTCGGTTCCCAGCCGAGAAGGTCGCGGGCGCGGCCGATGTCGGGCCGGCGCTGCTGGGGATCGTCGGTGGGGAGCGCCTCGTAGACGATCTCCGAGCGGGAGTCGGTCACCTCGATCACGGATTTGGCCAGTTCGAGAAGGGTGAACTCGTCCGGGTTGCCGATGTTGACCGGCGTATGGACGTCGGACTCGGCGAGGGCGACGATGCCGCGGATCAGGTCATCGACGTAACAGAAGCTGCGGGTCTGGGCGCCGTCGCCGAAGACGGTCAGCGGACGGTCCTGGAGCGCCTGCCGGAGGAAGGTCGGGATCGCACGGCCGTCGTGGGGGCGCATGCGAGGCCCGTAGGTGTTGAAGATGCGGACGATCGCGGTGTCGACGCCCTGCTGGCGGTGGTAGGCCATCGTCAGCGCCTCGGCGTAGCGCTTCGCCTCGTCGTAGACCCCGCGCGGGCCGATCGGGTTCACATGGCCCCAGTAGTCCTCCCGCTGCGGATGGACTTTGGGATCGCCGTAGACCTCGGAGGTAGAGGCGATCAGGAAGCGGGCACGCTTCCACTTGGCCAGGCCGAGCATGTGGTTGGTGCCCAGGGAGCCGACTTTGAGAGTGTGCAGCGGCAGCCGCAGATAGTCGATCGGGCTGGCAGGCGAAGCCAGGTGGTAGACGAAGTCGACCGGCTCGGGCACGTCGACGTACTCCGTGATGTCGGTGTGCCGGAACTCGAAGTTCTTGTCACGGATGTGCGCGATGTTCTCCAGGGAGCCGGTCTCGAGGTTGTCGAGACAGAGCACCCGATGCCCATCGCCGAGGAGCTTCTCGCAGAGGTGTGAGCCGAGGAAGCCGGCGCCGCCGGTAACTACGCAGGTCGTCATGCCCTCGATGCTATCGGCTTGTCCCGGACAGGCCGGCCGGCCAAGGATCGGGGGTCTACGCGCCGATCAATTCTTTGCAAAATGCGGGAGTTCCCTGACCGGCGGGAGTCGCGAAGGGGGTAAAACGCGCCCCGACCAGCCCTTTGGCCGGCAATGTTTGCCGTAGCCAAATAAACCGGACGGGGAGAGTCGAACTAGTGAGTCTGGGCAGGGGTACCGGGCGCGAAGGCGCCGCGGTCGACGCCGCGCTGGATCGAGCGGAGTTGGATGAGGGGGGATCGCCGCTCGAGGCGGGCGCGCGTAAGCGGGTTGCAGCCGAGACCTTCGCCCGCAACGAGGCAGCGTTGCGGCGGACCGCGCAGCGCTACTCGATCTGCGCCGACGACGCCGGGGAAGCGCTGCAGCGAGGCCTCGAGATCCTTCTGAACAAAGCCCCTTCCGAGGACCCCCGGGATCTGGTCCGGTGGACCCAGACCGTGGTCAAACACGAGGCACTGGCCGTCCGCGCCGAGCGCGAACGAACCCTCGCCGGCCCCGCCGCCCTCCCCCCGTCGCCAGGCCATGAGGACTGGGTCGCGATGCTGCCCGCCGATGTGGCCGGGCCGGCCGAGCGTGCCGAGCGCCATGAGGCGATCGAGCGTAGCCGCGAGGCGCTGGGCACGCTGAAGCCGCAGGAGGTGCGCACGCTCGGGCTGCTCGCGGAGGGCTACTCCTACCGCGAGATCGCCGAGATCACCGGCTACTCCGCCCGGAAGGTGAATCGCGCCATCGCCGAGGGGCGCGAGCGCTTCCGGCATTTCCTCATCCGCCGCGACGGCGGCGCCCGCTGCGCCGAGCTGGCGCCGCTCCTCTCCGCCTTCGCCGACGAGGAGGCCGAGGCCGCCGACGTCGCCACCCTTCGCGAACATCTCCGCACCTGTCCCCACTGCCGCTCGACCCTGCGCGCCTACCGCGCCGCGCCCGGTGCGGCGGCGGCACTCCTGCCGATCGTGCCGCCCGCTCGCGGGACCGTCATCGGTCGCCTCCACGACGCCTACGCCGCGGTGGCGATCCGGGTCGGCGGCGGCTCCGCCGGGTCTGACTCGACCGTCGGCGGGATCTTCGCGGCGGGCGGCACGCGCGGTGCGGGGATGACGGCGCTGGCGAAGGTACTGGCGCTCTGTGCCGGGACGGTGGGCGGAGCGGCGGCCTGCGTCGCGACCGGGGTCGTGCCGGCGCCGCTCCTCGACCCGCCCGAGCGCCACCCGGCTCCGCCCGCCAAGGTGACCCACGCACACCGACGGCAGGTCGAGGACCTGGAGACCGAAACGAGCACCTACGAGCCGGCGGCGCCGACCGAAACCAACGAAGTCACGGTCGAACCGGACCCCCAGCCGCAGGAAACGGCCGCGTCGGGCGAGGAAGCGCACCATCAGAAGCAGGAACCCGAACGAAGCAAGCCCGATCGCGAAGAAGCGCCGATCGAAGAGGCGATCGCCGAAACCCCGTCGACCGAAAGTGGCGCGATCGAATACACGGAAGCGCCGCCGCCGGAACCGACGGTGACCGAATCGGCGAGCACCTACTCCGCCCCGTCGTCATCCTCGAGCGGCGGCGCCTCCGCCTCTTCCTCTTCCTCGAGCGGCACCGCGGCCGGGGAGTTCGGGCCATGAGGGCCGGACGATGCACCGTGATGGTGGCGCTTGCGGCGGCTACGGCGCTGCTCGCGGCCGCCATCCCCGTCACGGCAGGCGCCTCCGACGGGACCACCCTGACCGGCCTCCGCGTCTTCGGCGGCGACATCTGGCATGCCGAAAACCAGTTCTGGGTCGAATGGGATCCGAATCCGCCGACGCCCTTCCGGTCGGTGGTCAAGTATGCGGTGCGTGGCCCCCGCGGAACCTACCTCGCGGGCTTCCCGGAGCAGACCGTCGAGAACCCGACGCGCCAGGTCCTGGTCAGCGTGCCCGCTCTCCCCGGCGTCTACCGGTTCGAAGCCTGGGACTACCACCCCGGGGATGTCTTCCCGAACGGACCCAGTAGCTCCGTCCCGCTCTACTTCGACGATGCGCGGCCCGCCGCGGTGTCGGTGTCGGCGCCCGGCTGGGTGGCGGCGGGCTCTCCCGTCCCGGTTCGCGTCACCGGCTCGAGCGGCCCGCTGCCCGTCTCCGGCGTGCAGGGATACGCAGTCTCGATCGATTCCGCCGCCGGCGCCTCGCCCTGTGCTGCGGCCGTCAGCTGCACCCCCGCCGAGATCGACCTTCCCGCGGCCGGCGGCGACGCCGTCACCCTGCCCGCTCCGCCGGAAGGCGTGAGCTACGTACACGCCGTCGCGGTCTCGGGGTCGTGGCGGGCCTCGGCCCCGACGGCGACGGTGCCGCTCGGCGTCGACGGCACGCCGCCGCAGGTGCGGCTCGAAGGCGAGCCGGTGGGTTGGGCCGCGGGGCCGGTTAGGGTGACCGCGGTGGCGAGCGACCCCCTCTCCGGGATGGCGCCCGCGGGGCCCGGCGGACCGACGACCGCGATCGAAATCGACGGGGGCCCGCCGCTGCTGGCGCCCGGCGCCTCCGCCGGCGCGATGGTGGCGGGCGAGGGGACCCATCGCGTCGGCTACTGGGCGCGCGACGCCGTCGGCAACGCGGGCGACGGCAGCCTCGCCTTCGCCCGACCGCGGACGACGACCGTGCGGATCGACGAAAGCGGTCCGATCGTGCGTTTCGCCGCCGGCGACCCGACCGACCCGGAGCGGATCGAGGCGAACGTCGCCGACCGCCTCTCCGGCCCGGCCGCTCGCGGGCAGATCGAACTGCGTCCGGCCGGTGGCGGCGGCCGCTTCGAACCGCTGCCGACCGAAGCGCAGCGGGGCAGGCTCGTCGCCCGCTGGAGCTCCGACGACTACCCGCGCGGGGACTACGAATTCCGCGCCGTCGGCTACGACCAGGCGGGCAACTCCGCGGCGACCACCCTCGGGGCGAACGACTCGCCGCTGTTCCTTCGGAACCCGGTGAAGCGGGTCGCGCGGCTCGCGTTCGGGTTCGGCGGCGACCGCCTGGTGATTCAGCGGTGCGCCCGCGCCGACGGGGCCAGGCGCTGCCATCACACCGTCGTCCGCCCCTTCGCGCAGCGCCCGGCGAGTCGGGCGCTGCCGTGCTGCCACCGAGCCTTGGTCGGCGGCAGGCTGCGCGACGCGGAGGGCGAGCCGCTCGCCGGACAGCGCGTGGATGTGGTCGAGACCTTCGCCCGCGGTGCCCGCGAACCGATCCGGGTCACGACGGTCACCACCGACGCCGACGGCGCTTTCCACGTCCCACTGGAGCCGGGACCGAGCAGGCAGGTGAGCGCGCGGTTCGCCGGCAACCGCCGGCTCACGCGAGCGGACGGGCGGCGGCTGCGGATCCGCGTCCGGGCCGGGGTCCGCCTGCGGGTCTCGGCGACGCGGGTGCGGGTCGGTGGCGCCCCGGTCGTCTTCCGCGGTCGCGTGTTCCATCCGGAAGCGCGGATCCCGCCGACCGGCCTGCCGGTCCAGCTGCAATTCCGCCTCCCCGGCAGCGCCTGGTCGGAGTTCCGGACCCTGCAGACCGACTCGGCCGGCCGCTTCGCCTACCCGTACACGTTCAGCGACGACGACAGCGCCGGCGTCCGGTTCCAGTTCCGTGCCTTCGTGCCGGCTACCGGCAACTGGGCGTTCGCCCCTGCCACCTCCCGCCCCGTCGCGGTGACCGGCTGATCCGATCGCGCCCGGCGAAGGCAATGAAAAAGGCCGCCCCGGCTGACCGGGGCGGCCTGGAGAAGCGCGGTGCGCGAGTGCCTAGCGGATGCTCGGCAGCGCGGAGAGTTGGTCGGAGACCTGCTTGACCCGACGCTCGACCTCGGTGCGGCTGGTCTTGATCGTCGAGGTGGCGGTCGACGTCACGGCCTGCTGGCGCTTGCGGACGTCGCGCTCGACCCGGGTGCGGGTCTTCCGCGCCTCGGTGGTCGCGCGCTTACGGGCGGTCGTGCCCCGCTTCTCGGTGCGCTTGGCCGCCTGCTCGATCTTGCGACGGTAGGCCTTAAGCTCTTTCTCGGCCTTGCTGCGGCTGGTCCACGGATCGACGATGTCGTTCAGGCGGTCGCTCGCCGAGAGGACGATGCCGACCGGGAAATCGACGGCGGTCTCGATGATCGTCTGCGCCTGATTCTTCTCCGCGACAGCGGTCTTGGTCGCCGCTTTCTTCGTCGCTTTAGCGGTTTTCGCGGCCGATTTCCTCGCTTCCGCGGTGGAGCGTTTGGCCTGAGTTTTGGCTTTGGACGTGCCGTTGCTGCTGGTGCTGTCTGCCATGGAAGACGTACCCCTCTTGGTCTGGTC
>JAFDWG010000155.1 GCA_018268605.1 Actinomycetota bacterium | reverse complement strand
ACGGGGCGGTCGGCGATCTCGCCGACGGCGAGGATGCCCGCCTGGGGTGAGTTGACGATCGCGCCGAAGGACTTGATCCCGTACATGCCGAGGTTGGAGACCGAGAAGGTGCCGCCGGAGAGCTCCGGCGGGGTGATCGATCCGTCGCGGACCTTGCCGGCGAGGGAGCGGGCGTCCGCCGCGATCTCGCGCAGGCCCTTGCGGTCGGCGTCGAAGATCGTCGGGACGACCAGGGCGTCCTGCGCCGCAACGGCGATGCCGACGTTGATCCGCGAGTAGAGCTCGAGGCGGCCGTCCTTGTAGGAGCCGTTGGCGCGGGGGAACTTCCGCAGCGCGATCGCGGACGCCTTCACGACCATGTCGTTGAAGGAGGGGATGACCTCCCCCTCCGGTGAGATCTCCTTGATCCGGGCGCGAGCGGCGACGGCGGCCGACATGTCGACCTCGGAGGTGAGGTAGAAGTGGGGCGCGGTCGCCTTCGACTCCGACATGCGGCGGGCGACGACCTGCTGGAGCTTCGTGAGATCGACGGTCTCGACGGTGCCCTTCGCGGTCTCGGTGGACTCGGAGGCGGCCGGCTGAGGCGCTGGAGTCGCGGGTCGAGGCATAGGAGCGGAGGGGGTGGCCGATTCCACGTCCTTCTTGACGATCCGGCCCCCTGGCCCCGAACCGGACAGAGAGGCGAGATCGACACCCAGCTCCGAAGCGATGCGGCGTGCCAGGGGTGATGCCTTGACCCGGCCGTTCCGATTGGAAGGCTGCGGAGGCGCCGGAGCGACGGCGGGCTCGGGCGCGGCGGCCGGAGCCTCGGGCTCGGGCGCGGCGGCCGGAGCCTCGGGCTCGGGCGCGGGCGACGGGAGCTGGGCTCCCGGCTCGCCGATCCGCGCGATGACCGCGCCGACGGGCGCCGTCTCGTTCTCGTCGACGACGATCTCGAGCAGGGTTCCGGCGACGTCGGCCTCGTATCCCATGTTCGCCTTGTCGGTCTCGATCTCGACCAGTTCCTCGCCGACGGCGACCTCGTCGCCGACCTGCTTGATCCATTTGAGGACGGTCCCCTCCTCCATCGAGTCGGAGAGGCGCGGCATCGCGACGTCCTGCACGGCGGTGCTCGCCATGACCTACGCCCCCGTCGCGATCTCGGCGCGCAGGCCGAGGCGGGTCTCGACCTCGTGGACGATCCGGCCCTCGTCGGGCAGGAAGGCGTCCTCGAGGGTCGGCGTGTAGGGGATCGGCGTCTCCGGGCAGGCGATGACCCAGGCGTCGTCGAGGTCATGGAGGCCCTCGGCGGCGACGATGCCGAGCAGGTTGGCCGCCCAGCCGCCGACCAACGGCCCCTCCTCGACCATCACCACGCGGTTGGTCTTGGCGACCGAGGCAAGGACGGTCTCGGTGTCCAGCGGGCGCAGACTGCGCAGGTCGACGACCTCGGCGCCGACGCCCTTCTCCGCCAGCTCGTCGGCGGCCCGCAGGCAGTCGCGCACGCCCTTGGAGATCGAGACCAGGGTGACGTCGGCGCCCTCGCGGACCACGGCGGCCTCGCCCAGCGGCAGGGTCTCCACCTCAGACACCGGGTCCTTGACCGAGTAGAGGCGCTTGTGCTCGAGGAAGGCGACCGGGTTCTCGTCGCGGATCGACTGGCGCAGCAACGCGTAGGCGTCGCCCGCCGTCGCCGGCGCGACGACCTTCAGCCCCGGCACGCCCTGCAGCCACGGGATCGGCGACTGCGAATGCATCGCGCCGAAGTTGCCGCCCGCGCCCATCGCCGAGCGGACCACCAGCGGGCACGGCGCCTGCTCGTTGGACACGTACCAGTACTTCGCCGCCTGGTTCACGAGGCTGTCCATGGAGAGGAGCAGGAAGTCGGCGAACATGATCTCGAAGATCGGACGCAATCCGTTGACGGCGGCGCCGAAGGCACCGGCCGACATCGCCAACTCGGAGATCGGGGTGTCGATGACGCGCTCGCCGAAGCGCTCGTGGAGGCCGGGCGTGACCGCGAACACACCGCCCGCGATCGCCACGTCCTCGCCGAAGAAGACGACCGACTCGTCGCGGTCCATCTCGTCGCCGATCGCTTCGCGGATCGCGACCCGGTACTCGATGGTCTCGTTGTCCTCAGGCATCACTTGAACTCCCCCCCGACGTTCGCGGGATCCGGGAACGGTGCCGCCAGGCCCCGTTCGACGATCTCCTCCAGCTGCTTGGCCACCTCGGCGTCGATCTGATCGAGTCGCTCCGGATCGAGGCCGTAGCGCTCCTCCAGAGCCTTGCGCCCGAGGACCAACGGGTCGCGCTTTTTCCACTCGTCGAGCTCACCCGGCTTGCGGTATTTCCCCGGGTCCGAGCGCGAGTGGCCGACGAAGCGGTAGGTCATCGTCTCGAGGAAGGCCGGGCCGGCGCCGGAGCGCGCGTGCTCGATCGCCTCGCCCGCCGCCTCACGGACCGCGAAGACATCGTTGCCGTCGACCTGCCGGTAGTGGATGCCCATCGCCTGCGGTCGCGAGCCGATCGCCCCGGCGGTGACGTTCTCGATCGGGGTGAACTCCATGTAGAGGTTGTTCTCGCAGACGAAGATCACCGGCAGCTTCTCGATCTGCGCCCAGTTCAGCGACTCGTGGAAGTAGGCCTGGTTTGAGGTGCCGTCGCCGAAGAAGGCGACCGCGACGTTGCCGGTGCGGCGCAGCTTCTCCGCCAGCGCCGCCCCCGTCGCCGCTCCGATCGAGCCGCCGACGATGCCGAAGCAGCCGATCAGGTCCGCCTCCACGTCGACCACGTTCATCGAGCCCGCGCGCCCGCCGCAGGCACCGGTCTCGCGCCCGAGCATCTCGTCCATCAGCTTCTGCGGGTCGACCCCGAGCGCGATCGAGTGGCCGTGTCCGCGGTAGGTCCCGGCGACCTTGTCGCCGTCGCGGAGCATCGAGCAGACCCCCACCCCGCTCGCCTCCTGACCGGAGTAGAGGTGGGTGGTGCCGTGGACGTTGCCCTTCTGGAACTGGGACTGGACCGTGTCCTCGAAGGTGCGGATCAGCCGCATCCGGCGGTAGAGGTCGCGCGCACCCGCCGCGTCGATCTCGGCCCCGGCGGCCTTCGCCTGCGTCTTCTCTGCCATGTGGGTCGCTCTCCTTCTCGTTGTCAGCTCTTTGAGGGGCCGGCCGCGATCCGCCGCAGCGCGTCCGCCACCTTCACCAGGTCCGCGTCGCCGCCCTCGAGGCCCGCCGCCACCGTCATCGCCTCGGCCGACGCGGTCGCGCCGAAGAGCGGCGTCCTGGCCGCCTCGCCCTGCTCGAGGGCCAGCTTCAGGTCCTTGCGCATCAGGTCGAGCGCGAACGCCGGTGGCGTCCCGTCGGGGTCGAGGAAGGCGCCGCGCTTGTAGTCGACGAAGGGCGAGGCGACGGCGCCCGCGGCGATCACGTCGTAGGCAGCGGCCCGATCGATATCGGCGTCCTCGGCCATCACCAAGGCTTCCGAGATCGCCACCGCGTTGGCGGCGATGATCACGTTGACCCCGAGCTTCATCGCCGCGCCCGCGCCGGAGGGCCCGAGGTGGAAGTGGGCTTTCGTCATCGCCTCCAGGACCGGGCGGGCGCGCTCGAGCGCCGCCGCGTCGCCGCCGACCATCGACACCAGCGCCGCCGCCTCGGCGACCGCGGTCGAGCCGGAGACCGGCGCGTCCAGCATCTTCACACCGGCGTCGGCGGCGCGGTCGTGGAAGCGGCGCGCCGCGGTCGGGCCGACCGTCGACATCTCCAGCCAGACGAGGCCCTCGGGGGCGTCGGCGAGGATGCCCTCCTCGCTCTCGAGCAGGTCCTCGACCGCGGCAGGGTCGGCCAGCATCGTCACCAGCACCTCGGCGTCGCGGACGACCTCGGCGGCGGTGGTCGACACCGTGGCGCCGTCGTCACGGAGCGGGTCGCAGCGGGAGGCGGTGCGATTGAAGACGGTCAGGTCGTGTCCGGCGCGCAGCACGTTGCCCGCCATCGGAAGGCCCATCCGCCCGATGCCGACGAAGGCGACCTTCATGCCGCCACCTCGACCACCATCTTGCCCGGCGCACGGCCCTCGGCGAGCGGCGCGATCGCGTCCTCGACCAGGCGCGTCATCGGCACCACCTCGCCGAGCACTTCGCCCGCCAGCTCGGTGGTGTCGAGGACGCGGAGCGCCTCGGGGAGATTCGAGTCGCAGATGTGGGCGACGGTGGCGATCAGGTCGACCTCGCGGAGGGCCGCGTCGAAGATGTCGACCGGCGGCGGATCGGCCTGCAGGCCGACGATGACCACGCGGCCGCCGCGCTTGGTCGCGTGGATCGCGACGGAAGGATTCTGCGGCACGCCGGAGGCCTCGATCACGACGTCGGCGCCCTCTCCCCCGGTGGCCTCGAGGATCGCCGCGGTAACGTCGACCGAGCGCGCGTCGATCGCGTCGTCGGCCCCCACCGAGCTCGCCAGTGCAAGCTTCCCCGGGTCGACGTCGACCGCGATCAGCCGCTTCGGCTCGCGGGTGCTCGCGGCACCGACGAGGAAGCCGCCGATCCCGCCGATGCCGAGGATGGCGACGGTCTGGCCGGGGCCGACGCCACCGCGGTCGAGCGCGTGGATCGCCACCGCCAGCGGCTGGGCCATCGCCGCGGCAAAGTCGGCGACGCCGTCGGGGACCGGCACGCTGATCCGGGCCGGGCTGACGACGAGCTCGGCGAGGCCGCCCGGGGCGCTCAGCCCGAGCGTGTAATACGACGCGCAGAGGTTCGTCCGTCCGGCCTCGCACCAGGCGCATTCACCGCAGGAGACACCGGCGCCGGAGACGACGCGGTCGCCGACCGCGAGCCCTTCGACCCCGTCGCCGAGCGCCTCGACCCGGCCGACGAACTCGTGGCCGATGATCACCGGGCCGACGTGGCCGCTGCCCGGATGGGGCTCGTACAGCGGGATCATGTGCGGCCCGTGGGCGTACTCGGAGGCGTCGGTGCCGCAGATCGCCGCCATCGACGGGGCGATCAGCACCTGCCCGGGTCCGGGCTCGCCGGGCGCGTCGGCCGCCTCGATCCGGACGTCACCCGCTCCGTGGAAGACGGCGGCGCGCACGGAGACCGTTAGGCGCTCACCTGCACGCGGCCGTCGACGATGTCGGCGCCGCGCACGTACTGGCGGCCGGCGACGAGAAGCTCCTCGCCGGGGAAGCGGGTGAGGATCCGGTTGCCGTCCTCGGTGACCAGGACCTCCTCCTCGATCCGCGCGGCGGAGACGCCGTCGGTCGCCGGGCAGTAGGTCTCCAGCGCGAAGACCATGCCGGGGACGATCTCCTCGGG
>JAFDWG010000154.1 GCA_018268605.1 Actinomycetota bacterium | reverse complement strand
TGCCAGCGCAGCTCGAGCGGGATCCAGCCGTCCTCGCCGAGGTCGAGGGTCTGCGTCAGCCGGCGCCCCTCGAGGTCCCAGAAGTGCAGCTTGCGCCCGTACCTGCCCGCCGCCACGTCGCCCGGGTCGAAGCCGTCCTTGAAGGTGTTCGGCGCTCCCCACTCGCTGGAGACGAGCGTGTTGTGGCGCGGCTGGTACCAGAAGTCGTAGTTGAACTCGATGTCGCCGAGGTCGTGCTCCCAGCGCCCCGCGATCGAGAAGTCGCGCGCGTCGAGCGTCGCGAAGCCGCCCGGCGAGTTGCCGTCGGCGTCGCCCAGCATCGAGATCGTGACGATGTCCCCGGGCATGCAGTGCACCGTGTGCGGCGCCGACAGGCCGAGCTTCTCGGCGATCTCCTCGCCCTCGATCACGTCCTTGATCCGCGGCGCCGCCGGGTCGGACACGTCCAGCATGTGGATGCGGCCGGAGCGGAACCCGGGCACGATCAGCGTGTCGCGCTGGAGGCTCGAGTGGCAGGCGGAGGAGCAGGCGTTCCAGCCGAAGTGGTGGAGCTCGTCGCCGACGTTCGGCATGTCGACCCGGCCGACGATCTCGGAGTAGGTCGGCGAGTCGGGATCGACGTCGATCACCGCGATGAAGTCGGGCTGCTCGATCCCGGTCCCCTCGAAGAGCGCCGCCACGTAGATATAGCGCTCCGGCGCCTGGGCGCGTGCATCGGCCGGCGAGGCGTAACCGGGACCGGTGTGTCCGTCGGCGTGGCGGTGGGTCGAAGCCTCCATCTCGTTCCTCCTCGGTGGTGGGCCGGGCCGGAAAAGGGGGTCCCACCGCCCGGCCTCCCGGCCGGACGGTGGGCGTGGGTCGGCTGTACGTTGGAGGCAGCCTTTCCCAGGTGTCGCGACCACCCGGCAAAGTGCCGCGACCTGGCAAAGAATACAAAGTTGATTAGGTAAGTCAAGTAAGCCGGATAGTGGACTTCAAGCCGAGGCGGGCTGGTCGGACGATTCCTCCCGCAAGACTCGCGACGTGAAGCGCACCGTCTTGCGGCTCGCCGTGATCGCCACGCTTGTAGCGCCGACGGGTGCTCTCGCCGCCGTCCGCTACGCAGCGTCGAGCGGTGGCACGACCCCCGGCTGCCCGCAGGCGGATCCCTGCTCGCTCGCCACCGCGATCTCCGGCGCTGCGGCAGACGACGAGGTGGTCGTCGCCCCCGGCACCTACCCCGTCGCCGGCAAGATCGAATCGACGATGCCGCTCTCGGTCCATGGGATTCCCGCCGGCCGCTGCCGCGGATCGTCGGTGCCCCGGGCGTCCTGCCGTTGGCACTGCCTGCTCCCTCGGTCTCGCTCGGCTACCTGGCGGTCGAAGCGACCGAAAGCCCCCTGGGCGCGATAGCCGCCTTCGGCAGCGGCGACGTCTTCGACCACCTCGAATTGGCCGGTCACGGCAGCGCCACCTTGGCGCTCCGGCCCGGCATCCAGTTCACGCTGACCGACAGCCTCCTGACCAGCGACGGAGAAACGGCCGCCCTGTTCGTCCAGGGCGTGGAATCGGGAAGCCCGCAGCTCCGCAACGACACCCTGATCGCGACCGGCCCCGAATCGGTCGGCATCGCCCTGTTCGTCACGAACCCCGCCGCCACGGTGACGATCGATGCCACCAACGTGATCGCGGCGGGCACCCATCTCGATGCCGAAGCCGGGGCGACGCCAGGCGGGACGGCGGCGATCGTCTTCGATCACTCGAACCTCGACACCAGCAAAGGCACCGTCACCGCGACCGCGAGCCAGGCGGCGCCACCGCTTTTCGTCAACGCGGCAGGCGGCGATTACCGCGAGGCGGCGAGCTCACCCACCGTCGATGCGGGTATCGACGACCCGGCGAACGGGGCGACCGACCTTGCCGGTAACGCCCGCGCCCTTTCCGCCTTCCTGACCTGTGGCTCGCCGCCGCCGCCGGCAATTACCGATATCGGTGCCTATGAGTCCGTTCCGGCGCAGCCGAGCTGTCCCAATCCACCACAGCCGACCCCCGCCGTACCGACGCCGCTGCAGACGAAGATCTCCAGGGCGAAGATCAAGGGCACTCGGGCTGTGTTCCGGTTCACCGGCTCGGGCGGCAGCGGCTCTGCGGTCGAATTCTCCTACAAGCTCGATCGCCGACGCTGGCGCGCCTGCCGGTCGCCGAAGATCTACAAACACCTGAAACCAGGGTCACACACCTTCCGGGTGCGCTCCGTCAGCGGCGGGGCGGTCGACACCACGCCCGCCAAGCGGCATTTCCTGATCCCTCGACCGGGTCATCGCCCCTGAGGCAGGTCCGTCACCATCGACTGGCGCCGGCTCGATCGGGTTGTGGTCGCGGTCGGCGACAGGTCGACCCTTTTTTTCGACACCGGGATCGGACGGGCATCGACGTGGTCAATGAAACCGTCTCGTCGGGTATCGCTTCGAGCCGGAGCCGGTCGAACTGTCGCCTGAGTGCGGTCGAGGCAGAGGTGGACGCGGTCCGAGGCGCCGACCATGAAAGGCCTCATGGCCCGGCCCGAAGGCCGGGCCATGAGCGGGGGGACGAGCCCTTGGAGGGAGGTGTGTTGAACGGGGCGCCGAGGGCCACCGGGCCGTCCCCTCCGCGCCCTCAGCCGAGCGTCGTCATGCCTTGTGCCATGAACACGCAGGATCCGCCCTCGTCCTGGTCGGACACCCAGGCGGTCGCGACCTGATCGGTGCCGTCGTTGTAGGCGGCCTGCCAGGTGACGCTCTGCGGGGTGACCGACGTATGGGTCGCGGTCAGCGCGGTGCCCGCGGTCAATGCGTTGGCCGTCCCGATGTCGGTGGTTCCCGGCGCGGTGCTCGACGGGCCGAAGTCGATCGCCGTGTAGAAGGCGTTCTCGAGATTCAACTCGGCGACGATCGACTGCGTCGGCACCGAGCCGGCGCTGCAGGTCCCCTCGATATGGGCGAAGTTGAGCTCGAGTACTTCGCGGCTCTGGCCGGCCGGCACGACCACCCGGGCCGACATGAAGCGGGCGTTGCCGCGAACGAATTCGGAAGGCCCGAGGCCGTCCAGCTGCGCCGAGTTGGCGGCCGTGCCGTTGGCCGGGAGGAAGGTGTTCGGGGCGATGTCGGCACTCGTCAGCGAGCCGTCCTTGACCTTGTCCGAGGTCACCGCGTCCGCCGCCAGGCTACCGTTGGCGACCGCACCCGTCGCGATCTTCGAGGTGCCCACCGCCTGGTTTGAGATCGCGCCCGACGTGACCGCCCCCGGGGCGATGCTCCCGGCGGTCACCGCGCCGTCGGCGAGCTTGTCGGCAGTGACCGCGCCGCCCGCGAGCTTGGCGCCGGTGACGGAGCCGGGCTTCAACTTGGCCGCCGCCACCGAGCCGTTCTTGATCTGCTTGGTGCCGACCGAGTTCTTCGGCAGCATCTGCTTGGCCGCCAGGGCGCTTCCGCCTCCGAGCACGAGGATGAGCGCCAGCGTCGCGACGACGTTGGAGTAGGTGAGCTTGCCGCGGATCGACTGCATTCGGTTCCTTCCGACGTTTTGGACGGGAAGGACGAGACCGGGCGACCATCTCACGGCCGGAACACAAAGCCAAGCTCCAGGCCCGGCGGCCGGCCGCGCGCTACCTCGCGCGCGGCCGACGTGGCCGATGTGTCTGACGATCAGTGACCGGGGCAGACGTTCGGGTCGAATCCGGGCTGATTGGCGAATTCCATCCGTTCATATGAGACGGGATGGTTGCTGGAAGGACTGAAGGTCATCTTCAGCCATTCGTGGCAGGGAGTCGAGCTGCCGTTGACCGTGATCCTGCGCAGGTTCGGAACCTCCTGGGTGAGCCCGTAGATGCTCAGGTTCTGTGGCTTGCCCGGTTCCGCCAGGGGATGGTCGTCGGTGAAGACGTGCGAATCCCCGTTCAGGAGTAGCACCGGACCGCCGAACCGCAGTGAGCGGCTCGCGAGCTCCTGCACGATCGGCGTGAAGTGGTCGTACTGGTTCGGGTCGCCCGTGATCGCCGGGTCCCACATGTCGGCCTGGATGCCGATCACGACGGACTTGGCGTTGCCGGATTCGGCGCTGTCGAAGATGTGGTCGACCCATTCGACGTCGGCCGCGGTGCGCTGGGTGACCTCTTCGATCTGGCCATTGCCGCGTTCTTTTTCGAACCAGGGAAGCCAGTCGTTGTTGGAGCCGGGGACGTTCAGATCACCGAACTGGGTGCGCGACTGGTTCCAGGTGACGTTCTCGACGTAGAGCCCGCCCTGATCTTCGACTTGGCGAGGGTTCTGCCCCAGCGTCCATCCTGGACGGCTGAAGAAGAGTTCCCGGATGACCTGCAGCCTGGCGGGACTTGGATCGCCGTTTTCCACCGGCGCGGCGGGCCAGTAGGCGCCGTTGTTCTTCCCGTGGCAGTCGGTCCACTCGTTGTCGCCCGGCGTGTAGACGAGAGGGTCGGCAAAGCCTTCGAAATCCTGGTGGATGAGTTCGAAGTATTCGGTCGAGCACTGGGTGCTGCCGTTCTTGATGTCGCCGAGGTGGAGGACGAGGCTGACCTGCGGATCGGCGTTGATCTCCGCCACGTCGTTCGGGAAGTTCGCGATCTGCGCCGCCCCGTAAGGCGTATCGCCGATGACCGCGTAGGTCACCGGCTTGGCGGCATCGAGGGGGGGTCCGGTCTGCGCCGGCTTTCCCTGCGCGAGGGCGAGCGGGGCCGCGAGGACCACGAGCGCCGCGAGGGAGGCCAGGGCGAGAACTGCACGCTTCATCTGGTTCCTTTCGGGGGAGACACTGACCCGGCGAGGCTAGGTCGCAGACGGTTCTCATCTTGTGACCGGGCAGTGAAGCCGCGCGGCGGGAGGCGACGACCTCGGCCCGCTTCGAGGTCGTCGCCACGTTCGGATCGCTCAGTAACCGGCTTTGCCCGGCCCGTTGGGACCGTAGTAGTTCCCCATCTGAGCGCGGCCGTTGTCGTCCAGGTCGGTTTCGCCGAACCTGGGGGAGTCCTTGATCTGGTCCTTGGTCCTGGAGACGTAGACCTTTTCCTCGTCCGCATCCACGCGCTGGACGACGCCGCCCGGCAGGACGACCTTCTTCCCGAAGATCCAAGGTCCGGTGTCGACGACGAGTCCATGCGCGTCCTGTTCGTAGGTCGCCTCGTCGACCTTGCCGATGCTGCCGTCCAGGGCCTCGACGCCGAAGCCTGTCACGTCGACCCCCTGGGTCGGATCGGACCCGATCCCCGAGTCGACGCCGAACACCCACATCTCGACGATTTCTTCAGCCATGACTTCCTCCTTCGATTGAGATCGCCCAGGACTGGTGAGCCGTTCATCTCAAGAACGACGAGGGACATCCGGATGTCAGGTC
>JAFDWG010000153.1 GCA_018268605.1 Actinomycetota bacterium | reverse complement strand
GCGTCATCCTCGGGACGGTGCGCGGCGATCCCCGCGAGGAAGCCGCGGCCGATCGCCCGGTGCGCCCGCGAGAGGTCCTCCAGCTCGGCCCCGTCGTCGCCGGGATCGTTCTCGCGGAGGCGCTCGGCGGCGCGCCGGAGCGCCGCGGGCACCCGCGCTTCGACCGCCGCCCGCTCGGTCGCGAAGCCCTCGCTGACCCAGCCCGGCGCGGGCTGCTCGCGGGTCAGCCCGTCGAACCAGTCGATGTCGTCGACCAACCGGCCGAAGGCCGCGGTGCGGGCGCCGACGCCGCTCGGGCGGTGCGGCAGGGAGACGTAGGCGTTGCGCGCGGCAACGGTCGCTTCGTTGGCCTCGGCGGAGAGCCGCCCCAGCCGCTCCTCTTCCGCGGGCGTCGACAGCTCGGGTGCCAGCGTCGCCGCCATCCCCTCCAGCAGCGCCGCCAGCTTGTCGAGCGCCGCCGCGCCGCCGTGCCGCAGCCGGTCTGGCGGGCGGCTCGGCCAGAGGCCGAAGATCGCGGTCAGAGACAGGACCCCGGCGACCCCCCACCCCGCCAGCCGGTCGGGGATTTCGCCGGGATCGGCCTGGACCATCGCGGCGATCACGAAGGTGAGGATCAGGACCAGGGAAGCGGCGGCGACGTAGCCGTCGATCACCCCGGAGAAGAGGATCGCGAAGCCGACCAGCAGCATCACCACTACCGCCGGCCAGGTGGCCTGGGAACAGAGCGTGCCGAGCGAGATCGTCAGCGTGCCGGCCAGGAGCGTCGCAAGGTAGGCGAGGAAGCGCTCCCGCCTGGTGCCGCCGAAGTCGACGAAGATCAGCAGGCCGACCGAGCCGAAGGCGCCGAAGAGCGCCATCTGCGGAAGTTCGAACACCTTGAGCCCGATGGCGAACGCAGCGGGGACCACGATCGCGGCCCGGATCGCGTTCTTCAGAGCGAAATGGCCGGGGTCGGAGATCGTCAACTTCACCCGCCGAACATACTTCGGCTGTCTATGTCCACTCCGGACTCCACTCAATTCACGAGCCCGAACGGCCAGCGCACCGCCTGGGCGCGCAACCTGGCGACGCCGGTGCGCGACTTCCTCGGCACCGAGACCGGCTCGGCGCTGGTCCTGGTCGGCGCGGTCCTCGCCGCGCTGATCTGGGCGAACGTCTCGATCGGCAGCTACGACGAACTGTGGGAGACGCACCTCTCGATCCAGGTCGGCTCGCACGGTATCTCCAACACCCTGCAGGAGTGGGTGAACCAGGGGCTGATGGCGCTCTTCTTCCTTGTCGTGGGACTGGAGGCCAAGCGGGAGATCGACCTCGGCGAGCTCCGCGAGCACAACCGGCTCTGGTACCCGGCGCTGGCGGCGCTCGGCGGGATCGGCGGCGCGGTCGGCATCTACCTGCTCTTCAACGCGGGCGGCTCGGGCGGCGGCGGCTGGGGCGTGGCGATGTCGACCGACACGGCGTTGGCACTCGGCGTCCTCGCCCTGGTCGCGCCGACCGGCTCCACCCGCCTGCGGGTCTTCCTCCTCACCCTCGTCGTCTTCGACGACCTCGCCGCGCTGGCGATCATCGTCATCGCCTACACCGACTCGATCGACCTCGCCGCGCTCCTGGTCGCCGTCGGGCTCTTCGCGATCCTCGGACTGCTGCGCTTCCTGCCCACGATGCGTGGCCCGATCGCCGTCCTCGTCGGCCTCGGGATCTGGGTGGCGATGTACGAGTCGGGGATCGACCCGGTGATCGCGGGCCTCGCGATCGGGCTGGTCACCAGCGCCTACCCGCCCTCGCGGCATGAGCTCGAGCGCGCCACCGACCTCACCCGCGAGTTCCGTGAGCAGCCGACGGCGGGTGGCGCGGTCGAGGCGCGGCGCAGCCTGACCCAGGCGATCTCGCCGAACGAGCGTCTCCAGTACGCGCTCCACCCGTGGACGAGCTACGTGATCGTGCCGCTCTTCGCGCTCGCCAACGCCGGCATCCACATCACCGGGGACCTCGTCTCCGAAGCGGTCTCCTCGCCGATCACGATCGGCATCATCGCCGGCTACGTGGTCGGCAAGCCGCTCGGCATCTGGCTCCTGCCTTGGCTGGCGACGCGGGCGCCGGTACGCAAGATGCTCGGCGGCGGCAAGCTGACGATCACCTTCCCCGGCCTCCTCGGCACCGGCACCGCGGCGGGCGTCGGCTTCACCGTCTCCTTCCTGATCGCCAGCCTCGCCTTCACCGGGCCCGACCTCGACCAGGCGAAGATCGGCGTGCTTGTCGCCTGCGTGATCTCGCCGGTGGTCGCCTTCGCCGTCTTCCATGGCACCCGCAAGCTGATCCCGCAGTCGCGCCGGCTCGAACAGCTGCGGCGCACGGCCGAATCGATCATCGACCTGGACGAGGACGTCGACCCCGAGCGCGACCACATCCGCGGCGACCCGAACGGCGCCGTCACGTTGGTCGAGTACGCGGACTTCGAGTGTCCCTACTGCGGCCGCGCCGAGCCGACCATCCGCGAGCTGCTCGACATGCACCACGGCGGCGGCCTCCGCTACGTCTTCCGCCACCTGCCGTTGCAGGACGTCCACCCGCACGCGCAGCTCGCCGCCGAGGCGAGCGAGGCGGCGGCGGCCCAGGGCGCCTTCTGGCAGATGCACGACACGCTGATGGCACACCAGGGAGAGCTCGACCTCGACGACGTGCACCGTTATGCCGACGAGCTCGAACTCGATGCCGACCGCCTCGAAGAAGAGGTGCGAAAGAGGGCCTACCTGGAGCGAGTCGCCGAGGACGTGCAGAGCGCGGACTCCTCCGGCGTCTCCGGCACGCCGACGTTCTTCATCAACGGCCGTCGCCACCAGGGCGTCTACGACATCGAGGCCCTGACCGCGGCGATCGACCGCGCCCGGCGGATGGCCGAGTTGGAAGAAAAGGCCTTGGCGGAGAAGAAGAAGGCGAAGGAAGCGGCGAACGCCTGATGGCCACCTGGGAGGACGTCGAGGAGATCGCCCTCGCCCTCCCGGAGGTGGCCGAGGAACCGACCTACGGCAACCGCGGCTGGAAGGTGCGGAAGAAGCTGTTCGTCTGGGAACGGCCGCTCCGGACGACGGAGATCGAGCAGCTCGGCGACGCGGCGCCACCCGCCGACACGGCGATCCTCGGCGTGTGCGTCCCCGACGAAGAGGCGAAGCAGGCGCTGCTGGGAAGCGAACCGGAGATCTACTTCACGACGCCGCACTTCGACGGCCACCTGAGCGTCCTCGTCCTGCTCGACCGGATTCCCCGGAAGGATCTCGAGGAAGCGATCGTCGAAGCGTGGCTCAGCCGCGCTCCAGAGCGAGTCGCCGCGAGCTGGTCGACCAGCCGAAACCCGCCTCCCGGAAGGTGACCAGGCGGCCCGCGTCGGGGTCGATCAGCTTCAGGCGCAGGGAGCGGACGCCGTCGCCGAAGGTGAGGACCGGGACGTCGGCGAAGATCGGGCTCTCGTCGTGGGCGCGCTGCAGGTTGTAGTTGGGGATCTTGGCGCTCAGGTGGTGGACGTGGTGGAGGCCGATGTTGCCACTGAAGAAGCGCATCACCGGGTTCAGCTTCAGGAAGGAGCTGCCCTTCAGCGCCGCGTCGGCGTAGTCCCACTTCTCGCCCGTCTCCCAGTAGGCGTCCTCGAACTGGTGCTGGACGTAGAAGAGGAAGACCCCGCCCATCCCGGCGACCATCGCGGCGGGCAGCTGGACGATCAGGAAGTCGAGCGGGCCGACGACCGCGATCGTCGCGCCGATGAAGAGCGCGAAGGCGACGTTGGTGAGCCAGACGCTGTGGACCTGGCGCGGGCGCATCTCCTTGGTCCAGAAGCGGGGGCCGATCATCAGCGACCAGAGCGGGCCGATGGTGAAGAGGACCGCAGGGCTGCGGAAGAGCCGGTAGGCGAGGCGTCCCTTGAAGGAGCGCGCCTCGTACTCGGCGACGGTGATCGTCTCGACGTCGCCCTGGCCGCGGCGGTCGAGGTCCCCGGCGGTGCCGTGGTGGACGGCATGGTTGTGGCGCCAGTTGGCGTAGGGCTGCCAGACCATCAGCGCGGTGACGCGGCCGATCCAGAGGTTGGCGCGGGCGCTCGGCGTGAACGAGCCGTGGCCGCAGTCGTGGAAGACGATGAAGGTGCGCAGCAGGAAGCCGGCGGTCGGCAGCGTGAGCACCGCGACGATCCAGGGGTGGTCGTCGACCAGCAGGTACATCGCCACCATGCAGACGACGTAGGCGCCGAGCGATAGCGCAAGGTCGGCCATCGCCTTGGGCCACGAGGGCTTCTCGAATTCGGCGACGTGCTCGCGCCAGTAGACGGGAGCCTTGCTGTTACCGGCGTCCTGCGGAGAATCGAGCACGTTTGCTCCTCTGCCCTCGTGTCGGTTGTCGGTCACCGACCAAGGGGCAGCCGGTCGCGGACTTATACAGGTCCCGGGTGAAAGAACAAGTAAAGGTCGGCTCCCAATCGAGGAGACCGGGTCTCAGCCGCTACTCGAAGATCTCGTTGACGTCGCCCGCGTGGACGGCGTGTACACCGTCGATCTCGTTGAGGTCGGCGGCGAGGGCGGTGAGCGCGCCACGACCATGCACCTCGAGCGAGACGGCGACCTCTCGGCCGGCCGCTTGGCTTTCGCCGCGCCTGACGCTCACGTCGGCGACCTTGAAGTCTCGGGAGGTGCAGGTCGCGAGGACCTTGCGCAAGATGCCGCGCCCGTCCTCGTAGATGACACACACCGCCGAGGGCGCGTAGGGCGAGGAGGGAAGTCGCTGCGACAGCGGCGCGAGGACGTGGACGGTGACGAAGTAGGCGACCGTGCCCGCGATCGCGACCACGGTCATCGAGGCCCCCGCGGCCGCTCCGACAGCGGCGACCAACCACACACCCGCGGCCGTGGTCAGCCCCCGCACCGCGTCCCGGCGCACGAAGATCAGCCCGGCGCCGATGAAGCCGATCCCGGAGACGATCTGCGCCGCGACCCGCGAGGGATCGAGGGACACACCAGGCCCCGCCACATCGAAGAACCCGTACTTGGAGATCAGCATGAAGAGCGCCGACCCGAGCCCGACCAGGGTGTAGGTCCGCAGGCCGGCGCTTTTCTGCCGCAGCTCCCGGTCGAGCCCGATCGCAGCCGAGAGCACGAGCGCCAGCCCGAGCCGCCAGATGAGGTCCCATTCGTTCACGAGAATTGTCTACCCCAAGGGTCGGGAATGACGCAGGGGGTGGTGAGGGACGGGAAGGGACGCACGGGCTGACGGCCAGTACGGCCGTCTCGGCCACGGCCCTGGCTGGCTGTGGCCGTGGCCGGGACGGCCGGGCTATGGAAGGCGTCGAGGAAGTGCGACGCCGTCCCGGGAGACGTGCGGGAGATGCCACGAAGTCCACGCTTCCGTGCGTGTTGCACAACACCGACCTATGTGCGCGGCAGGTT
>JAFDWG010000152.1 GCA_018268605.1 Actinomycetota bacterium | reverse complement strand
ACCCCGGCTGCGCCTCGCCGGCATCCCTTACGTGATCGACGCCGGCGATCCCTGGACCGTCGGCCTGGCGGAGTTGGAGAAGACGATCGCGGCGCGGCGTGGGATGCGGGCCGAGAAACCGATCTGGGAAGGTGCCTCCGGCGCGATCCTGACCACGCCTCAGCAGGCGACCCGGATGCAGGCGAAGTACCCGGAGCTTCCGATCATTGCCCGCCCTAACGGTTACGAGGCGCCCGGGGAAGCGGGTGTCGCGGCCGCACGATCGGAGCCCGAGCCGAAAGTGCTGCGACTCGTCCATCTCGGCGTCATCTACGCGGCGCGGCTCGACATCGTGCCGTTGCTCCGCCGGCTCAAGGACGACGGCCCGTGGGACACGATCCGGTTTGACCAGTTCGGCGCCGATCCCGAGGGGATGTTGGCCGACGTGCCTGCCGGAATCGAGGTCAGAAACCACGCCGCCATCCCCTGGGCCGAGGTCGTCGGTCGCGCGAGCGAGTTCGATGCGGCGGTCGTCCTCGGCAACGAGCTCGGCGAATTGCTGCCGAGCAAGGCGATCCAGTACCTGACCCTGCCGATCCCCAGGATCGCCGTCACCGATACCGCTCGCGACGACGCGCTCAACGACTTCGCCCGCGCTCACGTCGCCTGGCTCGCCGTCGCCCCCGGTGACCCTGAGGCGGCGGCGAAGGTCGCCGCGCACGTCGCGCATCCCTGGACCGCCGATGACCTGGCGCCGCCGCGGGCGGATTCATGGTCTGCCGTCGGGGCCGAGTTGGCGGCGTTCGTCGAGCGGTGCGTCGGCGTCGGAGGCCGCGCCACGGCCACCTAGTCGGCGGGAGCCTTTTCGATGAAGGCCCGATACCAGTAGGCGAACTCGAGCAGGCAGTAAAGGATGCGCTTGTGGTCGGCGCGACCGCGGCGGTGCTCGTCGGTCAGCCGGTGGACCGCCGCGGCGTCGACGTGCTCGGCTATCGGGCTTGAGGGGGCGTAGAGCCGGTCGAGCTCATCGCCGAGCGAGCTGCGGAGCCAGCCGTCGTAGGGAGTCGCGAACGGGTGCTTGCGCCGATCCATCACCGACTGCGGGACCAGGCGCCCTGCCAGTGCCTTGCGGTAGAGCCACTTCCGCTTCAGGCCCCGCACCCGGGTGCGCGCCGGAATCCTCTCGATGAACCGCATCAACTCGAGATCGAGAAAGGGGACGCGTTGCTCGAGGCTTGCCGCCATCGAGGTCTTGTCTCCGTAGAGAAGCAGGCTGTCGGGGAGGAACATGTGGGTGTCGAGATAAAGGACCTGTGCCAACGCGTCCCGCGTAGCAGGGAGGTCGCCGAGGATCTCGGCCGCGAGGATCCGTCGTTCCTCGGCGGCCGTCTCCGCGGGTCCACCGGTGAGGCTGCTCCGGGTGTCGGCATCGGCGATCTCGAAGATCTGCAGGACCCGGTCGAGGTCGTCGTCGGGGCCGAGCAGTCGGGTCGCCCGCTTCAGTCGCTCGTTGCGTGGCACAGTCTCGGCGGCGGCGACGATCGGACGTGCCAGAGCGGTCGGGATGCGGGCGATCAAGCCCAGCATCGCGCCCGCCTGGTGGCGCTCGTAACCGCCGAGTGGCTCGTCGGCGCCCTGGCCGGAGAGGACGACTTTCACCGATTCGGCGGCGAAGCGGCTGAGTTGGAAGGCCGCGGGCGCCGAGGCGGCGCCGGTGGGTTCCTCGAGATGCCGCACGCAGGCGTCGAGTTCGGCGGTGAAATCGTTCTGCTCCATCGCGGTCGCGTGGTGGCGGGTGCCGATTGCCTCAGCCGTCTGGGCCGCGGCCGAGCGCTCGTCGAGCTCGGCCCCGGCGCCAGGAAATCCGATCGTGAAAGTGAGCGGTGGCTCTTGCGCCTTGCGCTTCATCGCCTGGACGATCGCGGTCGAGTCGAGGCCACCGCTGAGGAAGGCGCCGTAGGGGACGTCAGACATCATCTGCCTGTCGACGGCGTCTTCGAACCGCGACGCGAGCTCTTCGGCCAGCTGGTCCGGCCCGCCGTCGAGTTTCGGCCCGGGGGCGGTCCGGTAGGAGCGCACCCCGACTCCCTCGGGTCCCGACACGAGCAGGGACGCCGCCGGAAGGCGCGAGACGCCCTTGAACATCGTCCGCGGCGAGGGCGTGAAACGCCAGGCGAGGAAATGCTCGAGCGAGATCTCGTCGACCGCGGCCTCGATCAGATCGGCTGCCAGGAAGGCACCGACCTCGGAGGCGATGCCGACCTTGCCGTTCCGCTCGAACCAGTAGAGGGGCTTCACGCCGAACGGGTCTCGGGCGGCGAGGAGCGTTTCCTTCCGCTCGTCCCAGAGCGCAAAGCCGAAGATTCCGTTGAGACGCCTGACCGAATCGGGCCCCCACTCCTCGTAGGCGTGGACGATCACCTCGCAGTCGGAATGAGTTGCGAAGGTGTGTCCGGCGGCCTCCAGCTCGGCGCGCAGCTCGAGGTGGTTGTAGATCTCGCCGTTGGCGACCAGGTGACAGGTGCCGTCCTCGGAGTGGAGCGGCTGATCGCCCCCCGCCAGGTCGATGATCGCGAGGCGGGTGTGGATCAGGGTCGTCGGTCCGTAGGTGGACACCGACTCGCCGTCGGGCCCGCGGTGGCGCAAGGCGGCGCAGATCGACGCGGCGGCCTCACCCGAGAGCGGGCCGCGCGGGTCAAATATGGCTGCGACGCCGCACACGGGCGGGCAACGCTAGCGCTAATGCGCCTCGCCGGAGGCGTGCGCCGGCGGCCGGGACTCCTCGGCCAGTGAGGTGATCTCGAGGATGCCCTCCGCCGCCTCCTCGAGCACTTCGGTGGCCTCCTGGGCCGAGCGGGCGTAGAGCTCGACCAGGAGGTGGACGACGATCTGCTCCTCGTCGTGCTTGTGGAAGCGGACGTGGGTGAAGAACTCGCGGACGCCGGCGTCGCCGAAGGCGCCATAGGTGAGGAACTCGGCGGCTTCGGGCCCGGAGCAGCTCTCGACCCGGTCGGCCGGGATCGTCACGGTGCAGGAGGCGACCCAGGGGGTGCCGGCGACCATCCTCGGCCAGCGGTCGTCGACCGGCACCACGCGGTCTTCCTCGAAGGTCAGGTGCGGCTGGTCGTGCATGCAGGCCAGGCATTGGACGACCGATTCCTGCACCTCATCGACGCCTTCGGCGAGCGCGCCGGTCTCCGGGTCGACGCGACGGATCGCGTCGTAGTGGATCTGGATCTCGAGATCCTGCGACCAGCACCGGTAGCAGCGGAGCCAGGCCGCCCGTTCTCCGTTCATGTCGTTCATTCCATCATTGTGGCGGGCGCGCTGCCTGGACCGCGGGCGCGGGCACCAACCAACGGATCGCTACCGTCTGGATGTGCCGCGAACCCCCCGATCCGCCGCCCTCGCGGCCCTTTGCTTCGCTTTGGCGATCCCCATCCTTGCGGTCTGCGCGTACTACGTCGTCCCGCTCCGACTGGCCGAAGCGCATGTCTTCGACTGGCTCTCCTCGCTCGAGTACACCACGCCGACCTCCTACCAGTACACGGTCTACGGACACGTGGCTCGCGCGATCACCTTCTTCGCCGAGCCGGTGCCCTTGCTCATCGTCGTCAGCCTCGGTTGCGCCTACGCGTTCGTCCGGAGGCGACCGGCCGACGCCCTGGCGGGGGTCGTGGTGGTCGGGGGCGCCAACCTGACCACCCAGATCCTCAAGCACGTCTTCGCCCACGACCGCGCCGAGCCGTTCCTCGCCCACGTGCCTGACCTGACCACCTTCCCGAGCGGCCACGTTACCGGTGCCGCCTCGATGGTCCTCGCGCTCATCTGGGCCGCCGACCCCGGTCGCCGGCGCGTCGCCGCCTGGGCGGGCACCACCTACCTCTTCCTGGTCGGCGTATCGGTGCTTGTGCTCGAGTGGCACTTCCCCAGCGACGTCCTCGGCGCCCTCGCCGTCACCGGGGCTTGGGGCTTCGGGGTGCTGGCCGTCCGCCTCTGGTCGGCGGGCCGCAAGCCGCCACCGTCAGGCCGCCGCGCCGGCTCCCGCCCGGTCGCCGACCAGCTCGACGATCTCGGCCATGATCTGGTTGATGTCGAAGTCCTTCGGCGTGTAGACGCCGGCGACCCCGGCCGCCCGTAGGCGCTCGGCGTCGGCGACGGGAATGATGCCGCCGACCACGACCGGGATCTCGAGGCCCTCCTCCTGGAGGAGGCGGACGACCTCGGGGATCAGCTCGAGGTGGGAGCCGGAGAGGATCGAGAGGCCGACCACGTCGACGTCCTCCTGGAGGGCCGAGGTGGCGATCTCCGCCGGGGTCAGGCGGATGCCTTGGTAGATGACCTCCATGCCGACGTCTTTGGCCCGCAGGGCGATCTGCTCGGCGCCGTTGGAGTGGCCGTCGAGGCCGGGCTTGCCGACGAGGATCTTGATCCGGTGGCCGATCCGCTCGGAAGTGGCCTCGACCTGTTGGCGGATCGCCTCGAGCTGGGCTTTGTTGCTGGGCGGGGCGGCACCGTCGACGCCGGTCGGGCCGCGGTAGGCGCCGAAGACCTCGCGCATCGTCTGCGCCCACTCGCCGGTCGTCGCCCCCGCCTTGGCGGCGGCGATCGTCGCCGGCATGATGTTCTGGCCGTCGTCGGAGGCGACCTTGGCGAGTTCGGCCAGGGCCGCGTCGACCGCGGCCTGGTCGCGGCTGCCCTTCCACCGCTCGAGCGCCTCGATCAGCTCGCGTTCGACCTCGGGGTCCGGGGTCATGATGCCGCCATCGGCGCCCGCGGTGAGCGGGGACTCGGCCGACTCCTTGAAGCTGTTCTGGCCGATCACCTTCTGCTCGCCGCTCTCGATTCGGGCGACTCGCTCGCGGTGGGACTCGACCAGGCGGGATTTCATGTAAGGGACCGCCTTGATCGCTCCGCCGCGCTCTTCGACCACCTTCATCTCCTCGAGCGCCCCGGCGGAGAGCTCCTCGACCAGGCCGTCCATCACCACCGAGCCCTCGAAGATGTCGGGGTACTCGAGCAGGTCGGTCTCGTTGGCCAGCACCTGCTGGATCCGCAGGGACCACTGTTGGTCCCAGGGGCGGGGGAGGCCCATCGCCTCGTTCCAGGCGGGCAGCTGCAGGGCGCGCGCCCGCGCGTCGCGGCTCATCGTCACCGCCAGCGCCTCGAGCACGATCCGCTGGATGTTGTTCTCCGGCTGGGCCTCGGTCAGTCCCAGGCTGTTGACCTGGACGCCGTAGCGGAAGCGGAGCATCTTCGGGTCGGTGACGCCGTAGCGCTCCCGGCCGAGCTGCTCCCAGAGCGCGCCCATCGTGCGGAGCTTGGCGATCTCCTCGATCACCCGGATGCCGGCGTTGACGAAAAAGGAGATGCGACCGAAGACCTTGGGGAAGTCCTCGTCGGCGACCTGGCCGCGGGCTTTCACCTCGTCGAGCACGGCGATCGCGGTGGAGAGGGCATAGGCGATCTCCTGGAC
>JAFDWG010000151.1 GCA_018268605.1 Actinomycetota bacterium | reverse complement strand
CCCGATCGTCGTCCACGGCGGCGGCCCCGAGATCACCCGCTACATGGACAAACTCGGGCTCGAGGTGAAGTTCCACGAGGGCCTGCGCGTGTCCGACAGCGACACCGTGGAGATCGCCAAGATGGTGTTGGTCGGGAAACTGAACTCCGAAATCGTCCAGCGGCTGAACCGGCACGGCTCGCCCGCCGTCGGCCTCTCCGGCGAGGACGGGACGCTCTTCGAGGTGCTGCCGGCGCCGAACGCCGAGCATGTCGGCTTCGTCGGCGAGATCCAGCGGGTCGACGTCGACGTCCTCAACCACATCGCCGCTGACTACATCCCGGTCATCGCCTCGGCCGCGTCTGACGCCGGCGGCCAGTCCTACAACGTCAACGCCGACGAGGCGGCGGGCAAGGTGGCGGCGGCCCTGGGGGCGACGAAGGCGATCTTCCTCACCGACGTCGAGGGCTGGCGCGCCGACGCCGACGACGAGAGCTCGCTGATCTCCCGCGCCGCGGTGAGTGAGGTCGAAGAGGCGCTGCCCGGCCTCTCCGGCGGCATGCGGCCGAAGCTGCAGGCCTGCGTCGACGCTGTCAACGGCGGCGCCCAGTCTGCCCACATCATCGATGGCCGCGTCCCCCACAGTCTGCTGCTGGAGCTTTTCACCGACGCCGGAATCGGCACGATGGTGGTGCCGTGAGCGCCACGGAGGGAGGGACGATGGGCCTGGCCGAGACGCGGGAGCTCGAGGAGCGCTACCTGATGCGCACCTACAAGCGCGGCGCGGTCGATTTCGTCCGCGGCGAGGGGGTCCACCTCTACGACGCCGACGGCAAGGAGTACCTCGACTTCCTCGCCGGCATCTCGGTCTGCTCGCTCGGCCACTGCCACCCGGCCGTGGTCGAGGCGGTGACCGAGCAGGCGGGGCAGCTGATGCACGTCTCGAACCTCTTCTACACGGAGCCGATGGCCAAGCTGGCGAAGCGCCTCTCCGACTCGAGCCTCGGCGGCCGGGTCTTCTTCTGCAACTCCGGGACCGAGGCCAACGAAGCCGCGATCAAGGTCGCGCGCAAGCATGCCCACGGGCGCGGGATCGCGGCGCCGGAGATCGTCAGCTTCGAAGGCGAGTTCCACGGCCGGACCTACGGCGCCCTCTCGGCGACGCCGAAGCTGGCGCGCAACGAGGCGCTCGGTCCCTACCTACCCGGGTTCCGCTCGGTCCCCGACAACGACGCCGAGGCGCTCCGCGCCGCGGTCGGGCCGAACACCGCGGCGGTGCTGATCGAGCCGATCCAGGGCGAGTCCGGCGTCTGGCCTACCACCGAGGAGGCGCTCCTCGCCGCCCGCGAGGCCTGCGACGCGGTCGGCGCGCTCCTGATCTTCGACGAGATCCAGACCGGTGTCGGGCGGACCGGCTCGCTCTGGGCCTACGAGCAGACGCCCGTGCGTCCCGACGTCATCACCAGCGCCAAGGCACTCGGCAACGGGATGCCGATCGGCGCCTGCATCACCGGCCCGGCGGCTGCCGACGCTCTGCAGCCCGGCGACCACGGCTCGACCTTCGCCGCCGGACCGATCGCCACGCGCGCCGCGCTGGCGGTCCTCGACGCGGTCGACGACCCGGCCCTGTTGCGCTCGGTGCGAGAGATGGGCGCCCGGCTGCGGGCCGGGCTGGAGGAGCTGCCGGGCGTTGCCGGGACCCGCGGGCGCGGGCTGATGGTCGGCGTCGCCCTCGACGAGGGAATCGACGCGGCGACGCTCGGCGCGGACCTGCTGGAGCGCGGATTGGTCGTCAACATCCCCGCCCCGGGGACCATCCGGCTGCTGCCGCCGCTGGTGGTCGAAAAGGGGCAGATCGACCGGGCGGTTGGACTCATCGGCGATTCCCTCTTAGGCTTTGGGGCCTCGTGAGCTCCGACCGGACCAACCGCAGGCGGGAGATCGAAGATTCGACCGCGGCCCGCCTGGCCGAGATCGTCGGCGAGGCCGAGAAGGCGGCGCGGAAGGTGATCGACGAAGCCGAGGAGGAAGCGCGCTCGCGGCTGATCGACGCGCGCGAGGAGGCCGACCGGATCGTCGCCGACCGGCTGGCCGGCCTGGCCGAGCTGACCGATGAGATCTCCGCGCAGGCGGAGGCGCTGCGGCGTCAGTCCGAGGCGCTCCAGCGGGCGCTGGCCCAGGCCAAAGCCGAGTTGGGCGGCGCCGAGCCGCCCGGCGGCCCGACGCCGATGGGGCGGCGCGCTTTCGACCGCGACGACGATTTCGAGGCTCCTAGGCCGGAGGGTCCGGCGCTGAGCATCGTCGCCTCCCGCGAGGGGGACCACCCGGAGGCCGGCGAGCCGGGCTTCAACGGCACCCCGGAGGAGAAGCCGACGCCCGCGGGCGCCCGGTTGCTGGCGACGCAGATGGCCGTCTCGGGTTCCAGCCGCCTCGAGATCGAGGAACGACTTCGCAACGGCTTCGCGATCAAAGACACCGGCGCGATCCTCGACGCCATCCTCGGTCCCGAACCCGGATAATTGGGCCTACGGCGAGGGAGGGACTGACGTCCCGCCGGCGTACAGGTATGGAATGAACGAGGATCCGACCCGACTCATGAGCTACGACGACGAGCCGCCGCGCCGCCGTCGCCCACCTCAACAGCCGAAAGGCAACCTGCGCCTGGTGGTCCTGATCATGGGCGTGGTCATCTTCGGCCTGCTGATCGGCCTGATCGCCTCCTGCGGCGGTGGTGGGACCAAGACCGTCACCCAGACGCGGACGATCACCGAAGAAATCCCGGCGAAAACCCCTGAAAAAGGCACCGAAGGCGAAGGTGAAGAAGGGGAAGAAGGCACCGAAGAAGGCGAAGAAGGCCTCGAAGGTGAAGAATCGCTGGAAGGCGAAGAAACCGGCGGCCTCGAAGGCGAAGAATTCGAAGGCGTCCCGGAAGAAGAAGGCGGCGAAATTGAAGAAGCACCGGAAGAAGAATTCTTCGAAGAAGAAGGCGGCGGAGTGGAAGCTGAATGACGGGCGCTGATCCGACGCAGCAGCGTCCCACGGCAAGTTACGAGGCGGACCCGGCCCGGGTGGACCGGGTCCTCCTTCTCTATTCGGGTGGTCTTGACACCAGCGTGATGCTGAAGTGGATCCAGGACTCCTACGACGCGGAAGTGGTGACCCTGACGGTCAATCTCGGGCAGCCGGGGGAGGACTATGGGGTGATCGAAGACAAGGCCAAGCGCCTCGGTGCGGTCGAGTGCCACGTGGTCGACGCCCGTGAGCAGTTCGCGGCCGAGTTCCTCGCGCCCGCGATCCGCGCGAACGCAAACTACGGCAACGGCTACCCGCTCTTCACCGCGCTGGGACGGCCGCTGATCGCCCAGCTGGCGGTCGAGTACGCACGGAAATCGAACTGCGACACCATCGCCCACGGCTGTACCGGCAAAGGCAACGACCAAGTCCGGATCGAGGCGACGGTGGCGACGCTGGCGCCGGAGCTGAAGACGATCGCGCCGGTCCGGTCCTGGGCGATGGGGCGCGACGAGGAGATCGCCTACGCCCGCGACAACGGCATCCCGGTCAAGGGCGGCACCGAGGTGGCGCCGTACTCGATCGACGACAACCTCTGGGGACGCTCGTCGGAGGGACGCTGGATCGAGGACCTGGACCATGCCCCCGAGGACGACGTCTTCCAGTTGGTCACCCGTCCCGAGGAGGCGCCGGACGAGGCGCAGGTCGTGACGATCGGCTTCGAGGCGGGGCTGCCGGTGGCGATCGACGGCGAGCGCCTCGGCCTGGTCGACCTGCTCGAAAGGGCGGCGGACCTGGGGATGAGGCACGGCTGCGGGATCGTGGATCACATCGAGGACCGGATCGTCGGCCTCAAGGTGCGCGACATCTACGAGGTCCCGGCGGCGGCGCTCGTCCTGACCGCGCACGAGGAGCTCGAGAGGCTGGTCGGCACGATCCACCAGAACCAGTTCAAGCCGGAGATGGACCAGAAGTGGGGCTACCTCGTCTACTCGGGCCTCTGGTGGGAGCCACTGCGCGAAGACCTCGACGCCTACATGAGTGCGGTCAACGCGCGGGTGACGGGGGAGATCGGCCTGCGGCTCTACAAAGGCAGCGTGCGGGTCGTGACGCGTTCGTCGCCGAACGCCGTCTACGACGCCCAGCTCGCGAGCTTCTCGGAGTCCGGGGAAGAGCTGTTCTCCCAGACCGCGTCGCCCGGATTCATCGAGATCTGGTCGCTGCAGTCGCGCCTGGCGCACCAGCTGCGCGAGCGGGACCAGGGCTGAGGCCCGGTCCCGCTCGCAACATCTCTTGCGCTTTATCGTCAACTAGCAGGGAAAATGGGGTCGGCTCAGTAGCCTCGATGCCGCTTTGGCGGTTTCGCGGATCAGATCGGATCTGTTCGCCCTGGTCTGCGCCGGGGCGATGCTGGGCGCCTTGGTGGCGCTCGTCCTGACGCTGGCTCCGGGAGCGCTCGCCGCCGACCGCGGAAAGATCGAAGCGCGGCTCAGCGCCGGGCGCGAAGAAGCGAGCGCGCTGGCGGGTGAGCTGCAGGCGTCCCAGGCCGAACTGGCGGGCGCCGAAGCCGAAGCGGCGCAGGCCGAACGGCACGAGGAAAAGCTCGCGGGGTTGCTCGCCGAAGGCGAAGCGCGCGAGGCGAAGCTGAGCGAAGAAGTCGCGCAGACGCGGCACGAGCTGGAAGTCGAGAAGGCGCGCCTGCGGCGGTCGCACGCGGAGCTCGCGCGGCGGGTCGTCGACATCTACGAGAGCGGCGTGCCGGAAACGTCGGACCTGATCTTCGGCGACGGCGACTACGAAGAACTCGTCACCCGCGACACCTACCTGCGGGCGATCAACCAGGCCGACGCGGCGCTGGCCCGGCGGGTCGGCGAAACGCGCGACGAAGTGCGCCACGAGGTGACGGTGGTGGCGGCCGCGCGGCGTAAGGCGGTCGCCTACGACGAACGCGTGAACGCGGCGCGCGCGGAAATCGCGTCGGTGCGCGAAGCGGCGGCTGCCTCGGCGGCCCACCTCGCCGAAATCAGCGGCGCCCGCGAAGCCTCGCTGTCCCGGCTCAAAGGCGACATCGAATCCTGGGTGTCCGAAATCAAGAAGATCCGCGCCGAGGAAGCGCGCGAGCGCCGCGAAGCCGAAGAATCCGAAGAAGAAGCCAACGCCTCGGCCGAAGAAGAAGTCGGCCGCTGGCTCGGTGGCCCCTACTCGATCCCCACCTACATCGTGATGTGCGAGTCGGGCGGCAACTACAGCGCCATCAACCCGTCGAGTGGCGCCGGCGGCGCCTACCAGATCCTCCCCTCGACCTGGGAACTGTACGGCGGCCAAGGCGAACCCCAGAACGCCCCCAAAGCCGAACAAGACCGCATCGCCGCCGAAATCTGGGCCGACTCCGGCTCGAGCGCCTGGGTCTGCGGAAGCCTGTAGGCGCCGGGCCGGCACCCGGGGAAAGGGACGCAAGGGCGTGCGGCGAGCACGGCCGTCCCGTCCACGGCCCGGGCGGGCTGTGGCCGTGGCCGAGACGGCCGGGGTATGAGAGGTGCGGAGGAAGTGCGAC
>JAFDWG010000150.1 GCA_018268605.1 Actinomycetota bacterium | reverse complement strand
TCTCGGCCACGGCCACAGCCTGCCCGGGCCGTGGACGGGACGGCCGTGCTCGCCGCAACGCCTTGCGTCCCTTGCCTCAGGCGGCCCCCTACCCCGGCAACCGCACCCCCACCGCCGCCCAGGCCGTGGCGGCGGCCTCGGAGGCGCCTCGCACCCCGAGCTTGGAGTAGGCGCCCTGCAGGTGCTTCTCCACGGTCCGGGGTGAGATTCCCATCGCTTTTGCGACCTCGGGGCCGCGGCGGCCGAGCGCGAGCCAGCGGAGGGCCTCGGCCTGGCGGGGGGTCAGGCCCAATGCTTCAAGGGCGGGAACCGAGAGGCCGCTGACGTCGGGCTCGATCACCAGCATCTCGCTCCCCCCTTCCGGGCCGCCGAGGACGCGGAGGGAGATTCGGCCGTCCAGGCCCTCGACGACCAGGGGCTCGGTGGCCGGCGTGGCCGCCTCCCGGCGCGCGGCGAGCGCTGCCGCCACCGTGGGGGCGAGCCGACCTGGGCTCTCGCCTCCGAGTGGCCCGTCGAGGAGTCGGCGCCCAGCCGGGGTGGCGAGGTCGACGCGGCCGTGGCGGTCGACCACGATCACCGCCGTGCCGACCTGCTCGAGGCCGGCCTCGAGCGCGGCGATCGTCGCCTCGCGGGCCGCCGCCAGCTCGGCGTTGCGGTATGCCTGGATCAGGTGGGGACGGGCCGCGGCGAGGCCGGTGACCTCGCGGTCGGTGAAATCGGTGCGGGCACGGGTGAGGGCGAGGCCGATCACGACCGGCGGACGCGAGGGCAGGCTGAACGCGCACTGGTACTCGGCATCGATCTTGCCGTAGAACTCGCGGTAGAGCGGCAGTCGGTGGTACTCGGCCCGGCTGAGGAAGTCGGAGATGCGGTAGGGCCGGCCGTCGCGGGTGCGGCGCATATAGGCGAGCACGGGGTTTTCGCCGGCCAGCTCCCGGAAGGCGTCGACAAGCTCCGGGGTCACCTCGAGCACCGGGTCGGTCGTCCACCAGGAGCCGACCGGGTCGTCGTCCATCTCGTTGTAGGAGACGACGTCGGCGGGGACGAATTCCCGCAGTAGGACCGGGATCCCGTTGCGGAAGTCGTCGAGATCCTCGAAGGCGTGGGCATTGCCGATCAGCTCGGCCAGGGAGACGGACACGGACGAGAAATCTAAACCGCCTCGCCGGCCTTCGTTGAACCTTCTCCTCCCTGGTCCCGTACAACTGTCGTCATGAGGACCGCAAGCCAGGCCGAAAGGGGCGCGAGTTGGGCGCGCTGACCCGTGAGCGCGACGTGCGCGAGGCCTACGCCGCCCATTCCGGGGAGCTCTACGGCTTCGCGGTGCGCTCGCTGGGCGACGCGGGCCTCGCCGAGGAGGCCGTGCAGGAGACCTTCCTGCGCGCCTGGCGGGCGGGCGACCGCTTCGACCCGGAGATCGGCAGCCTGCGGACCTGGCTCTTCGCGATCCTGCGCAACGTGGTGATCGACCTGGGGCGCGCCCGGGCGGCGCGGCCGCGGGTCGCCGAGGGCGGCGTCGAGCCGTCGGTCGAACCGCTGGAGCAGGCGCTCCTCGCCTGGCAGGTCGAGGAGGCGATGCGGCGGATCGGCGAGGACCACCGCAAGGTGCTGCTGGAGACCCACTTCCGCGCCCGTCCCTACTCCGAGGTCGCCGAGGAACTGGGCGTGCCCGAGGGAACGATCAAGAGCCGGGTCTACTACGGATTGCGGGCATTGCGGGTGGCGCTCGAGGAGATGGGCTATGAGGACTGACGACCACCGCGACTGGAAACTCTCGCTGGGCGCCTACGCGCTCGGGGACCTGCCGCCCGACGAACGAGCGGCGGTCGCCGCCCACCTCGAGGGCTGCGAGGAGTGCCGGGCGGAGCTGCGCTCATTGGAGGGGGTCGCGGCGCTCCTGCCGCTGGCCGATCCGGCGCGGATCGAGCAGCCGACGGCGCGCCCGCCCGCCGATCTCGGGGCCCGGATCGAGGCCCAGATCGCGGCCGAATCGGCGCGCGAAGGCCGCGCCCGGAAACGCCGTCGCCTGCGCTTGGGGTTCGGCGGCGCAATCGCCGCGGCGGCCGTCGCGGCGGCGCTCGCGATCGCGATCCTCCCCGGGTCCTCCGGGGAAAGTTCGCCCGCCCAGAAGGTGGACTTCGCCTCCCTGCCGAAAGGGGTGAGCATCGACGCAACCCTCGAACCCCACGCCTTCGGCACCGAGATCGAGATGTACGTGAGCGGCGTCCGCTCCGGCACCCTCTGCCGCGTCTTCCTGCGCGACGCGAAGGGACGCACCTACTCGGCCGGAAGCTTCCGCTACCGCTGGGGAGAAGACTCGCACGCCGTGCTCAGCTCGGCGCTCGACCTCTCCCAGGCGAAGGTGATCGGCGTGCACGCCGGCGACCGGACCTTCATGGCCCCGGTCGACCAGGCGACCGCGCTGGTCGGTGGGGCGGGCATCGACGCCACGTGACCCGGCGCGCGGCGGCGCTCCTCGCGGCGGCCGCCCTCGGGATCGGCGTCCTCGCCGGCTGCGGCGGGGGCTCGGGCTCATCTTCGACCACCGCGACCGAAGCCTCCAAGGAAGCCTCCACCCTGCCGAAGCCCAAACCGCCGCCCCCGAACGCCGAAGAAGGCACGGTCTTCGTCTCCCTCGGCAGCGCCAAAGGCCTCGGCGAGGTCCTCGTCAATTCCCAGGGCCGCACCCTCTACGCGTTCAGCGGCGAAGAATGCGAAGGCGCGTGCGCCAAAGCCTGGCCCCCGCTCCTCGACGAAACCGGCGAACCCCAGCCCTCGAACGGCACCAGCGCCGCCCGCATCGGGACGATCGAACTCCCCGACGGCAGCACCCAGGTCACCTACGCCGGCCATCCTCTCTACACCTTCGGCGGCGACAAAGCGCCCGGCGAAGCCAACGGCGACGGCCAGAGCGCCTTCGGCGGCACCTGGACCGCCCTCAAGGGCAGCGGCGAACCAGCGGGCTAGGGCTCGCTCCCCGCGGGCCGCCGCACTACGGTTCCGCGCGTGGACACGGAGAACCTCTTCGCGTCGGTACCCATCCACGCCACCTCGTGGGTCGATCGCTGGTCGATCCACGAACCCGGCGTCAAGGCCGACATGATCGAAACGGGGCATGGCCGCGGGCGGCTCGCGGTCGACCATGACTCGATCTGGGTCGCGAACGCGACCAGCGAGACACTGACGCGGATCGACCGTCGCACGGGGGCGGCCGAATGGCGCAGCGACCTCGACCAACAGCCGCTGGCGGTCGCGGCCGGTCGCGACGCGGCCTGGGTCCTGGCCGACAACGGTTGGCTGTGGCGCTTCCGCTCGGACGGCACGAGCGAGGGCATCGCCCGGACCGGGCACGGGCCGCGCGCGCTTGCCTGCGACGGCGAGTCGGTCTGGGTGCTACAGGGCGACGGCGATCTCGCCGCCTTCGACCAGTCGACCGGAGAAGTCACGGTCGAAGCGAAGGTCCCCCGCGGGGCACACGATCTTCTCTTCGCCGACGGCGGGCTGATCGCGCTGACCGGTGGTGGCGACCTGGTCTGCCGGATCGCGCCGGAAAGCGGATCCGTCGAGGCGCGCGGGAAGCTGCCGCAGGACGGGACCGTGGCCACCGTTCACGACGGTGCTCTCTGGGTGGCCTGCTCCCGCTTACGCTCCACCCGCTGGGGTGCGCTCGCGCGGGTCGATCTGGGGACGATGGCCGTGGAAGCAGTCCATGAGCTGCCCAACGCACCGCGAGCGATCGTCGGCGGCGTCGGCCACCTCTGGGTCGCCTGCGGGAGGCGTGGGGACATGCCCAGCACCATCGTCCGGGTCGAGCCTGCCACCGGCGCGATGACTCCCTGGGCGAAATCCGAATTCATCATCCACGACCTCGCACTGGCAGGCGACGAGGTGGTCGCCGCGATGGGCACGAGGATCTCGATGGACGTGGGACCGGGCTAGGCAGAGCGCTTGCGGTAGCTCAGCGCAGGCGGGGCAATCGCGCGGATCTCGGCAAGGAGGCGGGCGGAGAGGTCGGCGGGATCCTCGTCGGGGCGCGGTTGGCCGCCGGCGGGATCGAAGAAGCGTATTTTGATGCGGGGGCGCCGGGGGAAGCCGGTGAGGTCGGCGGTGCCGGTGATCGCGACGCAGCTGACGTGGGCCTCGGGGACTTCGAGGGCAAGGCGGCCGACGCCGCTCCGCGCCCGCATCACTTTGCCCCGCGAACGGGTGCCCTCGGGGAAGACGCCGACGCAGGAGCCTTCGCGCAGGGCCTCGACCGCCTTGGCGAGCGCCTGGGCGTCGCCCGCGCCACGGACGATCGGGATCTGGCCCATGCCGTTCAGCACCGGCGCCAACCCCTTCACCTCCCAAAGCTGGGATTTCGCCAGGGCCCGGATCATCCGTCGCCTGCGGGCCGCGAACCCGATCATCACCGGGTCCCAGTGGCTGTCGTGGTTGCCGACTACCAGCAGCGGCCCGGTCGCCGGCAGGCTCTCGACGCCGCTGACGTCGAGCCGCGCCCATGACGCGACCGGCCGGTTGATGGCCATCGCGACGCGATAGGTGCGGGTGAACTCAGCCATGCGGGCGGCAAGCGTAGTGATCCTGGGCCTCCCATGGGGACCGAAGGCACCCGTGGCGCCTTGGTGGCGAATAGAGCCACTGAGGCACCACGGCGAGGCTCTCCAAGGCGGCGCGAGGAATACGACGGCGTATGGACGGGTAACGTCGAAGTCCATCCCCGCAAAGTCCGGGAGAGAATTCGAATTAGAGTGTCCTCTGTGTCACAAAAGCCGCTCGAGTTGATCCTTGCCAGGAACTTGATGTCGGCCCTCTCGACGCCGGCCTTCCTGGTCGACGAGGACGGGCTGCTGGTCTTCTACAACGAGGCCGCCGGGACGCTGCTCGGCAAGGGGTTCGACGAGGTCGGCCACGTCGGACGCGGCGATTGGGACGGCGTCTTCGGCCCCCGGGACGCAGGCGGGAAGGTCGTCACCTACGACGAACTTCCGGTCGTCCGCGCGCTGCGGACCACCCAGCCCACCCACGGCAGCTTCTGCGTCCGCGGCTTCGACGGGCGCATGCACGAGGTCGAATCGACCGCCTTCCCGCTGGTCGGCGCCCACGGGACCGAGGGTGCGCTCTCGATCTTCTGGCAGGTCGACGAGGTGCGGGCATGAGGGTCGACCTTTGGGGCGCCCGGGGCTCGGTCCCCTCCCCCGGCCCGGAGACCGTCCGTTATGGCGGTGACACCTCGTGCGTCGGCGTCACCCTCGACGACGGCTCGCTCCTGGTGCTCGATGCGGGCACCGGCATCCGCCGTCTCGGCCTCGCCCTTCCCGACGAGCCGGTCCGCATCAACGTCCTGCTCACCCACCTGCATCTCGACCACATCCAGGGGCTCGCCTTCTTCGCGCCACTCTTCCGCAGCAAGGCCGAGATCGTGATCTGGGGACCCGCCACCGCCGAGGCCAGCCTCCGCGACCGCATCGCGCGCTATATCTCGGCGCCGCTCTCCCCGGTCGAGGTGCGCGAGCTGCCATGCGACGTCACCTTCCGCGCCAGCCCT
>JAFDWG010000014.1 GCA_018268605.1 Actinomycetota bacterium | reverse complement strand
GAAGTAGGCGACCGGCCACCGCCGCGACGGTTCGCTGTCGTAGCCGTCGGGGAGGTCGACGTCGACGTGGGTCGGCTCGACGAAGGCCGGCGTGGCGATCGTCAGTTCGACGACCCGCGGTTCGATGCGCTTGGCTTCGATGATCCGCGCTTCACTCGCCGACGCCTCGGAGGCGAGCATCGACATGAACGCCAGCACGAGCGCAAGCGTCCCCAGGCACCTCCCGATGCGGCACGACCTCTCCACCGATCGGTGTTATACCAAAAATTCCGTACCTATAAACGCGCTGGTTTGCGAGTGGCGATCGCGCGTGTTACCGGATTGGCCTGCCTGCCATTGGTGGGCGCCCGCTAAAGGACTCGACCCTGAAACACTGCGATGAGGAGGAGACGCGGATAGGTGTCTCGTGGCTCTCGCGCAACCGTTCGGTCGCTTCACGCTGGATCTCATTGCTGCGGTGGTAGAGCTCCATGTGAGCGGCGAGAAGGTCATCGAGTGCCTGCTGGTCGATGGCTCTCAAGGGATTCCGCACGAGATGCCAGCGCCCGTCATCCCCAAACGTGTCGGCTTCCAAGGCATGGTCGAAGTCCCGGACCGGCCAAGCCATCATTCCGATCAACGCACCGGGTTTGCGCCAATCCTCCATGCCCTGCCAGTCGGCCCCACTGACGAAGTCGATATCGACTGCCCGCCAATACTTCTTCGCCCCTCCTCGAACGATCTCCGTCTTCACCAGCTCAATGCAGTCGAAGTCGGCGAGCTTGTTGCAGTGGTACGAAACGGAGTTCAAGGGCAGCAGCAGCTCGTTGGAAATTTCGCTCGCAGCCTTCACGCCCTCTTCGACAAGGTGCTGAAGGATCCGTGCGCGATTTGGATCCGCCATCGCCTTCCCTCGCTTCCCGGAAGCTGCCCACATCCTCCTCTGTTTCTGCGTCGCCCTCTCCCCCATTCGCGTCCTCCAGTTGATCGACTAAGCCTGAGCATCAGAGACTAGTTCAACAATCGACCACTTTGCGTGCTTGTTGCAGTCGAACAGCGTCGGGTCGCTTGGTCAAGGTCAGAGGAACCGGAAAACCGTTGCCTCGGAGAGGAGGAAACTGATGAGAATCACCAGCGCGACTCCGTTGGTACCAGCTGCCGAAGCTGGCAAGGGAACCTGAATCCAGCGGGGTACCCCCGACCTCAAGGATCGAGGTCGGGGGTACTCGAATCGCGGCAACTAACGGACCTGCATCAGCCCGCGCTGTCGTCGGCACCATCGCGATCCGCCTCGAGCAGATCCAATGCCCAGCCGTCGTCGACGTCGAAGCGGTAGAAGTTTTGAAGCGCGCCGCGAACTGACTCTTGTCTCACGAGCCTGATCGCTCCGCAGTCCCGAAGGACGCGGCAGTGGTAGCCAACGGCAGAGAGAGGTTCGTCCAGCTCGACGGCGATCTGACGCGGCGTGGTTTCTGGAAGCTCTTTCATCTCCCGAAGAATTTCGCGACGCACGGGATGTCTGAGCGCAGTCAAGAGCACATTGTTCTTCGCATTGGATGGCGCCACTACGAAGACGCTTTCGAAGAGTCGACCGATCTGTCAACTCTTGTCTGGTCGACACCCGTCGACCGGTGCGCTGCGATACGCCCGGCGATCGGCCTCGACGGGATGATCAACGCGAGCGCGACCGCCCCCTCGCCTCCTGTGGAGTTCCACGGATGGCATCCCCGCCGTGCGACGCGAACCTCGTTGAGACAACGAACTCCGAGGAGGAAAGACGATGGGTGGCGAGGTCAAAGACTGGGATCCGGGGCGGGTTCTGATCGGCTACGACGCGAGCCCGGGAGCCGATGACGCGGTGGCGCTGGCGGGGACTCTGTGCGATGCCGATGCCCGGTTCCTGTTGGCCCACATCCTGCCTTTTCCCGGGCCACCGCCGGTGGCGGGCGAGCTGCTCGGCTACCAGGAGGCCGCCGAATGGAAGGTGTTCTTCGCCGAGGCCGCCAAGAAGCTGGGGCAGGAGAGGGTCGAGCATCAGGTGTGGGTGGGCGGCTCCGCCGGCAAGGTCCTGAACGACATCGCCGAAGGCGAGGGCATCGACCTGGCAGTGGTCGGCTCGCCGCACCGAGGCGCGATCGGCCGGACCTTCCTCGGCAGCGTCGCCGAGGGGCTTCTTCACGGGGCCTCGGTGCCGGTGATCGTCGCGCCCCACGGCTACCGCGAGCGGGTCCACGACAGGTTCGCCCGGATCGTCGTCGGCTATGACGGATCGAGTGAAGCCGACGTAGCGCTGCGGCGCGGCGAAGCGCTTGCCCGGCGCGCCGACATCGCCCTCCACCTCGTCGCGGTCACGACGCCGCCGACCGCCGCCCCCGGACCTTTCGCGGGACCGATCCCGCCGCAGCTTCCGAACGCGCTGGAGGTGGTCGAGCGTGGGGTCAGGTCGGTCGACGACGAGGTCGACGTCCGCGGCTTCGCCCTGAAGGGTGCCGTGGTCCCCGAGCTGGCCGCCTACTGCGGCCCCGACGACCTGCTGCTCCTCGGCTCGCGCAGCTACGGGCCGATCGCGCGGACCCTGCTCGGCTCGGTGTCCTCGAAACTGATCCACGAGGCGCCCTGCCCGGTCCTCGTCGTTCCCCGTCCCCACCGCGACGCGGAGGAGACGGCCGAGCCGGCGACGCCGCAGGTGGCGGAGGCGGCGTGATGGGCAGCGACGCGAAAACCTGGCAGCCGCGACGGGTCCTGGTCGGCTATGACGGCAGCGACGGCGGGCGCGACGCGATCGCCCTCGGGGCGCTCCTCGCCGAACCCGACGCGGAGTTCCTGCTCGTCGACGTGATCCCGCCGGTCGGCCTCTTCACCACCAACCCTCGCCGCCTCGAGGATGAGGAGCCGCCGCAGTCGCGCGGCTTCTTCTTCGAGGCCCTGCGGGACCTTCCCGACAGGCGGGTCGAGACGCGGACCTACGTCGCCAACTCGGCCGCCCGCGTGCTCAGCGAGGTCGCCGAGGAGGAGAGCTTCGATCTGATCGCGATCGGGCCGTGCTACCCGGGGATCGTCGGGCGGATCCTGCTCGGCAGCGTCGGCGCGGGGCTGATGCACGGCGCCGCCGCCCCTGTCGCCGCCGCGACCCGCGGGTACGACCAGCATCATCGCCACGTGATCCGCGAGATCGCGGTGGCCTGGGACGGCAGCCCGGAAGCGCACGAGGCCGTCCTCTACGCCGAGGTGCTGGCGCGCCGCGAAGCGGCGAGCCTACGACTGATCACCGTCGACGTGCGGGAGACGACCCTCCCCGGCGCGATCGGCTGGGAACCGCTGGTGCCGAAGACGCCGGCGGAGGTCCTCGAGGAAGGCGTGAGCTCGATCTCCCCCGACCTGAAGGTGGAGGGCAAGCTGATCGACGGTGGCTCGATCGCCGCGGCGATCGCCGAGGAGTGCCGGGTCGGCGTCGACCTCTTGGTGCTGGGCTCGCGCGGGTACGGGGCGCTCGGGCGCGTCCTGGTCGGCTCGGTCGGGACCGCGCTGCTCCATCGCGTGAGGTGTCCGATGCTGGCCGTGCCGCGTCCGCGGGCGCCGCTGGGCGAGCAGAGCTTCCGGGACCAGAAGGCGGTGGCGACCGGATGATCGCGCGCCCTCTGGCCCACTTCACCTCACCGCCGCGTCGCGTCGTGGTCGGCTGCGACGGCAGCGAGGGAGCCCGCGACGCGCTCGCGCTCGCGCGCCTGCTCGCGCCCGACGAAGCCGGCTTCCTCCTCGTCGACATCGTGCCCCGGCGGGCGCTCGGGCGGCGCCTCGGCGATCATCGCCCGGCCGACTTCTCCGCGGCCCGCCACGCGCTTTCGGCGGGACGCGCCGAGAAGCCCGCGATCGAGACCCGCACGATCAGGGCCGACCGGCCGGACGAGGTCCTCGCCGACATCGGCGCCGACGAGCGCCGCGACCTGATCGTGGTCGGCTCGCCCCACCGCGGGCTGCTCGGACGCGCCCTCCTCGGCAGCGTCGCCAAGGCCCTCATCCACCGCTCGACGATCCCCGTGGCGATCGCCCCGCGTGGCTTCTCGGCCCACGGGCTGCACCGCCTCGTCGTCGGCTTCGACGGCTCGCCCGAGGCGAAATCCGCACTCGAATGGGCCGAACCGATCGGCGCCGCCCGCGAGGCCGAGATCGACGTCTTCACCGTCGCCACCCCACCGGTCTCGATCCCCGGCGCGCTCGGCCATCGCCCGGCGGGGCTCGCCGACCCCTTCGACGCGATCGAAGCGGCGGCCGACGAGGGCGGCGACGACATCGACCTCCACGCCCACCTCAGCGTCGGCCACGCCGCCCCCAACCTGAGCGCCGCCGCCTCCACCGCCGACCTCCTGATCGTCGGCACCCAGACCCACGGCGCGCTCGAAGAGGCCCTGATCGGCTCGGTCGCCGACGAGCTGGTGACGTCGCCAAGGTGCCCGGTGGTGACCGTCCCGCAGGTGCGGTCGTCGGCGGGTTAGGAAGGGACGGCCAAGGGACGTAAGGGTCTGCGGCGAGCATGGCCGTCTCGGCCACGACCCTGGCCGGCTGCGTCCGTGGCCGCCACACATCCTCCGGAGTCCCTCCACGGTCCGGGGCCCTCGGGAGCAACCCTCTGTCCTTGGTAACCCTCTGGGCGACAAAGGACAGAGGGTTGGGTCAAGGTTCGACGGAACCGTGACGGAGGTGTGGAGTTTCGGGCGGAAGCATCACGAACCTCCGGACTTTCCCAGGGAACCCTCACGTCCTGGTCGTCGATAGGACTGCCTGCCTACCGCCGGTCGATGAAGCACTCGACCTCGGCCACCTGCAGGTCCAGGGGGATGTCGGTGCGCAGCTCCAGGCGGCGGCGGGCCCAGCGGCCCTCGAGGGGGTCGCGCTCGCCTACCTGGTGAAGGACGACGGTGGGGCCGGCGTCGGAAGGTGAGTGGCCGGCCTCGAGGCGCTCTTCGGCGCGGCGCATGAGGAGGCCCGGCGAGGCGGTGCACTCGATCACGGTCGGGACGCAGAGCTCATCGCCGAGGCCATCCTCGAAGGCGAAGCGCTCCACCTCGCGGTGGAAGGTGGCGTCGACGACGACACTCTCCCGGCGGCGCAGGCGGGTCGCGGCCTCGCGGCCGAGCTCACGGTAGACCTCCTCGCGGGCCGCCGGGGTGTAGAGGTCGGGACCGCCGCGCTCGGTCGGGTCGAGGCCGGCGAAGTGCTTGCGGACCAGGTCGGAGGAGAGGTGCGTGCGGCCACTGAGGGCGGCGAGGCGCTCGGCGAGGGTCGTCTTGCCGCTGGCGGCGAGACCGCAGATGACCAGCAGCCCCGGCCCCCGGGCCCGCCAGGCGAAGCGGTGGCCGAGGTCGAGGAGGTCCCGCGCTTCCTGCTCGGACGCGGCGCGCGCCTCGGGATCGTCGGCCTGCTCGGCCGCCCGCTCGCAGGCGACGGTCGCCCGCACCCAGGCGCGATAGGCGGCGAAGAAGGAGATCAGCGCGTCGCCGTCGGGATCGCCACCCGCCCAGCGGTAGGTGACGATCAGGTCGCGGGCGCACTCGGGCCGGCCGAGGCGCTCCAGGTCCATGACCAGGAAGGCGAGGTCGCAGGCGACGTCGATCTCGCGCAGGCGCGGGTCGAACTCGACGCAGTCATATATGTAGGGAGCCGCGGCGAAGGGGACGATCGCGTGCTCGGCGCGCAGGTCCCCGTGGCCGTCGCGGATGAAGCCGGCGGCGGCGCGACGCTCGAGCCCCTCGCGGCGGTGGACGAGGAAGGCATCGGTGAACTCGGCGGCCGCGCGCACCCGGTCGAGGTCGACGATCCCGTCCCCCGCCTCGCGCAGCGTCGCCAGGTTCTCGGCGAGCGGCTCGAGCGAGGCGCCGAGCGCTTCGGGCCCGCGGACCACCCGCGCGTCCTGGTGAAACTGCGCCAGCAGGTGGCCGATCGCCTCGACGTCGGAGGACGAGAGGATCCCCTCTTCGTGCAGCGCCTGCAGGCTGCGATCCTCGTCGACGACGCCCATCTCGACCGCGTAGTCGACCGCCGCCGGGTCGTCGGCGTCGGCGAGCGCGTAGCCGTCCCCGCGCGGCACGATCGACACCACACGACGGTAGAGCCGCGGCGCGAGCCGTCGATTCAGCAGCACCTCTTCCTTGCACATCTCTCCGCGCCGCGCCGCCGTGCCGTAGTCGAGGAACGGCAGCACGATCGGCTTCTTCAGCTTGTAGGCGAGCTCACCGGCGCGGAAGACCCAGGAGATGTGGGTCTCGCGCAGGTCGACCGAGTCCGGACCGTGCGGGTAGAACGCGGGATCGAGCATCGCCACGACCAGCGGCGGATGGACGGCCACGGGCACCGGCTCAGACTCCGGGGGCGACGCGCCCCGGGTGGTTCGAGTGGACCGGCAGCAGCGCCAGGCCCATGCCGAGCAGGCCGAGGTCACGCAGGCCCTCGGCGGCGAGCGCGAAGCCTGCCGGGCCGTCGAGCGTCAACAGCATCAGGACGAGCCCCAGCCCGAAGCAGGCGCTGCTCCAGCGCGGCAGCTGGTTGCGGACGTAGGCGGCGCCGGCAAAGGCGATGCCGCCGGGGACGAGGGCCGCCTGCGCGGCGGGGATCAGGTCGCCGAGGTCGGAGCGGAGCGCGTCGACATCGTGGACTCCGGCGACCAGTGCGTAGAGGGCGACGAAGGCGAGGCCGACGCTGCCGACCGCGTAGACGAGCGCCCCGGCCTGCCCCCAGGAGGAGAAGCCCGGCCGCTGCTCGAACGCGAGCCCGACCAGCACCACCGGCATCGCCAGCGCGGCGAGCGCCGCGACGAGGAGCCCGACCGGCGCGAGGCCGTCGGTGAGGACGACGTAGAGGACGGAGGCGAAGGAGCCCACGGCGACGAGGATCGCGGCGGCACCGAGTGACTCGTTGCGAAGGGTCTTGCTCATGCCTCGAAGCCTCGTCCGGATGCCGCCGGCCGCCATCGGGGCTGGACCGCAGTCCGCCTGCGGCGTTCCCCCGATGCGGGCGCCGCCAACGTGCTGCGGCACGGCCTCGGCAGCGGTCGCGTCGAGGAGATCGTGCGCCTCCTGCCACAGGTCCACCTGCACCCGCTCCCGGCCGATGTGCGGTCTTCCACGGATGCCGGGGCAACCACCCGTACCTAAGTTCCAGGCGCGATGACGATCGGCCGCAAGGGAAGCGCGCCCGGAGCGGCGCCCAAGATGGAGGTGAGCCATGCTCTGGCCAGGCCAACATGAGCTGCTGCGGGAGACCCAGCCGCTGAGCGACGGGGCCAGAGACTACGACCGGCTGCTGGAGCTGATCGGCGACAACCCGATCGTGATGATCGGCGAGGCCTCCCACGGGACCCACGAGTTCTACCGCGAGCGGGCGCGGATCACGCGGCGGCTGATCGAGGAGAAGGGGTTCCGCGCGGTCGCGGTCGAGGCCGACTGGCCGGACGCCTACCGGGTCAACCGTTATGTCCACGGGGCGACCGACGACGGCGACGCGGAGGAGGCGCTGCGCGGGTTCCGGCGCTTCCCCACCTGGATGTGGCGGAACGCCGAGGTGCTCGACTTCGTCGGCTGGATGCGCGAGCACAACCGGCTTGCCGAGGCGGGCGAGGAGGCCTCGTTCTTCGGCCTCGACCTCTACAGCCTGGCGAGCTCGACCGCCGCCGTCATCGATTACCTGGAGAGCGTCGACCCCGAGGCGGCGCGCCGGGCGCGACGGCGCTACGGCTGCTTCGAGGAGTTCGGCGGCGACCAGGCCTACGGCCGGGCGGTGACGTTCGGCGTGTCGGAGTCCTGCCGCCGCGGGGTGGTCGACCAGCTGGTCGAGCTGCGCCGCGACGCCGAGAGCTACCTGCGCCGCGACGGCATCGCCGCCGAGGACGAGCAGTTCTACGCAGAGCAGAACGCCCGCGTGGTGGTCGGTGCCGAGGAGTACTACCGGGCGATGTTCGCGGCGCCGCGCGACACCTGGAACCTGCGCGATCGGCACATGTCGGACACGCTCGAACGGCTCGACGCGCACCTCGCCCGCCACGGCGGGCGGTCGAAGATCGTGATCTGGGAGCACAACTCCCACATCGGCGACGCGCGGATGACGGAGATGAGTCGGCGGGGCGAGTTGAACCTCGGCCAGCTGACCCGCGAACGGCGACCGCGCGAGAGCTTCCTGGTCGGCTTCACCACCTACGAGGGCACGGTGACGGCGGCGTCGGCCTGGGACGCGCCCGCCGAGCGTAAGGTGGTCCGCCCCGCTCTGCCCGAGAGCTTCGAGGCCCTCTTCCACTCGCTCGACGTGCCGCGCTTCCTGCTCGACCTGAGCGCCCCGGCGGCGATCGACGAATTGTTGCAGCCACGCCTCGAGCGGGCGATCGGCGTCATCTACCGGCCGGAGACCGAGCGCCAGAGCCACTACTTCGTCGCCCGCCTGGCGGCCCAGTTCGACGCCCTCATCCACATCGACGAGACGCGTGCGGTCGAGCCCCTGGAGCGGACCGCCGGCTGGGCGCTCGGGGAACCTCCTGAGACCTACCCGAGCGCACTCTGAGCGACCGCCTTGGTCGACCTCCACAGCCACATCCTTCCCGGGGTCGACGACGGGGCGCTCGACGCCGGCGACAGCCTCGGCCTCGCCCGCCAGGCGGTCGACGACGGGATCGCGTGGGTCTGCGCGACGCCCCACATCCGCCACGACCACGACCTACGGATCGCCGAGCTGGCCGCGCGGGTAGAGGACCTGAACTCGCGCCTGCGCACGGCCGAGCTGCCGCTGAGCGTGCTGCCCGGCGGCGAGGTGGCCGAGACGGCGGTCGAAGGGCTGACCGACGAGGAGCTCGATGTCGTCGCCCTGGGGGCGGGCCGCTGGATCCTCCTCGAGCCCCGGCCGGGCCCACTCACCGACACCCTCGACGACCGCGTCGCCCACCTCGTCGCGCGCGGCCACCGGGCGCTGATCGCCCATCCCGAGCGCCACCTCTCCGCCGACATGTACGAGCGCCTCGCGGCGCTCGTCGCCGCGGGGGCGCTGGTCCAGGCGACCGCCGACTTCTTCCTCCGCGAGCCGACGGCCGAGGGCATGCGCGCCCTGGCGGGGTCGGGCCTGGTCCACGTCCTCGGCAGCGACGCCCACTCGTCGCACGGGGGCCGCCCGATGCACCTGGCCGAGGCCTTCAGCGTGCTCGCGGGGATCGAGGCGGTCGCCGATCACGTGGAGTGGATGCGGGACATCGCGCCGCGCGCGATCGTCGAAGGCGGGGATGTGGTGCTGCCGTTCGGGCCGGTGGTCTAGGGGTGTTGCCCCGGCCGTCCCGGCAGTCCTATGTCGGCCCTGAGGGTTCCACGTGAAAGTCCCTGGAGACGCCTCTGCCCGGAACTCCACACCCCCTCACGCTTCCCCGACACCCCCATGTTGATGGGCCGAAAACCCGGCTATATCGTGGTTTTTCGGCCCATCAACATCCGGGGTCGTCGCCTGCAGCTCGACCGCCCGGGCCAAGTCCTCGACCACCTCACGGGCGCTGGTGCCGAGGCCGTGGCGGAGGAAGTTGGCGGCACCGGCGGCGGCGGCGAGGCGGAGGGTCTCCTCCCAGGTGCGGCCGGTGGCGATGCAGGCGCAGAGGGCTCCCATCATCGAGTCGCCGCAGCCCTCGCGGGAGCCGCGGTCGAAGCGGGGTGGGATTAGATCCCAGGCGTCGTCGCCGCGGAGGACCAGGGCGGGCGCCTCGGCGCGGGTGACGATCGCCGCGGCGGCACCGGCGTCGAGGAGGCGGCGGGCCGCGGCGCGCAGGCGCTCCGGCGTGTCGACCGGGCCGCTGATGTAGGAGGCGAGCTCCCAATCGTTGATCTTGACCAGGTCCGGTTCGCCTTCGAGGGCGCTGTCGAGGCGGGGCGGCGAAAGGTCGGCGACGACCGGCGTGCCGTTCGCCCGTACGTCGGCGACCAGGTTGCCGTAGAGCTCCAAGGGAAGCGCGTCCGCGGGAAAAGGCCCGCAGACGGCGAGCACGTCGGAATCGAGGGCGGCCGCGACGGTCGCCGAGAAGAGACCGTCGACCTCGTGGCGGGAGGGCGCGGGCGCGGCTGCCTGAGCCAGCGGCACGCGCTCCCCACTGCGGCGGTCGTGCAGGTAGGAGCCGCTCGGCTCGGCCGTCTCGGTCAGGCGCAGGTCGATCGGAAGCTGCTCCAACAGCGGCCGCAGCACCGTCCCGGTCTCACCGCCGATGAAGCCGCAGAGGACCGGATCGGCCCCCAGTTCCGCCGCCATCCGTGCCACCCACACGCCCTGGCCGGCGGGGTGGAGGTGGATGTCGTCGCCCCCTCCCCCACCGAGCGCCTCGATCGTGATCGAGAGCATCGGGTGCGGCCCGAAGACCGCCACCTTGCCGCCACCCGCCACCGGCTAGAGCACCGTCACGCCGCGCCGACGGCTGGCGAGGAAATAGCGCTCGAAGGCGAGCTTCGCCCAGTGGGCCTGCGGCCCCGCCATTACGTGGGCGCTCGGCGCCTCGTCGTCGGCGTAGATGCCGTGGGCGAGGACGTTGTCGGCCTTGAAGATGATCCCGTTGTCCCCCGCGTCGAGGACGCAGATGGCCGAGAGCTCGGCGATCGGCAGGTCCTTGTGGCGGTCCCCGCCGACGATGTCGGCGACGATGTTCTGGGCGGCGACCTTGGCCATCGTCTCACTCATCTGGCCGGTCTTCGGCACCCCGGCCGGCACCTCCGTCTTCTCCGGCGGGGCGATCGCGGTGGCGACTCCGGCGGCGTAGACATCGGCCTGCTCGGGATGCCGGAAGCGATCGTTGATCGGCACGAAGCCCATCGGGTTGGCGAGCCCGTCGCTCTCGCGCACGGCGTCGACGCCGGCGAAGGGCGGCACGATCATCGAGTAGGCGAAGGGCAGGACGCGGCCGCCCTCGAGCTCGATCTCCCCGTCGCGCACGGCGGCGATCGAGGAGTTCGGGATTCCCTCGATACCGAGCCTGTCGAGGAATCCCCCGACCAGCTTGGCGGAGTCACCGACCCCGCCGAGGCCGAAGTGGCCGAGGAACGGCTCGGAGCTGATGAAGGTGATCGGGGCCGCCTGCTGCAACCCGGCCTTGCGGATGCGGTGCTGGATGTTGAAGAGGAACTCATACGAGGCGCCGAAGCAGGACCCGCCCTGCGCGGTCCCGACGACGACCGGCCCGGGGTCCTCGAGGAAGCGTCCCCAGGCGCGGCGCGCGAGTTCGGCATGCTCGAGGTTGCAGACCGACTGGGTGAAGCCATCGATCGGCCCGAGGCCGGGCACTTTCTCGAAGGCCAGGCGCGGGCCGGTCGCGATCAGCAGCTTGTCGTAGTCGATCTCCCGACCCGACCCGGTGGTGACGGTGTGGGCGCCGACCTCGATCCGCGCCGCCGCCTCGTTGACGAAGTCGATGTCCTTGCTGTCGTAGAGCGGCGCCAGCGGGAAGGTGACGTCCTCGGCGCTCCGCGTGCCGAAAGGGAGCCAGATCAGCGACGGGATGAAGGTGAAGTTCTCGCGCGGGTCGAGGACGACGACCTCGTGCTGGGCGGGGAGATGCTTGCGCACCTGCAGCGCGGCGGTCATGCCGGCGAAGCTGGAGCCGAGGACGACGACGCGCTTGGGGCTCGAGGCGGGGTACATGGTGCTCCCTTCGACGTGTGCGGTGATCCCATCGTCGGCCCGCTGCCGTCCCGCCACATCGGTAGTTCACCGCCGCCCGGCGGTGGCGGCGCCGCTCCGTCAGGTCAGCGCGACGAGGGCCTCGGTCGCCGTGTAGATCGCGGTCGCGATGACCAGCACGGCGAACGAGCGGGTCAGAGCCTGGGTCGAGACGCGCCCGCCGATGGCGCTGCCGAGGAGGACGCCGGCGACCGCCGCGGCGGCGAACGGGACGATCGTCCCCCAGTCGATCGCTCCCGCGCCGAGGCGCTCGGCCAGCGCCACCGAGGAGCCGACGACGATCACCAGAAGGCTCGTCCCGACCGCCTCGCCGAGGGCGAAGCCGAGTCCCAGGACCAGCACCGGCACGATCACGAACCCGCCGCCGACGCCGAAGAGGCCGGTGAGCCAGCCGGTCGCGAGGCCGAAGAGGGTGACCCGGACGACCGGGCCCGGGGAGACGCCTTCGCGCCAGGGGCGAAACTCGGAGATCGAATGGTCGCGCTCGCCGACCATCGCCACCGCGCCGAGAACCATCACCGGCGCGAAGGCGAGCAGCAGCACGTCAGGGTTCAGGTGGCGGGCGAGCAGGGAGCCGGCGAGGGAGCTGAGGCCCGCCGCGGTGGCGAACGCGAGGCCCGCGCGCCAGCGGACGTCGCCGCGGCGCAGGTAGGCGACGAGGCCGATCGCGGAAGCCGCGATGACCACGACGAGCGCCCCGGCCTGGGCGCCGCGCACGCTCTGGCTGCCGATGTAGACCAGCGCCGGGACGGCGATCAGGGACCCGCCGCCACCGACCGAGCCGAGCAGGGCGCCGATCGCGACGCCGATCGGGATGAGGGCGACGAGGTCGCTCACCGCGCGGCGCAGCTGTTGCCGCCACCCTCCAGCTCCGGGTCGGGCTCGCGCGTCCCCGAGTTGGCGGCGATGATCTCCTCGAAGTTCTGCGGCCGGGGCGGCATCGCGGCGGTCAGTGTCTCGGCGAAGCGGTCGGGGTCCTCGATCGAGAGCTCCGGCACGGCCGCCCTGACCTCGGCGAGGGTCGGCGCGATCGCCGCCGGTCGCACGCCCGGATGGACGTGGCAGGGCAGCAGCACCACGTCGTCGGGACGGCCGAGGACGCGCTCCCGAAGCGTGGCGTGGAGGACCCGCGCCATCATCAGGGCGCCTTCGCGGTCGCCACGCTGGAGGTCGGGGCGGGCGATGCCGTCGGCGAAGAGGGAGTCGCCGGCGATCAGCGCGCGCTCGCCGATCATCAGGCCGGTCATGTCGGTCGTGTGGCCGGGGAGCGCGACAGCCCGGATCGCGTGCGGCCCCTCGAGGAGGACCTCGCCGTCGGCCACCGGGCGGACCCGATCGGCGTAGGCGACGCCGCGCTCCAGCGAGGCGGCGGGAAGGCGCACCTCGGCCCCCGTAAGGTCGGCCAGAGCGCGCGCGCCCGAGAGATGGTCGGCATGGATATGGGTGTCGAAGACCTGGGTGACGCGGGCGCCGGCGCGCTCGGCGAGGGCGACGTAGAAGGCCGCGTCGGGGGCGGGGTCGACGACCAGCGCCTCGTCGCCGACGACCACCACGTAGGAGAGGCAACCGCGCCCCCGCCGCTGGACCTGGGTGACCAGGGTGTCAGGGATCCCGATGTTCACCGGGTAGGCGCGCAGCGTCCCGATCCAGCCCCGCATCCCGTTCGCGAGCACGCTCGTATCGGCGCCGGCGTCGCGCAGCGCGTCGGCGACCCGGCGGGCGGTCATCCCTCGTTCGCAGACCACGGCGACCGGGCCGTGCAGGCGTTGCACGAGTGCGGACGCCTCCGCGGCGATCCGCGCGGCGGGCATGTGGATGAAGTCGACGCTCGGGCCCTCGATCCGCCATTCGGCATCGGGACGGACGTCGACGACGGTGACCTTCTCGCCCCGGGCGATCTTGTCAGCCAGTTCAGTGGAGGTGATCTCGTCGGTCATCGGACTCATCCTTTGAGCGCGGCGCCGAGGGCGGCGAGCTGGGCTTCGATGCCGCCGCAGACCTGCTCGCAGAGGTCGAACACCGAGGGATCGGAGATCGCGTAGATCACGCTCGTCCCCTCCTTGCGGCGGGAGACGAACCCCTCGCCATGAAGCGTCGCGAGGTGCTTGGACACGTTCTGCTGGGAGGTGTCGAGCTCGGCGGTCAGCTCCCGCACCGAGGCTTCCTCGTTGCGACGGAGGAAGTCGACGATCCGTAACCGGGTCGGATCGGAGAGGGCGAGGAACCGGCGGGCGATCAGCTCGGCGGCATCTGGGGTCAACGGGCTTTGCATTCTTTGCTACTCTCGCTTCCACAACTGTGAAGTTGTTAATTTGTACTTCTTGGAAAGGATAGCGAGATGGCCTCGGTAGATCTACGACAAGCCGCCAGAGCCGGGCGACGGAGGTGGCCGCTGGAGCGCACGCTCTTCCTCCTCGCGGGCACGATGACCATCCTCAGCGCGCTCCTGGCCGCCGTCGTCAGCCCTTGGTTCCTGCTGCTGACGGCGTTCGTCGGCGCCAACCAGCTCGCCTTCGTCGCCTTCGGCAACTGCCCGAGCTCCTGGCTCCTGGGGCGCTACTTCGGCTTCGAGCGGGGGTGCCCACGATGAGCGCCTTCGGTCCGATCGGGCGGCTCGGGCGCTTCGCCGCGCTGCACCGCCGCGCCGTCTTCATCACCTGGGCGATCGTCGCGGTCGGCCTCGGCTTCCTCGCCCCGCAGGTGGAGACGGCGCTCTCGGGCGCGGGCTGGCAGGCCAACGGATCGGAGTCGGTGGCGGTCCGCGAAGCCGCCGACAAGGCGTTCGCCGGCTCTGGCTCCTACGCGATCCAGGTCGCCGTCCATTCCGATGAACTGACCGCCGCCGACCCGGCCTTCCGCCGCACGGTCGCGCGGGTGGGCGGGGTGCTCGCCGCCGACCCCAAGGTCGGCCGGGTGATCCCCCCGGCCGCCGGCGGCCAGGTGTCGCGCGATGGCCACACCACGGTCATCATCGGCACCGCGGCCGCGAGCCCCAACGAAATGGTGGCGGCCGCGAACGACCTGAAGGGCGAAGTCGCCGCCGTCGCCGCGCCAGGCGTAGAAGCCAATCTCACCGGCGCGGCCGGCATGTGGTCTGACTTCAACGAAGCCAACCGCGAAGCGATGATGAAGTCCGAGCTCTTCTCCTGGCCGGTGACGCTGGCGATCCTCGTGCTCGCCTTCGGCTCGCTGGTCGCCGCCGGGCTGCCGCTGCTGCTGACGATCGTCGGCCTGATCGCCTCGGCGGGCGTCCTCTACCTCGGCACGCTGATCTCGCCGATCTCGATCTGGGCGATGAACTTCGCCCTGATGTTCGCCCTGGCGCTGGGGATCGACTACGCGCTCTTCATCGTGATGCGCTTCCGCGGCGCGCTCTTCGGGCAGCACGAGAACATCCATGAAGCCGTCGGCGAGACGATGGACACGGCCGGCAAGGCGGTCCTCTTCTCCGGCATCACGGTCCTGATCTCGCTCTCGGCGGTGATGCTCGTGCCGAGCCCGGCGTTCCGCTCGATGGCACTCGGGATCATGATCTCGGTGATCTTCATCCTGGCGGCGACGCTGACGCTGCTGCCCGCCGTCCTCGCCAAGCTCGGGTCGCGGGTCGACAAGCTCTCGCTGCCGTGGGTCCACGCCGGCGAGCACCGCTCGCCGCGGTTCGCCCGCTGGGGCGAGCGCCTCTGGCGACATCCCTTTGCCTTCGGCGGCGTGGCCCTGGTCGTGCTGATCGGCCTCGCGATCCCGGTACTGAGCCTGAAGACGGGCATGCCGTCGATCAAGGTCGTGCCGAAGAACGATCCCTCGCGGGTGGGCTACCGGCAGGTGAGCTCCGCCTTTGGCCCCGGCGCCCCAGGCACCCTGCAGGTAGTCGTGCCGCAAGGCCAGGTCGGTCCGACGCTGGCGGGGCTGCGCGCCGACCCGAGCCTCGCCTCGGTCGGCCGGGCGCTGCCCGGTCGCGAAGGCCTGGCGATGATCCAGGTCGTCCCGACCACCGGGCCGTCGAGCGAAGCGAGTGGGGCGACGATCGACCGCCTCCGTGCCGAGCTGCCGGCGGCCGCGCTGGTCGGCGGGCCATCGGCCGAAAACCACGACCTCGAAACGGCTCTTTCGGCGAAGACGCCGCTGGTGATCGGCGTGGTGCTCGGGCTCGGCTTCCTGCTCCTGCTGATCGCCTTCCAGGCACCGTTCGTCGCCGCGATCGGGGTGCTGGCGAACCTGCTCTCGACCGGCGCTGCCTTCGGCGTCGCCAAGCTGATCTTCCAGGACGGGCACCTCTCCGGTCTGCTCGGCTTCGAACCGCAGGGCTTTCTCGACGCCTGGGGGCCGGTCTTCTTCTTCGCGATGATCTTCGCGATCGCGATGGACTACACGGTCTTCCTGCTCTCCTCGGCGCGCGAGCACTGGGAAGCCACGGGAGACCCGAAGGAAGCGATGATCGGCGGCCTCGCCCACTCCGGGCGGGTGATCCTCGCGGCGGGGGCGGTGATGGTGGCGGTCTTCTTCACCTTCGCGCTCTCGGGCCCGCTGCCGCCGAAGGAGATGGGGATGATCCTCGGCATCGCGGTGCTGTTGGACGCGTTCCTCGTCCGCCTGCTGCTGCTGCCGGTCTTCCTGCGGCTCAGCGGGAAGAGCGCGTGGTGGCTGCCGGGCTGGCTCGACCGCGTCCTGCCGGACGTCCACTTCGGCCACGGCGAGGCCCCCGGCCCACCGGCGGCGGCGACCCCCGAGCGGACCCCGGCCGCGGTGCGGTAGTCCCGGCGCGGGAGTGCGGCAGTCCCGGCGCGGGAGTGCGGGTTTGGACGGATGCGGCGCCCCCCGGGGCGTCGCATCCTTTTGGCGTGAAGCGGATCGTGATCATCGGCGGCGGCACCGGCGGCACGATCGTCGCCAACCGCCTGCGCCGCGAAACCGCGGTCGAGGAGCTCCACCTCACCGTCGTCGACCGCGATGACCTGCACGTCTACCAACCGGGGCTCCTCTTCGTGCCGTTCGGGCTGGAGGAGCCGGAGGACATCGTCCGCCCGCGGCATTCCCAGCTCCACGAGGGCATCGAGTTCATCGAGGCCGATGTGGACCTGGTCGACTCCGAGCGGAGCGCCGTGCGGCTCACCGACGGCCGGGAGCTTCCCTACGACGCCCTGATCGTCGCCAGCGGCGCGGCGCTCCTCTACGAGGAGACCGAAGGGCTGCGCGGCCCAGGCTGGGGCGAGAGCGTCTTCTCCTTCTACACGGTCGAGGACGCGACGGCGCTGCGCGACGCGCTCGCCGACTTCGACCGCGGCCACCTGGTCGTCGACCTGGTCGACATGCCGATCAAATGCCCGGTCGCGCCGCTCGAGTTCTGCTTCCTCGTCGACTGGTTCCTGCGCGAGCGCGGCGTGCGCGACGCGGTCGAGATCACCTTGGCGACGCCCCTCGACGCCGCCTTCACCAAGCCGGTCGCGGCGGAGCGGCTGGGCGGGATGCTGACCGGGCGCGGCATCGGGCTGGAGACGGAGTTCGCCACCGGGCGGGTCGACGGCGCCGAGCGAAAGCTGATCAGCTGGGACGAGCGCGAGATCCCCTTCGACCTCGCGGTGGTCGTGCCGATCCACGGTGGGGCGCCGTTCATCGAGCGCTCCCCCGGGCTCGGCGAAGAGCTCGGCTTCGTCGACGTCGATATCCACACGCTGCGCGCCAAGGCGGCGCCGAACGTCTTCGCGATCGGCGACGCGGCGAGCCTGCCGACCTCGAAGGCCGGCTCGGCGACCCACTTCGAGGCGGAGACGCTGTGCGCGAACGTCGAGCGGGTGCTCGGCGGCGAAGAGCCGGAGGGCACCTACGACGGCCACGTCAACTGCTTCATCGAGAGCGGCTTCCACAAGGCGCTGCTGATCGACTTCAACTACGAGGTGGAGCCGCTGCCGGGGCGCTACCCCGAGCCGCACGTCGGGCCGCTCGCGCTGCTCGGCGAATCGCGCCTGAACCACCTCGGCAAGCTCGCCTTCCAGCCGCTCTACTGGCACGTGCTGCTGCCCGGCCGCGACATCCCCGGGGTCGGATGATGAGCCGGGCCGTCGATGTCGACGCGGAGGGCTTCATGACCGACGCGACCCAGTGGGACCGGGACGTGGCCGCGGCGATCGCCGCCGAAGCCGGGATCTCCCCGCTGACCGACCGCCACTGGCAGGTCGTCGAATTCATGCGCGAACGCTATCTCGAGTCCGGGTCGGCGCCCTCGATCCGCACCCTCGGCAAGGCCTCGGGCGTGCCGATCAAGGAGCTCTACGAACTGTTCCCGAAAGGCCCGGCGAAGCTCGCGGCCAAGATCGCCGGCATCCCCAAGCCACGCGGCTGCATCTAGGAGGAGCGATGGACCCGCAAGCAGACGGCAACGCCCCGGCGCCGATCGAGAAGGTCTCGATCATCGTCTCCAAGGGCTCCCTGGAGGGCGTCTACCCCGCCCTGATCATGGCCAACGGCGCCCGCATGGAGGGCATCGAGGCGAACCTCTTCTTCACCTTCTTCGGCCTCGACGCGATCAACCGCGCCAAGCACGAGCACGTCAAGGTGGCGACGGTCGGCAACCCCGGCCTCCACCTCGCCACCTGGGCCGGCGGCATCCCCGGCGTCTCCTCCCTCGTCACCCACAAACTGGCGGAGGAGATGGAGAAGCTCGACATCCCCCCGATCCCCGAGTTCGTCGAGATGATCGCCGAATCCGGCGCCGGCCTCTACGCCTGCAAAGCCTCCGTCGACCTCTTCGGCCTGACCACCGACGATTTCGTCGACGAGGTCACCGAAGTGATCACCGTCGGTGAGTTCTACGGATTGGCGGCGGGCGGCCAGATCATCTTCACCTGAGGTCGGCGGGTCGCTGGGAAAGGGACGCCAGGCATTGCGGCGAGCAAGTCGTAGAAGGGTGGAGGAAGTGCGCCGCCGTCCCGGGAGACGTCGCGAAGTCCACGTTTCCGTGCGTGTTCCTCATTGCACAAGGGCCTTTAAGCCGCCGAAGCCTCTCGCGTCAGCGCTCCCGCGATCCCCCGTGCCCAGGCCTCGATCAGGCGCCAGTCGCGGAGATCCCGAAGGTCGGGTGGGATCCCACGGGCCATGCGCTTGCGCATGAAGCCCGCGTCCTCGGCGACCATGCCACCGAAGCCGACGTGGTCGTGGGCACCGATCTTCTCGGCCAGATGGTCGACCTTGGGTGGGCGGGTCCAGCGGTCGACGTCGGAATGGTCGGTCTTCTGCTCTCCGACCGGGCCGCTGGAGAAGAGCCAGACGTCGAGGTGCTCGAGCTCCGGCCGGCGCAGCAGGCGAAGGGCGTCGCGACGCCAGCGCCCCGCGTAGACGGCGCTGCCGAGGACCACGGCGCGGTAGGGATCGAGCGTCTTCACCTCGCGCGCCGCCCGCACGTCGACCGCGAGGCCGGCGGCGCTCAGCGTCGCGCCGATCCTCTCGGCGATCTCGGCGGTGGACCCGTACTTGGTCCCATAGGCGACGAGGACTCGGTCTTGATCGGTCATGAGGCACAACCTAGGCGCGCCGTCGCGGCCCGCCATCCGCCGAGCGCCACCGCCTCGCGTGGTGACCTCTACGGACGACGGCGGCGCACCGACGACGTACGTTCGGATCGTGGAACTAGGGTTGGCCATAGCGGTCGCCGTCGCGTTCGCGCTGACGAACGGGTTCCACGACGCCGCCAACGCGATCGCCACGCTGGTCGCCAGTCGCGCCGCGCCGCCCGGCCCGGCAGTGGCGCTGGCGGCGGCGTTCAACCTGCTCGGGGCGGTGGTCGTCGGCACCGCGGTGGCCTCGACGATCGCCGGGATCGTCAGCGTCCCCGGCAGCGGCGCGGTGGCGGTGATCGGCGCCGGCACGCTCGCCGCGACCCTGTGGAACATCGTCACCTGGCGCCTCGGGCTGCCCTCGAGCTCGGCCCACGCCCTGGTCGGCGGGCTGGCCGGGGCGGCGATCGTCGACGCCGGCGTCGGGGCGATCCGCTGGGGCGGCCTCGAAGGGCTCCACCCCGTCGGCCTTGCCGGCGTGCTGATCGCGCTCGCCGTCTCGCCGCTCCTCGGTCTCGCCTTCGGGTTCGCGTTCCTACGCCTCGACGCGCTGGCGCTGCGCCGCGCCACCCGCCACGTGCGCCGGCCGATCGTCGGTGCCGAGTGGGCGATGTCGGCGGCGCTCGCCTTCGGCCACGGGGCCAACGACGGCCAGAAGGCGATGGGGGTGGTCGGGGCGCTCCTGCTGGCGGACGGGCGGATCGACACCTTCGCCGTGCCGCTCTGGACGAAGCTCCTCTGCGGCGGCGCGCTGACCCTCGGCACCGCCCTCGGCGGCTGGCGCATCATCCGCACGGTCGGGCGGCGCATCTTCCGCCTCACCTCGCTCGGGGCGTTCGCCTCGCAGAGCGCTTCGACCGCTGTCGTCATCCCCGCCTCCCTCCTCGGCGCGCCGGTCTCCACCACCCAGGTCGTCGCCTCCTCGGTGGTCGGCGTCGGCGCCGGCCGGCGGCGCGCGCGCCACGTGCGCTGGCCGGTGGTCGAGGCGATCGCCTCCGCCTGGGTCCTGACGATGCCGGGAGCGGCGGCGCTCGGTGCCGCGATCCTGCCGCTCTGGAGGCTGGCATGAAGCGCCGCCGCCGCTGGTTCCTGCCCGCCAACCCCGACGTGATCGGCCAGCTGACGGCGCAGTCGAAGCTGACCGCCGAAGCCGGCGGCGAGCTCGCCGCCTGGGCCGCGGGCGAGACCGAGGACGGCGAGCTGCTGCGCCGCCTCGAGCACGAAGCCGACACCTGCAAGCGCGACCTGCGCCGGTCGCTGTCGGAAGCGTTCACGACGCCGCTCGATCCGGAGGACATCTTCGAGCTCTCCCGCGGCCTCGACGAAATCGTCAACGAGGCGAAGAACCTGGTCGGCGAGGCCGAGGCGATGTCGACGCCTCCCGACGCGGCGATGGCGAAGATGGCCAAGCAGCTCGCCGGCGGGACCCGACGGCTCGACGAGGCGCTGCGCGCGTTCGCCGCCGGCCACCAGGACGAGGCGACCGCGATCGCCGACCGCGCGGTCAAGGACCAGCGCCACGCCCAACACACCTACCGCCGCGCGATGTCGGCGCTGGTCGAGAACGAAGACCTACGGGAGGTGACGGCGCGGCGCGAGCTCTACCGGCGCTTCGCCCGGATCGGCGATGAACTGGTCCTGGTCGCCGAGCGCATCTGGTACTCGGTCCTGAAGGAGGATTGAGTGCGTATGCTGGACCGGCGTTGCCCGTACGTCGGCTCTAAGCCCCTCTTCTTTCGCGCGGGTCCAGACCAGAGGGGCGAAAACAGGAGCCGCCATGAGTCTCGACCGACCCACCGAGGATGCGCGCCCCCGACGCGCCAGGACCGGGCGCGTCGGAGTCCGCGTCGCCGACCAGGTGGCGACCCGCCGGATCGCCGTCGGCGGCTCATTGGAGGGGCCTCTCGTCGAGGAGCTGCGGAGCAGGCTGCGGGCCTCGGCGGAGGTGCCGCTCGTGCTGCTCGACCTGACCTGCTGCGAGGGGGCGGGCATCGCCGCGGTCACCGTGATGGTCTCCTGGCACCGGCACCTGGAGGCCGAAGGGCGCCACCTGCGCGCCTTCGGGGCGTGCGGTCAGGTGCTCGGGATGCTCGAGCTGCTCGCGCCGAAGATCGAGGGGCTCCTCTTCCCCACCGAGTCCGCGGCGCTCATCGGCCTGGCGTCCTGACCGCCACGCTCAGCGCACCTGCTCGTCGCGAACGTGATCGGCTCGCGGTCCGGGCTCCTGGCGGCGGGACGCGGGCAGGCGGGTGACGATCTCGGTCCCGCCGCCGATCGCGGTCCGCAGCGCGAAGGATCCCGCCAGCAGTTCCACCCGCTCGCGCATCGAGCGCAGGCCGAAGCCGGTGCCGACGTCGCCCTCCTCGAAGCCTGGCCCGTCGTCGGCGACGCGGACCGTCACCTCGGCCACCCCGCCGTCCTCCCCGTCCCCGTCACGGTCGCCGACCTCGACCGCGACCCGGGCGCCGGGAGCGTGGGCCGCGGCGTTGCGGAGGCCCTCCTGGACGATCCGGTAGACGGCGGTCTCGATCTCGGAGGTGAGGCGGCGGGGGTCGCGGCCGTGCTCGTAGGCGAGGTCGACGGAAAGGTCGACCTCGACGCCCTGGCCGCGCAGCAGCTCGACCATCTCCTCCAGCGCGGGCCCGACCCCCTCGCGGTCGAGGTCCGGCGGGCGCAGCTCGGCGATCACCGTGCGCAGCCTCGCCATCTCCGCATCGACCTGGCCGACCGCCGAGCGGCCGAGAAGGCGGACCGCGTCCGGATCGGCGGTCGCCATCGCCTCGAGCTTGGCGCGCAGATCGGCGAGCCCCTCGAGGGTGTCGTCGTGCAGGGTGCGCGCCCACCGGGCCCGCTCGGCTTCGGCCGCCGCCAGGCGGGCACGGCGCCGCTCGTCGGTCACCGAC
>JAFDWG010000149.1 GCA_018268605.1 Actinomycetota bacterium | reverse complement strand
CCGATCTCCACCGTCGGCCCGCTCTTCGACATGTGGCGGGCGATCGGCATCTACGACACCTACATCGGGCTGATCATCCCCTACCTCACCTTCAGCCTGCCGCTGGCGGTGTACGTGCTGGTGGCGTTCTTCCGTGAGATCCCCTGGGACCTCGAGCAGGCCGCCCAGGTCGACGGCGCCACCCCCTGGCAGGCCTTCCGCAAGGTGATCCTGCCGCTCGCCGCGCCCGGCATCTTCACCGCCGCGATCCTCGTCTTCATCTTCTGCTGGAACGACTTCGTCTACGCGATCTCGCTGACCTCGTCGGACGACTCGCGGACCGTGCCCGCCGCGCTCGCGTTCTTCACCGGCGAATCGACCTTCACCGAACCGACCGGATCGATCGCCGCGGCGGCGATCGTGGTGACGATCCCGATCATCGTCTTCGTCCTCATCTTCCAGCGCCGCATCGTGTCCGGGCTGACCGCCGGCGCCGTCAAGGGATAAAGGAGCCCCGCAAATGTCAGAGATAGTCCTCGAAGGTGTGACCAAGGTTTTCGACGACGGCTACGAAGCCGTGAAAGACCTGAACCTAGACATCGCCGACGGCGAGTTCGTGATCCTGGTCGGGCCCTCGGGATGCGGCAAGTCGACGGCGTTGCGGATGATCGCCGGGCTCGAGGACATCTCCAGCGGCGAGTTGAAGATCGGCGGCGAGGTCGTCAACGACCGCTCGCCGAAGGACCGCGACATCGCGATGGTCTTCCAGAACTACGCGCTCTACCCGCACATGACGGTGCGCGAGAACATGGGCTTCGCCCTCTCCCTCGCCGGCGTCGACAAGGCAGAGATCGACCAGAAGGTCACCGAGGCGGCCGAGAAACTCGACCTCACCAAACACCTCGACCGCAAACCGGCCAACCTCTCCGGCGGCCAGCGCCAGCGGGTGGCGATGGGCCGGGCGATCGTCCGCGACCCGAAAGCGTTCCTGATGGACGAGCCGCTCTCCAACCTCGACGCGAAGCTGCGCGTGCAGATGCGGACCGAGGTCGCCCGCCTCCAGTCGGACCTGGGGACGACCATGGTCTACGTCACCCACGACCAGACCGAGGCGATGACGCTCGGCGACCGCGTCGCGGTGATGCGGGCCGGCGTCCTTCAGCAGGTCGGCTCGCCCGCCGAGCTCTACGAAGCGCCGAAGAACCTCTTCGTCGCCGGCTTCATCGGCTCGCCCGCGATGAACTTCATGGTCGCCGAGACCGGCGACGGCAAGATCAGCCTGCCGATCGGCGAGGTCGACCCGGCCCACATCGACGGCCTCGAGCTGCCCCGCCAGGGCAAAGTCGTCGCCGGCATCCGGCCGGAGAACTTCGAGGACGCGGAGATCGTCCCCGACGAGACCAAAGCCGAACGCGGCCTCCTCTTCGAGGCCGACATGGATCTGGTCGAGTCCCTCGGCTCCGACCTCTACGCCTACTTCCACATCGAGTCCGAAGGCGTCCAGTCCGACCAGCTCGCCGACCTCGTCGGCGAACGCCTCGCCGAGACCGGCGCCGCCGGCACCCGCGAGGGCCATGAGCAGATCGTCGCCCGCCTCGAGCCGACCAGCAAAGTACGCCGCCGCGAGAAAGCCCGACTCTGGGCCGACACCTCGAAGCTCCACCTCTTCGACCCGGAGAGCGGCGAGCGCCTATAGGGGGCGGGGAAGCAGGCGCCACAGGCAAAAGGACGCAAGGGCCTGCGGCGAGCGCGGCCGTCGAGCGAGACGTGCGGGAGATGCCACGGAGTCCAAGCTTCGGTGCGTCTTCTCCCACACCGCCCGAGGCGCATCCTGCCTGGACCGACGGCGCGAGGAAGCGTGGAGTTCCAGACGTCTTCGTCAACGATCCCCGCCGAGGTGTGGCCTCTCACGCACGGACCCTCGGAGAGACACCGCACTCCCTCCCGTCCTGGGCGGGGCACCGCTCCTAGAACTGCCGCCCCCGCCGGCACAGCGGCCGTCTCCTGCCCCCTTGTTACCGTCATGTCATGGCCAAGGTCTTCGAGCGCATCGACGAGCATCTGCGCGAGTGGATCGCGGCGCGGGAGATGTTCTTCGTCGCCACCGCACCACTCGCGGACGACGGGCGTGTGAACTGCTCGCCGAAGGGGCCGATGGGCACGTTCCGGGTGCTCGACGACCACACCGTCGCCTACCTCGACATGGTCGGGTCCGGCGCGGAGACCGTCGCCCACCTGCGCGAGAACGGACGGATCGTCGTGATGTTCTGCGCCTTCGAAGGGCCGCCGCGGATCCTGCGGCTACACGGTCGGGGCGAGGTGGTGCAGGCGGACGATCCTCGCTTCGAGGAGCTCTCCGCCCGCGCGGACTTCGAGGCTCCGCACGAAATCGAGGCGGCGCGGCGTGCGGTGATCGTTGTCGAGGTCGAGCGGATCGCCGATGCCTGCGGATTCAACGTGCCGCTGATGTCCTACGAGGGCGAGCGGGTGCACGCCGAGAAATGGGCAGAGAAGAAGCTCCGGGTGGGCGGCGAGTCGGCGATCGACGGCTACATCGCGGCGAAGAACACCGAGAGCATCGACGGCCTGCCGGCCTACAAGGTCGGCGACCGGGTCGCTCCCGGCTCCTGAGCGCCCGCAAATTGGGGGGTTATCCCGGGCCGGCCCCGCCCCCGGCCATTGCTACCCTCCCGGGGTAGGCGATCCGCCTGCGCGTCCCGTCGTCTCTACCGAAGAGGAAGCGCGCTCCTTGACCACGTTCGAGCCGGTCCCGACCGACCGCGACAAGCCCCGCGACGAATGCGGGGTGTTCGGCGTCTACGCCCCCGGGCACGATGTCTCGCGGCTTGCCTACTTCGCGCTCTACGCGCTCCAGCACCGCGGCCAGGAGTCGGCCGGGATCGCCACCTGCGAGGGCGGCCACATCACCACGCTGCGCGACTCGGGCCTGGTGTCCCAGGTGTTCGACGAGGAGAAGCTGCGCGCGCTCTACGGCGACATGGCGATCGGGCACGTGCGCTACTCCACCACCGGCGGCGGCTCCTGGGAGAACGCGCAGCCGATCTGGCGCGACGACGGCCGCGAGGTCGCACTCGCCCACAACGGCAACCTGACCAACGCGGTCGAGCTGTGGGGGGAGCTGAAGGAGCGCGGGATCGACTTCCGCGGCACCAGCGACTCGGAGATCATGGCGGCGCTGCTGTCGTCCCATGGCGGCAAGACGATCGAGGACGCGGTCGAGCAGGTGATGCCACGGCTGGAGGGCGCCTACTCGACCGTGGTGATGACCAAGCACGCGATCGTCGCCTTCCGCGATCCGCACGGGATCCGGCCGCTCAGCCTGGGGCGGCTGGATGACCGCTTCGTCGTCGCCTCCGAGAGCTGCGCCTTCGACATCATCGGCGCCGAGCTGATGCGGGAAGTCCACCCCGGCGAGATGGTCAGCCTGACCGAGCGCGGGCTGGAGACGCGACAGGTGGTGCGCGGTGTGAAGCGCTCCTCATGCGTCTTCGAGCACATCTACTTCTCCCGTCCCGACAGTCGCATGGAGGGCAACGTCCTCCAGCAGTCGCGCGGGCGGATGGGCGAGATCCTCTGGCGCGAGGCACCGGTCGACGCGGACCTGGTGATCGCGGTGCCTGACTCGGGCAACCCGGCGGCGGCGGGCTTCGCGCGCGCATCGGGCCTGCCGCGCGACGACGGCCTGATCAAGAACCGCTACGTCGCCCGCACCTTCATCCAACCTGGGCAGGAGCTCCGCAAACACGGCCTGCGCCTCAAGTTCAACCCGCTGCCGGAGATCGTCGCCGGCAAACGGATCGTCGTCGTCGACGACTCGATCGTGCGTGGCAACACCACCCGGCAGATCGTCGGGATGCTGCGCAAGGCGGGCGCGCGCGAGGTGCACATGCGGATCTCGGCGCCGCCCATCCGCAACCCCTGCCACTACGGCGTCGACATGTCGACCCGTGAGGAGATGATCGCCCACGGCCGGACGATCGACGAGATCGCCGACGAGCTCGACTGCGACAGCCTCGCCTACCTCTCCATGGAAGGCGTCTACGAGGCGATCGGGGGCAGCCCCGAAGACCACTGCGATGCCTGCTTCAGCGGCCGTTATCCGCTCGGCGACCCCGAGGATGCGAACGGCAAGTTCGCCCTCGAGGACATCGCGGTCATTCCGGCGAGCTAGGCGCGGCGCGAGCGCGAGCGCTCGGGGCCAAAGGCCGTGCCGGGGCGTGGAGTTCCGGGGGGAGGCGTCACGAACCCTCGGAGTTACACACGGAATCGTCACATCCTGGGCAGGACCTCCATGACGCCCAGGCCGCAGCTCGGACGGGCGCGACCCCGCCGGCCCCCCGCCCTACCCACCCCCCGTCGCCAGCTCCAATCCCAACCACACGATCACCAGCGACGCGAGGAGGATCGCGCCTTGGAGCGCGTGGAGCTTCGGGTACCTCAGGTGGGACAGGGCGAGGACGATCACCAGGGCGACCAGCGCCAGCTTCCACCGGAGCGTGGAGCTGTCCCAGAGCTGGAAGTGCGATGCCATCGCCCAGCCGGTGAGGATGAGGACGAGGAGTGCGGCGAGGGAGCCATAGCCGAAGCGCCGAGCGACGGCACGCAGCCGTTCGCGATCCCCTTCCCCGCGCATCAGCGGTACAACGGCGAGGCCGAAGACGAGCTGCCCGCCGACGAAGAAGGCCATCGAGAGCAGATGCAGATAGAGGACGAAGCGCCAGCCGTCGGTCACGACCCCACGCTAGCGCGCCGCCACCCGGGCGCGGGTGCGCAAAGATCATGGCGTGAGCGAATTTCGCATCGTCGTCCTCGCCTCCGGGAACGGGACCAATCTGCAGGCGATCCTCGACCAGCTGCACGGGCGCGACGGGATCGCCGTCGTCGGCGTCGGCTCCGACAAGCGCGATGCGCGGGCGCTCCGGCGGGCGCGCGAGGCTGAGGTCGGGACCGCGGAGTTCCCGAGCGAGGAGTTCGCCGACCGGGCAGCGCGCGACCTGGCGATGGGGGACTGGGTGGAGGGCCTCGCGCCCGACCTCGTCGTCCTCGCCGGCTACATGCAGCTGCTCTCACCCGGGTTCGTCGGGCGCTTCCGCGACCGGATCGTCAACGTCCACCCCGCGCTGCTGCCGGCGTTCCCGGGGCTAGACGCGGTCGGGCAGGCGCTGGCGGCGGGCGTCGACGTCACCGGCGTGACCGTCCATTACGTCGACGAGGGGGTCGACACCGGGCCGCCGATCCTCCGGCGCGAGGTCCCGGTGCCCGCGAGCCGCAGCCGCGAGGAGCTCGAAACCGCGCTCCATGCGGTCGAGCACGAGCTCTTCCCGGAGGCGATACGCACGCTTGCCGGGGACAAGGCTAGGATCGAAGAAAGCGACCGGCCTCCGGTCGCCGATCGATGAGCGACGCGACCGCCGACACCTCAAGCGCAGCGGGCTCCGCCGAGGGCGGCGATGGCGCGATCCGCGTCCGCCGCGCGCTGATCTCCGTCTCCGACAAGACCGGGGTCGCCGACTTCGGCAAGGCGCTGGCCGCGCTCGGGGTCGAGATCCTCTCCACCGGCGGCACCGCGACGGCGCTGCGCGAGGCGGGGGTCGAGGTCAGCGACGTCTCCGAGTTCA
>JAFDWG010000148.1 GCA_018268605.1 Actinomycetota bacterium | reverse complement strand
GAGGGCACCGTCGTCTGGTCCGGGAAACTCGCCTCCCTGCGTCGCTTCAAAGACGACGTCCAGGAAGTCGAGGAGGGCCAGGAGTGCGGCATCGTTCTCGACGGCTACCCCGACGTGAAAGAGGGTGACGTGATCGAGTTCTTCCAGATCAAACAGGTCGAGCAGACGCTCGAGTAAGCGAGGGTTGGATGGCCGGCGCGCGCATGCGGCGGGTCGACGAGGCGTTGCGGGAGGTGGTCGCCGCGACCGTCTCCGAACTCGCCGACCCGAGGCTCGGGTTCGTCACCGTCACCGGTGTCGAGACGAGCCCGGACCTCCGCACCGCGAAGGTCTACGTGAGCGTTTTGGGCGCCTCGACTGAGCGCGACGCTACGCTGGAAGCCTTGCGTTCGTCCCACGGGGTGATCCAATCGCGGATCGCCTCCGAGACCCGGATGAAGCGCACGCCTACCTTGACCTTCCACTACGACGACACGATCGAGAAGGGTGTCCGGATCTCCCGGCTGCTCGACGAGGACGACGACCGATGACCGACGTCACCGCCGCCGCACCGACCTCCGTCGGCACCGTCGGGATGGACTTCGAGGCGATGCTGGCCGAGATCCGCGAGCACGACCGCTTCCTGCTGACCGCCCACGAGGGCCCCGACGGCGACGCGCTCGGCTCGCTGCTGGGCATGCACAGGCTGCTGCAGAAGCTGGGCAAGGACTCCGTGATGTTCCTGGCCGCGAAGGAGTTCCCGCTGCCGATCGAGTACCGCTTCCTGCCCTTGGAGGAGGTCTTCCACGAGGCGCCCGCCGACATGGCCGACCGGGTCATCGTCTTCCTCGACTGCGGGAACATCGACCGGATGCCGGTCGAGTTCCTAACCGAGGGCGGCAACCGGAAGCTGAACATCGACCACCACCACGACAACACCCGGTTCGGCGAGGTCAACCTCGTCTGCCCGGGCGCGTCCTGCACCGCCGAGATCGTCTACGACCTCGCACATGTGCTCGGCGTGAAGATCGACGCGGAGATGGCGATGCCGCTCTACGTCGGCCTGATCACCGACACCGGCAAATTCATGTACGAGAACACCAACGCCCATACGCACCGGGTGGCGGCGGAGCTGATCGACGCCGGGGTGAACGTGGACGACACCTATCGGCGCCTCTACGAGCATGTGCCGATCGAGAAGCTGCGCCTGGTCGCGCGGGCGCTCGACGGCATCGGCCGCCACTGCGACAACCGCCTCGTGGTCAGCTACATCAACGCCGAGGACTACGCCGCGACCGGCGCGGGCGAGGAGATGACCGAGGGCGTGATCGACCACCTGCGCTCGATCGAGGGGACCAAGGTCGCCGCCGTGATCCGCGATCTCGGCAACCGCGGGCGGGCCGCCCGCAAGGTGAGCCTGCGCTCCTCGGAGGGCGATGTGGACGTCTCCGCGATCGCCCGCAAGCAAGGCGGCGGCGGCCACAAACGCGCCGCGGGCTTCTCCACCGACGACGACCTACCGACGCTCGTCGACTTCCTCTGCGGCGAGGTCGTCGCCCAGCTCGGCGACTGAGGCGGCCATGGCGCAGATCGACACCGCCGGTGCGGTGCTGCTCCTCGACAAGCCGGCGGGGAAGACCTCGCACGACATCGTCGCCGCGGTGCGCCGCCAGCGTGGCGTGAAAGCCGGCCACGCGGGGACGCTCGACCCCTTCGCCACCGGCCTGCTTCTCGTCCTGCTCGGCAAGGCGACGCGCCTGCAGCGCTTCCTGGTCGGCCTGCCGAAGACCTACCTTGCCACCGCCCGCCTCGGCTGGACCTCCTCGACCGGGGACCCCGACGGCGAGCTGACCGAGACCGGTGTCGTCCCCGAGTCCCTCGGGCTCCCGACCGGCACGGTGCGCCAGCGTGTGCCGATGACCTCGGCCGTGCGCGTCGGCGGCGAGCGCCTCTACAAGAAGGCCCACCGGGGCGAGACGATCGAGACGCCGGTGCGCGATGTCCAGGTCCACCGCGCGGAGCTTCTCTCGTCCGGGGACGGCTACGCCCACTTCGAGATCGAGTGCAGCGCCGGCACCTATGTGCGGACACTGGTCGAGACCCTGAGCGACGCGTATTGCTCCGATCTACGCCGAGTCGCGGTCGGCCCCTTCCGGATCGAGGACGCCGGCCGGGAGGTTTCCGTGGCCGAGGTGGCGGACCTGGTGCCGTCCGTGGGCGACGCCTTGCGATGATGCGGGTCAGCTGATGTCGATCAAGGTCACTCGCCTGGAGGACGCGGAGCCACGCGCCCGCAACGTCGCCATCGGCACCTTCGACGGCGTCCACCTCGGCCACCGCGCGGTGATCGAGGGCATGGACACTGTGCTCACCTTCGAGCCGCACCCACTGGAGGTGCTCCATCCCGACAAGGCGCCGAAGCTGATCAACTCGTTGGCCGTCAAGCGCGACGTGCTCGACGGCCTCGGGGTCGAGGAGCTGGTCGTGATCCACTTCGACGAGGAGTTCTCGCACCGCAGCGCCGAGGACTTCATCTCCTACGCCTTGGTCGAGAAGCTTGGCGCGCGCCGGGTCGCGGTCGGCGAGAACTTCCACTTCGGCGCCAAGGCCCGCGGCACGCCGGCGATGTTGGCGGCCCACCCGGAGTTCGAGACGCGGGTCCAGAAGATCGTCGAGGTCGATGGCGAGAGCGTGAGCTCCTCGCGGATCCGGGCGGAGATCGCCGCGGGGGAGATGGAGGCCGCCCGCCGCTGCCTCGGCACCCCGTACATGCTCGAGGGCGAGGTCGTCGGCGGCGAGAGGCGCGGGCGTGAGCTCGGCTTCCCGACCGCCAACATCGTCCCCGACCCGCGCCTGGTCACGCCCGGCCACGGTGTCTACGCCGCCTTCGCCAACGGCCATCCCGCCGCGGTCAACGTCGGCACCCGCCCGACCTTCGACTCCGAGCTCGGCGTCCTCGTCGAGACCTTCCTGATCGACTTCTCCGGCGACCTCTATGGGCAGACCCTGCGCGTCGCCTTCGTCGAGAAGCTGCGCGACGAGATCGCCTACGAAGGCGTCGATCCCTTGATCAAGCAGATGCACACGGACGTCGAGGAAGCCCGCCGCATCTGCGCCGATTTCACCGAGGCGGCGGCGCGCGGCGGCTGAGGCCGACCCTTTGCTATCTTGCTCCGAGCCGCGACCCGAGAGGGCCGCGCTTTTTACGAGATGAGCCTGACCAAAGAGAAAAAAAGCGAGCTGATCGGCAAGTACGGCCGCGGCGACAACGACACCGGTTCCGCCGAGGTCCAGGTTGCGCTGCTGACCGAGCGGATCAACGAACTCACCGATCATCTGCGTACGCACGCGAAGGATCACCACTCGCGCCGCGGCCTCCTGATGCTGGTCGGTAAGCGCCGTCGGATGCTCCGCTACCTCGAGCGTACGGACCTGGAGCGCTACCGCGCCCTGGTCGCAGACCTCGGCCTCCGTCGCTAGCCATGATCGCCGTCGGCGACGCGGCTCCGGACTTCACCGTCAAAGATCAGGACGGGGAAGAGGTCTCGCTCGGCGACTTCAAGGGCCGCAAGGTCCTGATCGCCTTCTACCCGCTCGATTTCAGCCCGGTCTGCTCGGACCAGCTCTCCGTCTATCAGGAGGGCGTGAACGGCGAGCTCGCCGATGCGGGCATCACGCTCGTAGGCCTCAGCGTCGACAGCCCCTACGCCCATAAAGCCTTCCAGGAGAAGCTCGGGATCGACACGGTCCTGCTCTCCGACTTCGAGCCGAAGGGCGCGACCGCCAAGGCCTTCGACTCCTACATCGATGGCGCCGGCATCGCCAACCGCACCCTCGTCCTGATCGACGAGGACGGCAAGGTCGCCTGGACCTACGAGTCCCCGAGCCCGGGCGAGTTTCCCGGCCCGGACATCGTCCGTCAGGCCATCAGCGCCTAACTGGCGCCTGGGTACAGGGACGTAAGGCGTCCCGGCGAGGGCGGCCGTCTCGTCCATGGGCCCTGGTTGGCTGTGACCGTGGACGAGACGGCCGCGTATGAAGGCGTGAAGGATCTCCGACGTCTTTGCGGACGCGTGGGAGAAGACACGAACCCCCACGTCCTTCCGTGTTCCTCCATCCTCTGTCGCCATCGAAGCCGACCCCGTGTCCTTTGTAGCCCACAGGGCTACAAAGGACACGGGGTTCGGCCACGGAACCCTCACGTCCCAACTCGGAGGGCTGCGGCGGCCGGCACAACGCCACCCGACCCGGCCCGGAGCGGCCTCAGGGCCTCAGGTAGATCTTCGGCAGCGCGCCGCGGTTACCGGCGCGGTCGTAGGCGATCGGGTGGACCATCACCAGCGGGTGGCCTCCGCGACTGGCCTTCTGCCGGGCCACGCGTAGGGGCGCGCCGTAGAAGTGGCAGGAGAACCGGATCCAGCCGCCGGGCCGCAGTCGGCGGCTGTCGAACAGCAGCCCCCATTGCGCTTCCCCGCTCAGCAGCGAGCATTCCGGGTTGAGGGTGCCCGCCGAGTCGCTGTGGACTTCGACCTCGACCCGGCCGGTGTCGAGGAAGTTCTGGCGCGGGGCGTAACGGACGCGGAGATGCGGCCCGACCCTGTCGTCGCGTTCGAAGACCGCACTCATCGCCCGGGCGATCGGGGCCGCGGCTTCAGTCGTCCCGTCGCCCTCGACGATCATGTCGAGCGCGACCCGATCGCCCCGAACGAAGGGCACGGACACGGGAAATTCCTGCTTGCGCGGACCTTCGAGGTCGACGCTCTGCCACGGGCCGACCGCCCCGCGGCGGGCGTTCGGGCCGGAGAGGACGCGAAGCCGAACCTGGACCCCCGTCGCATGCGTCATCGCCGCGTCCGAGCGGAGGTAGAGGCGGTAGAGGACGATGTGGCCGGGCACCATCGGTCCTTCTTCGGGATCGACGAAGCGTTCCACCTCGGCCAGGGTGCACCTCCGGGCGGTGTCCGGCGCCTGTACTGCGCAGACCCCAGGGCCGGAGCCCGAGAGGCTGACGCCCAGGTTGACCTGGAACGGGCTCCGCGGCCTCGCCGTCGCCGAGGCGCAGGCGACCGCGAACACCAACATCACGAACACCGCGACCCGAGTGACTCTCCCCATGGCCGACAGCCTAAGGCCGCCCCCGCCGGAACGCAGGAATTCCTCCGGATCGTCCCCGTTCCGCCCACGGGCGAGGGGTTGTACTCTTCCAGGGGAATAGGAACGAGAGTTCTGTACGAAAAGCTATGGCCGTCATCCGGATGGCCGGAGGTAAAAAATCTCAATGAGCAGGTTTAACGTGACCCGCGTCACGGCAGAGATCGGCGACAGCACGATTTCCTTCGAGACCGGGAAACTCGCGAAGCAGGCGAGCGGTGCCGTCGTTGTCCGCAGTGGCGACACGATGGTCCTCAACACCGCCACGATCGGCGGCCTTCGCGACGTCGACTTCCTTCCGCTCACCGTCGACGTCGAGGAGCGCATGTACGCGGCGGGCAAAATCCCCGGCTCGTTCTTCCGTCGCGAGGGCAAATCGTCGGAGAAAGCGACGCTGACCGCGCGCATGATCGACCGCCCGATCCGTCCGCTCTTCCCCAAGGGCTGGCACTACGAGACCCAGCTGGTCGCGATGCCGATGTCGGTCGACGGGGTGCACCC
>JAFDWG010000147.1 GCA_018268605.1 Actinomycetota bacterium | reverse complement strand
AAGATCGGCGTGCTCCGCAACCCGGTCGTGGCCTGGGAGGACGCGCACCCCGAGGCGCTGGTGCCGTCCGGGGCGGCGAAGGGCTGAGCGGGAGCGTCGGCGAGTCTGCAGAAATCGCCGGGGCGGCACTCGATGCTCCGCCGACCGCCTCTGATCAGTAGGTCTTGCGGTCGCCGAGGCTGGCCCGGACGTCGGGGATCGCATCACCGCCGCACAGGACAAATGAGGCGTGGGTCAGAACATATAGATGATTGATTCCATGGCTTGCTGCGTTCCGCCGTTCCTTATGCCCGACAGGTGGGAATAAGGAACAGCGGAAGGGAGCGGCACGGACGGAGAGAAGTCGGGCCGGTGCGGCCGGAAACGGGCGGAGGCTCGGGATCCTGCTGCAGGGACGACCATCGTTCCGGCCCCGTGACAGGGGACGGCGTGGTTCGTGGGCATTGCGGGCAGCACGGGCGTGGCTCAGGACCCTACGGGTGGGGACGGTGGGGTTCGCGGCCATTGCGGGCGGGGACGGTGTGGGTGCGAAGCCCGGTCGATTGGGGACGGCTTGTTCGTGGCCCGGTCGATTGGGAACGGTGTGGGTGGGGGGCCTCGGCGGCCGGGACGGGCGTGGTTCGTGGCCTTGGGGGCGGGGACGGCGTGGTTCGGCGGCTGGTCGATCGGGGACGGCGGGCCCGGGACGGGAGGTCTGTGGAGAGAATGTGACGGGGTTCTCGGCGTCTTCGGGGAGGAAAAGTGACCCTGCGGCGAGATACCGGGATGGCGTGAGGGAGACGGTAGGAGGTGCGTGAGGAAGACGCCGGGGACGTCACGAAGACGTGGTCTTCCCGGAGATTTCCGCCCTCCAGAACGCCCTGGGTGAGTTGACCACCCTATAGGGGGTCAAAGGGTGGTCACGTGGTTGTGACCGAGACGGAAGTGTGTCGATCGCGGCCTCTTCCTCAAAGCGCCGTGACGTCCCCAGTCTCCCTTACGGAGCCCGCCGCACTCCTGACCCCGGGCCCCGCACCCCGGCCCCCGCCGGCGCCCCGCACCCCCGCAGTCCCCCATGACCCGGCCGGGTTCCTTGCCCGTCCTTCCCCGCCCCGTGAAACCATTCATCTAGGTGGAGTGAATATTCCCCCGGGCCGCCTCGCCGTCCCTGGGTTCGAGGGGGCGGGCGGCCGGCGAGCGCTTGAGTAACTGACGGTGGCGTTTCCAGCTTGCGGATCGACCTTACGGGCGCGGCGAGAACGTCGCAGGTAGTGATGGAATCAGAGCCACTATGCCGCCGCAGAAATCTGGATTTGGGGGAGTTTCGGATACGAGTTGGATATCTGGAATCCGCTCAAATAGCACGCGAAGTGCGGCACGCATCTCCATCCGCGACAGCGCAGCACCCACACAAGCATGTATGCCGAAACCAAAAGTGACGTGGTGGTTCTGCGCTCTGTCCAATCTGAACTCGTTGGGTTCGTCGAAGACCTCAGGGTCACGGTTGGCCGCGGCCCAATTCAGCATGACGTCTCCGCCCTCGGGTATTGCAACTCCCCGGACCTCCACATCACCGGTCGCCGTACGGTGAAACGAATGGAACGGACAGGAGTACCGAAGGGCCTCCTCGATCAGGCTCGACATCACCTTGGGGTCACGCCGCGCGCCGTCGACCCAATCGCTCCGCGGTAGCGCGTAGGCCAGGGCGGTGGACAGGGCGGCCGTCGTCGTCTCATGGCCGGCGATGAAAAATCCGGCCATGCAGCCAATGAACTCCTGATCGGTGACGACGCGTCCCAGGCCCTCGATCTCCTCGTTCGCGAGGAAGGAGAGGAAGTCCTCTCCCGGCCGCTCTTCGCGGGTCCGCCTCTCGCTCAGGACAAACGAAGCGAATTTTCCGAACTGCGCCGCTTCCTCCTCCTCTTCTCCGACGGAACTCGCTAGGGCCATCGAGATCTCTCTCATTTCATGCGCCCGGTCGACGTCGAACCCAACCGCCTCCGAAACGACCATCGGCGGCAGCTGCTCCGTGTATTGGACAGTGAGGTCGCACACACCGGCGCCGATGAATCCGTCGATCAACTCACCTGCAAAAGCTTCGGCACGCGGTTGCAGTCTGTTTATCGTTTTCGGGTTGAGCACGCGCTGGAAAAGCTCCCGCCATGCCCGGTGGGTCGGCGGATCGTGCTCGAGTGCCGGCAGTTGGCCTGCTAGCGGCGTGCGTGGAAGATTCACCCCCTGGGCCGAGGAGAACTTTTCCCAGTCGCGGGCGGCAGCCCTGACGTCGTCGTATCTGGTCAGGATGTGGTAACCGCCATGTGCGGTGCTCTGGGAAACGGGGCACTGGTCGCGCATCCGCTCGTAAGCGGCGTAAGCGGCGCCGGGGGAAGTCTCGTGAGTGGAAAAGGCCTCAAGCCCAGGAACCGTCTCGCGATCAGGCGTAGTGGAGGCGCCGTCAGTTTGCATAGCCCAGAATCCTCCGTGGTGTCGTCTTTGTCGAACCCTGTTCAAACGGCACGCACCACCGATCTATTGCGCGCCAATGCACCACCAGACTCATCGGTTCACGAGCCTGGGTAACCCAAGGCCGAAAGTCTAGGTGGCCAAGGAGATTTTGTCAACAGATCGTCCTTCTGTATGTAGATTCTTTATCTGCACTCGAAGAGGGGATCCGAGCTTGAGGGATGAAACGCACGGAAGCGCGCAAGTCGCGCGCGACCCGCCGCGCGAAATGATGCACCGGCGACTGCACCCGGAGGACCCTGCGGAAGGCGCCCGGGATCAACTCCGGATCGGCTCGCACCTCGGTCCATTGGTCGGCATGCTCTGAGAACAGCTAGAGCGCCCAGTCGAAGGAGTGGATGGTGGTGTCGAGGGCGGGTGCGATGTAGGTCGAGAGCATCTCGTGCGCCTTCGCTCCGGGGATGTCTCCCCGTTCGACGGCGTCGTGGATGGTCGCCGCGCAACTCCCGGCCTCGATCTGATCATGGGTGGCCTCGGTCGCCAGCCACTCGAACATCTCGCCATTCCTTCGAGGCCGCGCTGCATCCGGTCGTTGGGCGGCCCGAGCGCGTCGAACATGGCCGTGGCCCAGCCGTAGAAGCGGTCGTGTCCGCTCTCGGGGAGGCCATTGAGGTCGTAGATGATCCCCATCACGAACGGCCTTGCCAGGTCCTGGACCCCGTCGAAGGAACCGCGCTCGACGAGTGCTTCGATCAGGGTCTCCGCCCGCTCTGTGACGAAATCCTCGAGCTTCTGTTTCATGCCGCGTGGAGCCAGATCCTCACCATGCATCATCCGCAGCCGATGGTGTGCCGGCGGCGAAGCCATCAGGACGTTGTTGTCCACGCTGGCCGAAGCCAACTCGTTGAAGGTCGGGTTGAGACCGATCGAGAGCGACGAGCAGGTTTCCCAGTCGCCCAGCACCGCCCGCACGTCGGTGTACCGCATCACCGCGGCCAGCCGTAGCGCGAAAGCTCGACCGCCGGTCCGAGCTCGCGCAGTTCCCGGTGCGATTTCAGCAGGCCGGCAATTGGGCCGCGGTTTTCAACAGGGGCGCATACAGTCGACTCTCAACGTCTCGGCGATGCAGGGCGAGCGGACGCCGTTTCGCTCGCGCCGCCAGCCTGCCAACCAAGCTGCGGGTCGAAGCCGAAGCAGGCCACGCGGGCCTGCTTCGGCAACGCTCCTTTAGGGGCGAAGGTACTTTTCGCCGTTCACCCAACCGTTGGTGATGATGACCCCTTTACCATTCTTGACCTGACCCATCTTTTGGGCACCGTTGCAAACTGCGGCCTGCAAGACGGCCTTCCCATTACAAGTGTAAGGATGTGCCATCCAATTGGGATTTTCCTTCCCTTCCTTGAACAATGCGAGGATCTTCGAAGGATCTTCGAGATCGGCAGCGGGCGCTTCGCTCATTTTTTCCCAGATGTTCATCACAGAACCGAAGCCGGCAACGGCAAGAGCATCCGGGGACGCGCTTGGCTTGAATTCATCCAGGGCGGTCATCGTAATCTGTGCCTCTTCGCTTCCCGATTCGAGGCTTTCGAACGGTTCCGAGTAGTAAAGTCCTTCCGCGGACGCTCCTGCGGCTTTAATCGATTCCGGGGATGCGCAAAGCGAAAGGCCCACCAACGTGGCCGTGTTGCCCACGGATTCAAGTGCCTTTAGTACTGCCGCGCAGTTTTGGGGGATGTTGATGTAGATGACGTCCGGACTGCTCGACACAGCTTCAGCGGCTGCGGACGAGAGATCGGACGCGGTCGGCGGGACGCTGACCATATGAACTTCCATCCCCGCGCCTTCCATGGTTTCTTTGATGATGTTCCCGCTGAACTTGCCAGGCGTGTCGGCAACCTGCATCACCGCGCCGGTTTCAGCCCCCAGTTCATCATGCGCATACGCGGCCGCGGCGGCATTGCCCCCAATAGAGAGGGAGATGAAGATCGCTCCGTTTTTCGCATTGGTCTCGGCCGGTGCTAGTGGCGCACCGCCGATATACGCCAATCCCGCTCGTTCGTAGACGGGAAGTGACCCCGTCGAACCGGTGTCGCCGCCGCCGAGGATCAAGAGGGGGTTCTTTTCGACGATCTGATTGGCGCAGTTGGTGGAGGTGGAGGGCTGGCCGTCCGTGGGGCAGTCGTCGATTTCGATCGGACGCCCTTGGATGCCGCCCTTGTATTCGTTGATGTAGTCGGCTGCGGCTTCTGCGCCTTCGCGTATCTGTGGAAAGGTGACAGGACCATTTTCCAGGTTGAGCATCCCGAAGACGATAGGCTTGCCTTTGGCCGGGTCAGAAGTCCCCAGCACCGAGGTACTCGATGCGGTGGTTTCTTCCCCGCCCTGGGCTTCCGTCGTTTCGTCTTCGGCGCTACTCCCACCGGAGCTTCCACTTCCGCCACAAGCGGCAAGCAACACTGCTGCGCAAATGAACATCGCAACTATGAAAAGCGTCCTCAAACTAGCTCGCATCTCTACATTCCTCTCTTCCCTTGTCTTGTTCCCATTGCCGGACTGCTTCGACCGGTAGGCTCGCTCCGGCGTGCGCCGGTCGGCCAAGATGTCGGGCGCCGAGGCTGTGTCCGAAATCTGGACGGCCAACGGAACAGCCGCCCGACCAGGAGAAGGTCATCCCAGGACCCCTCCCGTTCCAGTCTGAGGCGGCACCGAAAAACACGCTCCCGAGCGTTCTGATGAGGCAACGATGGGGGCGACCACGTTCCTTTTCCTGTTGATGGCCTAGGGGCCCGATCGTCGGGCATCCAGCTATCAATGGGCGCGCGGGTCGTCCCGCTTGCCGATGGTCGGTGGAGGGGCTACCCAGTCAAGCACGATGAGAAGCATACAGGTAGCAAACCTGTATGCAAGTTGTCATTGACAGGTCCTCCCGATCAAGAACACGGGGAGATCTCCGAAGATCGGCGGGACTGGCAACCGAGCGGGGCTCGCGACTATGAGAAAGCGCTCGGGCGTTGCCCCTCCGAGAAATCTGCGAGCAACCAATCATCTTGCATACAGCTAGAAGACCTGTATCCTGAACTCGGGATGCTTTCGGGACCTCGCCCAGCGCTTCGTCGCCGGGCCCGAGGAGGAGAACCACGCAAACGCAACGGCGAAAGGTGCCTGAACGATGAAGCTAGTGACCTTCGACGACGGAC
>JAFDWG010000146.1 GCA_018268605.1 Actinomycetota bacterium | reverse complement strand
GCGGTGAGGAAGGCCGCCTCGTCGAGATGGTCGACGATGTAGCGGGCCACATCTTTCTGGGAGCGCGAGAACTCTTCGAAACGCTCCTGGATGTAGTCGGAAAGGCTTTTGAGTTGAGGGGATTTCGTCGCGGTCTTGGTCACGGGGCAGGATTTCGCCAGGCCTCCCGCTTTCCCTTCTGGTTGGATTGCAAGTCACTATGGAAGCGCCCCTCTGATGTCTCAGTACGACGGACTGCCGAGCATGCGGTGGAGCCTCAAAGGGACCACCGAAGAGGGCGACGAGGCGTGGCTGATCCGCGGCATCGCCCGCAAGCTCTACCGCTGCCCCGGCTGCCACGGTGACATCGACGTCGGCGACGAGCACACGATCGTCCAGTACGTCCACCGGCTCGGGGGCACCGAGCACCACCATTGGCACCGCCGCTGTGCCGAAGAAATCCTCGTGCCTGAGCTGTGGGAGCTACGGAAGGTGCCGGCCGGGGAATCGAGCCAGGCGAAGCTCGAGCGGCGCGGGCGCGTCCCGGCGGGCCGCCGGCGAAAGCCGCGGGGACGATGACCCGGCGCCGGCGCCTGGTGCGCATCTACGCGCGGCTCGGCCGTGTCTACTTCGCCTGGGGACCTCGCCTTCTCCTGCTGGCGGCGATCGTCTTCATCCCCCTGGGCTTCGTCGACGCCCTGCTCGAGCAGGTGGACACCGAGGCGCTGAACGTGACCAGCAGCTTCCAGCTCGTCGCGGTGCTCGGCGCGTTGGCCGCGGTCACCGCCTCCGGGCTCTTCGGCGAGGTGTTCTTCAGCGGTGCGATCGCCGCTTCGCTGACCCATCCCGAGGACGAGGAGAGCCCCGGGTTCATGCGGCTCGCCCGCCATATCTCCTACGGGAAACTGATCGCCGTCGACCTGATCTTCGTGGCGATGATGGTGATCGGGACGATCGCCGTGATCGTGCCGGGGATCCTCGTGTTCGTCTACCTGTCCCTCGCCGGCCCGGTGGTGGAGCTGGAGAAGCGTGGGATCTGGGACGGCTTCCGACGCAGCTACCGGCTCGTCCGCGGGCACTTTTGGATGGCGGCCGCGGTGCTGATCCCGATCGAGATCGTCGGCGACGCGGTCAACGACGCGATCGTCGGTGTCGCCCACCACCTCTTCGGGCACCATCTGCTCGCCGCCTGGGTCGGCGAGTCGGTCGGCAACATCGTCACCGCGCCGGTCGCCTCGGTGGCCTTCGTCCTGCTCACCCTCGACCTGATCCACCACCACGATGGTGAGGCGCCGCGACTGAAGCGCCGCCCCGAAGCGCTCTCTGCGTCGAGAACGGCATGAGCCTCGCACTGCCCCTCGCCAACTTGGTGACCGATTTCTGGAACGACCAGCTCGTCGAGCACGACCGCCAAGGCGTCTTCCTCGTCCTCGTCGGGTTCATCGGCTCTTTCGCCTTCATCCGCATGAGCACTCGGATGATCCGCGCCGAAGTCAGTTGGTGGCCGGGCAACATCGAAAGCGAGAGCGGCCTCCACGTCCACCACCTGGTGTTCGGGATCATCACGATGATGGTCGCCGGGACGCTCGGCTTCGCCGCCTTCGGCCGCAGCCCGCTGACCGAGATCTGCGCCTTCTTCTTCGGCATCGGCGTCGGGCTGACGATCGACGAGTTCGCCCTCTGGGTCTACCTGGAAGACGTCTACTGGGCCGAGGAGGGGCGCTCCTCGATCGACGCGACGGTGATCGCGGCGGCGCTGATCGGGCTGATCGTGATCGGCGCGAACCCGTTCGAAACGAGCGAAGAAGGCGTGTCGGTGGTCGAGTTGATCGTCACCTGGCTGCTCGTCCTCACCTTCGTCGCCGCCAGCTTCCTCAAGGGGCGGCGACTGCACGGCCTGCTCGGGGTCTTCTTCTTCCCGCTGGCGATCTACGCGACCTGCCGGATCGGCAAGCCGGACTCGGCGTGGGCCCACCATCGCTATGGGGCCAAGCACCCGAAGAAGCAGACGAAGGCCGAAGCCCGCTTCCCTCCCGACCGCCGCACCGAGCGCTTCAAGGAAGCCTTCCGCGACATCGTCGGCGGCAAGCCGAGCCAGGGCCTCACCCACGCGACCGAAGAGGCAGTCGGGGCGACCCGTCAGGCAGGCGAAGAAGTGCGGGCCGCGACCGAACGCCTAGTCCACCCCGAAGACAAAGACAACGTCGACGGGCCCAAAACTTGACGCGTAGGCAAGCTTTCGGCCCGTCGACCTCTACTCGGCGAGGCGCTCCTGCAGGGCGGCGCGCACGACGGGCCACTCCTCGTCGATCACGCTGAAGTAGGCGCTGTCGCGCTGGCCCACCCCGGGGACGATCATGTGCTTGCGCATGATCCCCTCGAATCGGGCGGGAAGACGGGTCATCGCCCCGCGGGAGCGCTCGTTGCGGGCGTCGGTCTTCAGCTCTACCCGCACGCAACCGAGCGTCTCGAAGGCACGCGTGAACATCAGCAGCTTGGTCTCGACGTTGACCCCGCTCCCCCACACCGACGGGTTGAACCAGGTCCAGCCGACCTCGACGACCCGGTCGGGGCGGCGCACGTTCATGTAGCGGCTGCTGCCGATGAGGACGCCGTCCGCGTTCCGGCGCACGGCGAAGGCGCCCGTCTCGACCGGCTCTCCCTCCGCCGCGGCGTTCGTTGCCAGCGTCGCGTCGAACCAGGCCTCGAACTCGTCGCGGCCCTCGTTCAGCGGCGTCAGCCAGGCCCAGATCTCCTCCGACTGCGCGGCGTCCCAGAGGCCGTCCCGGTGCTCCTCGCCCAGCGGCTCGAGCGTCACCAGCGAGCCCTCGAGCCTCGCGGCCAGCGGTCCGACGAAACCCGACTCAACCATCGCCCAACGATAGACAGCCGGGGCCGACCTAGACTCGTCCTGGGTATGGAGACGCGCCGTCGACTCGTCACGCTCGCCTTGCTGCTCACCGTCGTGGGGGCGCCGGCCGCCGTGGCGGGGGCGGAAACGGTCCAGTCGGGCGACGTGCGCGTCAGCTTCAAGGCCGACTTTGCGCCGAAGGCGCTGCCGCGCGAACGTCCGGCGCCGATCGCGATCGACTTCGAAGGGCGGATCTCGACCACCGACGGCACCCATCCTCCGGCGTTGCATCAACTGCGGGTCGAACTGAACAGCGCCGGGGAGATCGAGACCGAAGGGCTTCCGAAGTGCCCGACGTCCGCCCTCCAGGCGACCAGCTCCGACCTTGCGCTGGCCCGCTGTCGCCCTGCTCTGGTCGGCAAGGGGACCTTCGTCGCGCAGCTTCCGGTCGAACGCGACCTGCTGGTCGGTGGCCGCGCGCTGGTCTTCAATGGCACCGTGGGCCGTCGTCCCGGGATGCTGATCCACATCTACGTATCCGATCCGATCCGGCTTACGCTGGTGATCCCGATCAAGGTGACGCATCAGGACGGGCGATTCGCGACGGTGCTCACGACGAAGGTCCCGAGGTTGGCCGGCGGATCGGCGTCGATCGTCTCGATGAAGTTGAAGATCGGCCGTCGGTTCACGGCCGGAGGCGAACGGCGCAGCTATCTGAGTGCCGCCTGCACCGCTCCCGAAGGCTTCCCGGGGGCGGTCTTCCCCTTCGCCCGCAGCAGCTTCAGCTTCTCGGACGGGCGCACGATGCACACGGTCCTCAGCCGCAGCTGCCGAGTTCGAAAGTAATCTCGGACCGGGTACGTCGTCCAAACCAACGCAACCAAAGAAGGGGAGAACCCATGAAAGAAATCGACTTCAGGCTTCGCCGCGCCGGCGCGCTTCTCGCCGCCGTCGCCGCGATCGGTGGAGGCGCCCTCCTCGGCGGTTGCGGCGGTGGTGGCAGCAGCACCGGCGGGGGCGGCACCGTCTCCGAAGAAATCAAGAACGAAGCGAACAACGCCCAGAAGGAAGCCGAAGCGGGCGTCGAAGCGGCCGAACGCGGGGTCGAAGAAACCAAGGAAAAGGCCGAACAGGCGGCCGAAGAAGCAAAGGAAAAGTTCGAAAACAGCAAGAGCAAGGGCAAGAAGAACTTGGAAGAAGCCAAAGAAAAGGCTGAAGAACTTGCTGAAGAAGCGAAGGAAAAGGCGGAAGAACTTCTGCCGTAGCCGCCCGGCGGGGAGCGTCTATTCGCCCACCTTGCCGAGGATGTGACCGTCGCCGCCGATCCGCACCGCGCCCTTGCCGAGGTCCTCGCGCGAGAGCCGGCGGATCAGCGCGGCGCCTTCGCCGCTCGGGTCGGGGGCCGGGCGGCCGGCGTCGACCAGGCGGACCGAGGCGATCCGACCGGAGCGCAGGGCGCCGTCGGGATCGAGGCTGACGTGGAGGATCGCCGAGGCGCCCAGATCGCCCACCGTGGCGAAGTTGTGGAATCCACTGAAGTTGCCGAGGCTGTAGGCGATCAGCCGGTCCCGGTAGATCTCCATCCCGCGAAGGACATGGGGGCCGGACCCGAGCACCAGGTCGGCGCCCGAGCGCACCGCCATGCGGGCGAACTTCCGCGGGTTGCCGCGGTCCTCGCCGAGATAGTGCTCCTCGGTGCCGGTGACGTGCTGGGCGCCGAACCCCTCGGCCCCGGCGTGGATCGCGACGACGACGACCTCCGCCCGGCGCGTGGCGCGGCGGATCAGGGAGTGGGCGGCCGGGAGGTCGAGGAGGTTCGCGGTGAGCGAGTAGGGCGCGAAGCCGACGAACGCCACCTTCTCCCCTCCCGCCTTCACCACCGTGATCTGCCCGGGAAGGCCGGTCTGGGCGATCCCGGCCTCGTGCAGTGCGTCGACGGTCTGTTCGAGGCCCGCCGCCCCGAAGTCGTAGGAGTGATTGTTGGCGTCGTTCATCACGGTGAAGCCGGCGGCGGCCAGGTGTCGGGCGTAGCTCGGCGGCGTGCGGAAGGCGTAGCAGTCGCCGCCCGATCCGCCGCCGCACTTGGGCGAGGAGGAGACGTCGGTGAGGGTGCCCTCGAGGTTGCCGAAGACGATGTCGCCGCGAAGTTGCCCCTTGACCGCGTCGAGATATGAACCTGGGTGGGCCGGGAGCCCGGGGCTGTTGCCGAGCATCGTGTCGCCGACCGCGGCGAGGGTGATGGCCGGCGGCGCGTGTTCGGGATTCGGCTTCGCCCACGAAGGCGAGCCGGTGAGGGACGAGGCCGCGATGGCGGCGAGCAAGATCGATGAGAGGCGTCGCATCTACCTATCCCAGCAGCCCACACGGCGGCCGGGGTCTCCGACCCATAGGATCGGCCGATGCGTCGCAACGTCACCATCGTTGTCGCGCTCGTCCTCGCTGCCGTCGGTCTCCTCGGATTCGCGACCGGTGCCTTCGTGGCGATCGGTTGCGTCGTCCTCGTCCTCTCCTGCGCCCTGCTCGCCGTGATGCTCGGCATCGGCGGACCCGAAGACGACGATCAAACCGGACCGCCCGAAAAATAATCGAACAAACGTCAGTTAAAGAATCCGCTCCAAGGGGTAGAGTGCCGGCCATGCGGAACTTCGTCGTAGCCGCGTGGGAGCGGCGGCGCCACCGAGAACGACAGTTGCATCAGGTGACGGCCGAAACTGCCGAACACGCGATCGTCGCGATCGCCTCCTCCCGCCCCCTCGAGGAACAGCCCGGCGTCTACGAAGCCTGGCCCGCCGAGAAGCCCGAGCTGAACCTCCGGATCACCTACGCGGCCCCGCGCCGCCA
>JAFDWG010000145.1 GCA_018268605.1 Actinomycetota bacterium | reverse complement strand
CGGTCTACTCACGGGCGATCGGCGTCGACACCGACGAGCTGCTGGTCTCCCAGCCCGACTACGGCGAGCAGGCCCTGCAGATCGCCGACCGGCTGATCGCCTCGGCGGCGGTCGACGTGGTCGCGATCGACTCGGTCGCGGCACTGACGCCGAAAGCGGAGCTCGACGGGCAGATCGGCGACACCACGGTCGGCCTCCAGGCCCGACTGATGTCGCAGGCGCTGCGGAAACTCGCGGGCTCGCTGAACCGGACCAAGACCGTCTGCATCTTCACCAACCAGATCCGCGAAAAGGTCGGCGTCCAGTTCGGGTCGCCGGAGACCCAGCCGGGCGGCCGCGCGTTGAAGTTCTACTCGTCGCAGCGGCTCGACATCCGCCGGATCGAGACCCTGAAGGAAGGGACCGAGGCGGTCGGCAACCGGGTCCGCGTGAAAGTCGTGAAGAACAAGGTCGCGGCTCCGTTCCGCCAGGCCGAGTTCGACATCGAGTACGGGGTCGGCATCTCGCGCGAGGGTGGCCTGCTCGACTTCGGCATGGAACAGGACCTGGTGCAGAAATCCGGCTCGTTCTTCTCCTACGGCGAAACCCGCCTCGGACAGGGCCGCAACAACGCCAAACAGTTCCTGAAAGACAACCCGGAGTTGTCCCTCGAGATCGAAACCAAGGTGCGCACGGCGCTCGGAATCGGCGCTACGCCGCCCGATGAGGCCGTTCCGAGCGAACCGCCGGTGGCGGAGGCCCAGGCCGCGTAGAGCGGCCTGGATCCAACTGCAACGCACCGGTCCCTCCGCACCAATAGGATTCGCGCCGCGCGATGCACGAAACGCTCTTTTTCATCTGTGGTGGCGTCCTGGCCGCCTCCGCCGTCATTGTCAGCCTTGTCGGGCTGAAAAGCGACGACTTCCCGGGCAAATTCATGCCCGTCGTCATCATCTGGTTCGCGATCTTCGCGGTCGGCGCGGGCACCTTTGCCGTCCTTCACGGCAAGGACGAGTCCAAGGAGCACGACCCGGAGTACAAGAAAGCCAGTGAAGAGCTCACCCGAGCAAGCACCAGCGGCCCGTTCGAAGAAGCCTTGAAAGAAGAATCGGAATCCTCCGAAGGCGAATCCTCGGAAGGCGAAGGCGAAGAACCGACGGCTGAAGAAGGCGCAGAAGAAGGTGGCGAAGAAACCGAGGCCGAAGAAGCCGGCACCTCGGAAGGCGTCAGCGCCGAAGCCGGCGCAGCCGTCTTCTCCGAAAACTGCTCGATCTGCCACGGCGCCACGGGTGAAGGCGGCAACGGCGGCCCCGACCTCAACACGATGCCGCTGGCGAAAACCGAAGAAGGCGTCATCCAGCAGGTCACCAACGGCGGCGGCGGGATGCCCCCATTCGGCGGCTCCCTCTCCGAAGAAGAAATCAAAAGCGTCGCCGCCTACGTCGTCCAGGAAATCACCCAGGGCGAATAGCGCCGGTTCGGGCCTCTCCAAGGCGCCGCTCGGTACCCTGAGCGCGTGAAGCGCTTCCACGTCACCACCTTCGGGTGCCAGATGAACGTGCATGACTCCGAGCGCATGCGGGGCATGCTGACCTCGCTCGGCTACGAGGAGGCCGAGGAGCGCGCAGATGCCGACCTGATCCTCTTCAACACCTGCTCGATCCGCGAGTCGGCCGACAGCCGCTTCATCGCGCATCTGGGCGAGGCGAAGCGGCTGAAGGGCGAAGACCCGGCCCGAACCGTCGGCGTCGGCGGTTGCTGGGCCCAGTCGGTCAAGGAGGAGGTCTTCGAGCGCTTCCCGTTCGTCGACGTGGCCTTCGGCCCCGGTCAGATCCACAAGCTGGCCGAGTTCCTTAACTCCGACTCGCTGAGCGCCCAGGGCTACTTCGAGTTCGAGGACTTCGCCGGCCACCTGCCGACGCGCCGCGAGCGCGAGTTCCAGGGCTGGCTGCAGATCTCCCAGGGCTGCAACTGCGTCTGCTCGTACTGCATCGTGCCGACGACGCGGGGACGGGAGGTCAGCCGCGACCCGGCCGAGCTGCTCGCCGAGGCGGCGGCGCTGGCCGCGGACGGCGTGCGGGAGGTGACGCTCCTCGGGCAGAACGTCAACAGCTACGGACGCGGCCTGCCGAAGGAGTCACGGACCACGTTCGCCGAGCTTCTCGCCGGGGTCGACGCGATCCCGGGGATCGACCGCATCCGCTACACCAGCCCGCACCCGAAGGACATGAAGGAGGACGTGATCCGCGCCCACGCGGAGCTGCCCTCGCTATGCGAGCAGATCCACCTGCCGCTGCAGTCGGGCTCCAGCGCGGTGCTGAAACGGATGCGCCGGACTTACGACCGCGAGCGCTACATGGACCGGGTCGCGCTGATCCGCGAGCACGTCCCCGACTGCGCGATCACCACCGACATCATCGTCGGATTCCCCGGCGAGACGGAGCGAGACTTCGCCGAAACCCTGGAGGTCGCCGAGGAGGTGGCCTACGACGGCGCCTTCACCTTCATCTTCAGTCCGCGTCGCGAAACCGAGGCGGCGACGATGGACGGGCAGTTGCCGCACCCGCTGAAGGTCGAGCGGATGGAACGGCTGGTCGAGGTGGTCCAGCGCCGCGCCGCTGAGCGCGGTCAGCGGTTCGTCGGCCGCACCATGGAGGTCCTGGTCGAGGGGACCAGCCGCACCGACCCGACCCGTCTTCGTGGCCGCACCCGCCACAACAAGGCGGTCAACTTCGAAGGTGTCGCCGAGGCGGGGGAGATGGTCGACGTGACGATCGAATCGGCGACCTCCCAGACGCTGTCCGGCGTGGCCGCGCGGCCACTGTCCCCGCTTCTCTAGCGGCCCGATGGTCGTCGCGATCTTCGGACCCACCGGGGTCGGGAAGACCGGGGTGGCCGTCGAGCTGGCCCGGCTACTGCGGCAGCTCGGCGAGGTTCCGGTCGCGATCAACTGCGATTCCCTGCAGGTCTACGCGGGCCTCGACGTGCTCACTGGGGCCGCGACGGCGCAGGAGCGGGAAGTCCTGCCGCACGAGCTGCTCGGGATCGTTCCGATCACGGCCGACTTCTCGATCCACGAGTACATGCCGCTCGCGCACCGGGCGATCGATGCCGCCCTCGCCGCCGGGAGAACCCCGATCGTGGTCGGGGGAACGGGCCTCTACCTGCGCGCCGCGCTCGCCGATCTCTCGTTGCGGAAGGTCCCGGCCTTCGACGAGGCCTCGGAGCTCTGGTCCGGGGAGACCCGACACCCGACCCGCATCTTCGGACTCGACATGGACCGCGCCAAGCTCTACGAGCGGATCGACGCTCGCGTCGATTGGATCGTGGCGAACGGGGGTGAGGAGGAGGCTCGTCGCGCCGAGGAGCGCGGAGCCGGCCGAACCGCCCGTAAAGCGCTCGGGCTCGGCGAGCTGCTTGCCGGGGACCTCGAGACGATGAAGCGGCGATCGAGGAATTACGCGCGTCGGCAACTCACCTGGATGCGCAAAATCCCCGATCTCACGACGATCGATCGCACCGACCTCACCGACGCCGAGGTCGCGGCGCGGATCGTGGAGGGGATAGGGTCCGCGCCGTGAAATTCGAGAAGTGGCAAGCGCTTGGCAACGATTACCTGATCCTCGAGGCGGCGAACCTGCCCTGGGAGCTGACCGAGGCGCGGATCGAGTGGCTCTGCGATCCGCACTTCGGGATCGGCGCCGACGGAATCCTGCTGTTGTCGCGCTCGGAGGACCCGGAGTTCGTCGCCAACCTGCGGATCTTCAACCCGGACGGCTCCGAGGCCGAGCTGTCGGGCAACGGCGCACGGGAGGCGATCCTCTACCTGCGCCGCCACGGCTGGACGGATGTCGACGAGTTCGCGATCTCGACCGTCGCCGGGCCGATCCGCCCGACGATCACCGGTGAGCTCACCTGTTCGGTCGACATGGGCAACGCCTCGACCGCGTCCAAGGACTTCCCCTCCGGTGGCGAGGACGGCCGCGGCACGGTGCGCTCGGCCGGCCGCGAGTGGGAGTTCCAGCACGTCTCGATCGGCAACCCGCAGTGCGCGATCGTCGTCGACCCGGTCGAGCTGGCCGACCTCGACCTGGAGCTGGTCGGGCCAGAGATCGAAGGCTCGACGCTCTTCCCGAACCGCACCAACGTCAGCTTCCTGACCATCGACGGCTCGAACGTCCGCGCACGGATCTTCGAGCGCGGTGTCGGTGAGACGCTTTCGTCGGGAACCGGCGCGTCGGGCGCGGCGGTCACCGCCTTCCTGCGCGGCGCCGAGAGCCCGATCACGGTCGAGCTCGACGGGGGAGAGCTGACCGTGGAGATCGGCGAGGACCTCTCGGTGCGGCTCGACGGCTGGGCCGAGCCGGTCTATGCGGGTGAGGCGACCCCGGAGCTGCTGGCCGCGCTCGCCGAGCAGGACTGAGCGACCCCGCCTCCCGGTCAGGCTTTCGTTAGTTTCCGCGCCATGCCTATCGCCGAGCCTTCCAAGCGCCTCCAGCAGATTCCGCCCTACATGTTCCAGGAACTGGAGCGACGGATCGCGGAGAAGAAAGCCGCCGGAATCGACGTCATCAGCCTCGGGATCGGCGATCCCGACATGCCGACCTACGACTACATCGTCGAGGCGATGCAGAAGGCGGTCGCCGACCCGGCGACGCATCAGTACCCGTCGAACCGCGGCCGCGAGGACTTCCGCCAGGCGTTCGCCGACTTCTACGACCGCCGCTTCGGCGTCGAGATCGATCCGGCGAACGAGGTGATCCCGGCGATCGGTGCCAAGGAGTGCATCTACAACCTCTGCAACGCCTTCCTCGACCCGGGCGATATCGCGCTCGCCAGCGATCCGGGCTACCCGGTCTACACCGGCGGTCCGCTCCTACATGGCGCGGTCGCCGAGCTGATGCCGCTCGTCCCGGAGAAGGGCTTCGCGCCGGACCTTTCGGCGATTTCACCCTCGATCGCGGCGAAAGCGCGCCTGATGTTCATCAACTTCCCCAACAACCCGACCGGCGCGATCGTCCCTGACGGCTTCTTCGAAGAGGTCATCGAGTTCGCCCGCGCGCACGAGATCCTCGTCGTCCACGACAACGCCTACTCGGAGACCACCTACGACGGCTACGTCGCGCCGAGCTTCCTGGCGACGCCGGGCGCCAAGGAGGTCGGGGTGGAGGTCTTCTCGGTCTCCAAGGGCTACAACATGACCGGCTGGCGCTGTGCCGCGATCCTCGGCCATCGCGACGCCATCCAGAGCTACTGGCGCCTGAAGACCAACGTCGACTCGGGCCTCTTCGAGGCCGTCCAGATCGCCGGCGCAACAGCGATCTCCGGCCCCCAGGACGCCCTGGCGGACATGAACAAGACCTACCAGCGCCGCCGCGACCTCGTCGTCTCCGCCCTCGGCGCGATCGGCGTCGACGTCACCCCGCCGAAGGGCACGATCTATGTGTGGGCCCCCGTCCCGAGCGGCCACACCTCCACCTCATTCGCCGAGACCGTCCTCGAAGAGGCCGCCGTGGTCGTCTCCCCTGGCTCGATGTACGGCCCTAGCGGAGAGGGCTTCTTCCGGATCTCGCTGACCACGCCGGACGACCGGATCGAAGAGGCCGTCGAGCGGATGCGGGAGCATTTGGCGTAGGGGTCAGTCCGAGGGGCGGTGCCCTGGGCGTCTCATGGAGGTCCTGGCAGGCTGTGACC
>JAFDWG010000144.1 GCA_018268605.1 Actinomycetota bacterium | reverse complement strand
CGCGCCTGAGCGAGGAGCTCGCCTCCCGCGGGCACCAGGTGGTGCGGATCGGCAGCGCCGAGCCGGTCAAACGGCCGCTCACCGCGCGTCCCTACGACATCGTCCACGTGCACGAGCCGTTCGCCCCGAGCGTCTCGGCGGCGGCGCTGCGCCACTCGCTGTCGCTGAACGTGGCGACCTTCCACGCGCCGCAGGAGCGGGTGCTCTCCACGCAGGTCGCGCGGCCGCTGGTGGAGATCTTCTTCGGCCGGATCGACGCCCGCACGGCGACCAGCGAGGCGACCGGGAAGCTGTTGGAGAAGTACTTCCCGGCGAGCTACGAGCTGGTCGGGCCGGCGGGGGACGGGCGCGACTGGGCGGCGGTCGCCGACGACTACGAAGCGGTCTACCGGCGCGTCTTGGCCCGACGCCACGACCCGACCGGGGACCCGCAGCTGCGGGCGAAGCTGGCGTCGCGACCCCTGATCGAGGTCGACCTTCACATGCACACCGACCATTCCGGCGACTGCGCGACGCCGGTCGAGGTACTGCTGCGGACGGCGCGCGACCGGGGCCTCGGCGCGATCGCGATCACCGACCACAACGAGGTCAGCGGGGCGCTCGAGGCGGCGGAGATCGCGGCCGGGATGGACGACCTGAAGGTGATCGTCGCCGAGGAGGTGAAGACCGCCGAGCAGGGTGAGGTGATCGGCCTCTTCCTCAAGGAGAAGATTCCGAAGGGGCTCTCGATGGCGGAGACGATCGCCGCGATCCGCGAGCAGGGCGGCCTGGTCTACGTCCCGCATCCGTTCGATCGCTTCCACTCGGTGCCCGACTACGAGCACCTGCTCGACATCGTCGAGGAGGTCGACCTGCTGGAGGTCTTCAATCCGCGCGTGGCGCTGACCTCCTTCAACGAGGAGGCGGTGCGCTTCGCGGGCAAGTACCGGATCGTCCCGGCGGCCGGGTCGGACTCCCACGTCGCCCAGGGGCTGGGGAGCGTGCGGCAGCGGATCCACGATTTCGACGGGCCGGCCGAGTTCCTCGAGGCGATGCGGGATGCCGACATCACCCGCAAGCACAAGAACCTGGTCTACGTACAGACCCTGAAGTTCCTGCAGACGACGGGCCGGCCGAAGGCGCCGAAAAAGCGGGTGGCAAACGCGAAACCGGCGCGTGGAGGGCGGCCGCGACGGCCGGTTTCGGCGCGTCGCGGGGCCGGCAAGGGTTCCGGCAAGAGCTGATGCACTCCTCTCGTCGCGAAGGAGGCGCGCCGACCCCGTCAAAGAGGTCCCGGCAGATGCATTCCACCGACGACGAGATCCGCGAGAAGTATCTAGAGAGGGCGATCCGCGAGCTCAACCAGATGAGCCGCGAAATCCTCGAGTGCCCCTACTGCCCGCGGGGCAAGCTGATGCCCGTCCTGGGTTCCGGCCACCCGCAGGCCGACGTCTTCATGCTCAAGCACTCGCCGCTGACTTCGGAGATCGAGGAGGGGGTCGCCTTCTACGGCCGCTCCGGCAACGCGCTGATGAAATCCTTCAAACGGCTGGGGATCGACCCGCTCGTCGTCTACGGCACGCTCTGCGTCAAGTGCCCGGTGGCCGAGCCCGACCTGGCGCCGCAGGAGTGCGTCGCCCGCCTGGTCGAGGAGATCGCGATCGTCCAGCCGAAGATCGTCGTGATCATGGGCGAGCCGAGCCTCCGCGTCCTCAACGGCCTCCAGGTCCCCCTCTCGCGGCCGATCGAAGCGCGCGAGGGAGAGATCCAGGCCTTCACCCCGACCATCGACGCCCTCTACGTCCCCGACATCGACGAATCGCTCGACGAAGAGGGCGCGAAGCAGCGCTTCTGGCGCAGCTTCCGCATGCTCGGCACCTGGTACGAGGACCTGCCGCCGTACTGACGGCGGCCGCCTGGGGGGCGTCAGGCGCCGGAGTCGGCGGCGGCGTTGCCCTCGGCGGCGGCGACGCCGAAGTGCTCTGGCTCGGCGGACTCGCCCGGCTCGGCGCTTCCGCTCGGGATGGTGGGGCCGACCTTCTCGAAGAGCGCCACGCACTCGATGTGGGGGGTCTGCGGGAACATGTCGACGGGGCGGACGCGGCGGAGCTTGTGGCCCGCTTCCTCGAGCTGCTTCGCGTTTGGGGCGAGGGTGGTGGGGTTGCAGGAGACGTAGACGATCTTCTTCGCCTCGCACTCGATCAGGCGGCGGACGATTTTCTGGGAGAGGCCGGCGCGGGGAGGGTCGACGATGACGACATCGGGCTTGCCGGCCTTCTCGACCAGGGGGCGGACGCCGGTGCGGGCGTTGCCCGCCATGAACTTGGCATTGCTGATGTTGTTGCGCTCCGCGTTCCGTACGGCGTCTTCGATCGCCTCCGGGACGATCTCGAGGCCCCAGACCTCGCCGGCGGCGCCTGCCATCGAGAGGCCGATCGTGCCGATGCCGCAGAAGAGGTCGAAGAGGCGCTCGCGGCCGGTGAGGCCGGCGAACTCCTGTGCCACCGCGTAGAGGCGCTCGGCCATCTCGGTGTTGGTCTGGAAGAAGGCCCCATGGGACATCTCGAAGTCGAGGCCGCAGAGGGTCTCGTGCAGCCGCTCTTCGCCGAGCGCCCCGGTCGGGCCGTCGGTGCCGCCCGAGTCGCCCTCGATCGTCGTGTGGAGGTCGACCGGCGGGCGGGGGAGGCGCGCCGCGGTGGTGACGAGGCGGGTCTGGATCTGGCCGGTCCGTCGTCCCTCGCGGACGACGAGGTTGCGCAGGATCCCCTTGCGCGCGTCGGCGTCGAAGGCGGGGACGTCCTCCATCCGCGCCCATTCGCGCACGCCGTTGCGCGCCGCGTTGCCGGGTTCTGACGCCAGCTTGCAGTCGTCGACGTCGACGATCAGGTCCCAGCGACCACGGGCGTGGAAGCCGAGCGCGACGCCCTCGTCGGCGGTCCCGACCGCGCCCGCGCCGAAGGAGTACTCGAGTTTGTTGCGATACCGCCACTCCTCGATCGCACCGACGATCGGCTCCATCTCGAAGTCGTCCAGCCCGCCGATCCGTCGCAGCGAGTCCTCCACCTGCGCTTGCTTCTCGGCCAGCTGGCGCCCGTAGGCGAGGCCCTGCCAGGGCGCCCCGGGGCACGGCTCGCCACCGTGGACGCAGCGGTCCGGCAGGCGGTCGGCTCCGGCCCGCAGCAGCTCCACCGTACGCGCCTCGGCGAAGCGCTTCTTGCCTTTCGTCACCTCGGCGAGGACGCGATCGCCCGGCAGGCCGCCCGCGACGAAGACGACGAAGCCGTCCGCGCGGGCGACCCCGCGGCCGCCGAAGGCGAGCGAGTCGATCTCCACCTCGAGCCGCTCGCCGCGGCGCGGCGCCTTCGGCCGCGCCGCGTTCGTCTGCGTCCCCGACTCCACTAGTTGGGGAGTTTCCTGCGCGCCTGGCGAACGAGCTTCTCCAACTCGGCCACCAGTGCGTCGGTCTGTTTGCGGCCGCGTTTGAGCAGCTCGCCGATCATCTTCTCGGCATCCCCGTGGGTCATCCGGCCGCGTTTCACCGCGTCGTCGACGACCTCCTGGATCCGGTCCCGGCTCAGGGTGACGCTGTGCTCGAGCGAGTCACGCAGCTGCGCGAAGCTTTTGTCGAGGCCGACGTTCGGGACGGCGGCACGTTTTTTCGCCGACGATTTCGAACCCGATTTTTTCGCTGCGGCTTTTTTCGGTTTCGCTTTCGCTTTGGCTTTGGCCGATTTTTTCGCCGCGGCTTTTTTCGCGTTCGCCGCTTTTTTGGGTTTCGCTTTTTTGTTGTCGTCAGCCATCACGCCCCCTTTGTCACCGATTTCGAGTCTGGGACTGCCTACCCACGCCCCGAATATCTCAATTCGCGAGCGCCGGTGGGTCCTTTGTCGCGAAGTGGGCCTCGACCGGCGCGTGGTCGGAGAGGCGTAACGCTTTGCCGTCGAGGGATAGCTCGCGGCGCTCGGGCGGCCACTGGGTCGGCGCCGTGACGACCTCGAGCCCGCGGACGAGCACGTGGTCGATTTTCTTCGGGCCGGTGACGGGCGAGTCGAGGCCGAAGTTCGCGGCGAGCTTCTCGAAGACCTCCGGGTCCTCGGCCGGGCGCAGGTTCAGGTCCCCGCCGAAGATCAGCGGCGCGTCCCCGGCCCAGCCGCTCGCCGCTTCGGCAGCCAGCAGGACGTCGGCGACCGCCAGCGGCGGCTGGTCGTTGGTCGCGTGCAGGTTGGCGACGCAGAGGCCGGAGGCGGTCCGGGTGAACGCCATCGCCCGGCGCTCCGGCTCGCCCGCGTGGATCTCCAGCTCGCGCCGCTCGGCGATCCCGCCCAGCTTTCCGGGCACCCGCACCAGCGTCGTGTTCGAGCCGCCCTCCCCGCTCGCCATCAGGTCGGGGTTCTGTCGGGCGAGGAAGGCGCGCCAGAAGCCGAGCTCGTTACGGGACGTGAAGACGCGGTGGTATTCGGCCCCGCTCGCCCGCGCCAGCGGCCCGGCGAACCGCGGCGGACACTCCTGCAACATCGCCACGTCCCACGCCGTCGAGCCGAGCAGCGTCGCGAACTCGGCGGTGAGGTCGCGGTTGACCTGGACGTGGGTGGCGTTGGACTCGTCGAGCCGCAGCAGGCGGGAGCGCCAGGTGCGCAGCTCGGCGTCCGGCGGGAAGTCGCGGCCGTGGAAGAGGTTCCAGCAGAGGACGGTCAACTCCATGCGAGGGCTCCGGGGAAGGGGGCGGTGGCGGGCGTCACGTCCGTAGTATCGGCGCCTTGGCCAAGCGAGACTTCCTCACCGGCGAAGAGTTGGGCGCCTTCGAGCTTGAGCGCCTGCTCGACCGCGCCGCCGATCTGAAAGCGGGGCACGACCCGACGCGCAAGGGCGGGCGCCTCGGCGCCGACTCGCTGGCGGGGCGCAGCGTCGCGCTCGTCTTCGAGCGTCCCTCGACCCGCACCCGCGTTTCCTTCGACGTTGGTGTCTTCGAGCTCGGCGGCCATCCGGTGGTCCTGCGCGGGGACGAAATGCAGCTCTCCCGCGGCGAGTCGATCGCCGACACCGCGCAGGTCCTCTCGCGGATGGTCGACGCGGTCGTGATTCGCTCGGGGTCCCATCAGCGCGTGATCGAGCTGGCCGCCGCCGCGACCGTGCCGGTGATCAACGCCCTCACCCCGCTGCACCATCCCTGCCAGGCGATCGCCGACCTGCTGACCCTGCGCGAGCGTTTCGGCGACCTCGCCGGCCTACGCCTCGCCTACGTCGGGGATGGCAACAACGTCGCGCGCTCGCTCGCGATCCTGGGGGAGAGGGCCGACGTCGAAGTCGTCGTCGCCGCTCCGCCCGACTACCAGCTGGAGGAGGCCCACGGCGTGAAGCTGACCGGGGACCCCCGCGCCGCCGCGGCCGACGCCGACGCCCTCTACACCGACGTCTGGGTCAGCATGGGCGACGAAGACGAGGAGCGCCGTCGCAAGGACCTCGCCCCGTTCCGCCTGGACTCCGACCTTCTCGAGGCGGCAAAGGACAGCGCGATCGTCCTCCACTGCCTGCCGGCGCATCCGGGTGATGAGATCACCGCCGACGTCCTCTACGGGCCGCAGTCCGCGGTCTTCGACCAGGCCGAGAACCGGCTGCACGCGCAGAAGGCACTGCTGGAGATGTTGCTGGACTGAGGGCTGCCGTTGTGCCGGCCGGGTGCGGCCGTCCGAGGTCGGTCCTGGGCGTCTCATCGCGGTCCTGGCTGGCTGTGACCGCGATGAGACGC
>JAFDWG010000143.1 GCA_018268605.1 Actinomycetota bacterium | reverse complement strand
CCCCGGCCGTCTCGGCCACGGCCACAGCCTGCCAGGGCCGTGGCCGGGACGGCCGGGCTCGCCGACACGCCTTGCGTCCCTTTCCTCGACCCCTACCGCTCCAGCGCCACCCGCAGCGTCTTCAGCTCCCGATCCGACCCGCCGCGCACGTAACCGCCGTGGGCGATCGACTCGCGGATGTAGGAGAGGGTCTCGACGGTGAGGCGCTCGCCGGGGAGGACGTTGGGGATGCCGGGGGGGTAGGCGGCGAGGCCCTCGGCGGCGATGCGGCCGGCGGCCTCGTCGAAGGGGACCACCTCCTGGGGGCCGAGGTAGGCCTCGCGTGGTGTCATCACCAGCTCGCCCCAGGGCGGGGGCGGCGCGAGCTTCTCCTGCGGCTCGCCGGGTTCGGCTTCCAGTTCGCCGACCGCGGTGCGGAGGGCGGCGACCAGGCGTTCGCCGGTCGTCGCGGCGGGCTCGCCGAGGCCGAAGAGGCCGACGACGACGTTCTCCGAGTAGAGCTCAAGGTCGATGCCGTGGGAGTAGAAGAGCTTCTTCGAGAGCCGGTAGCCGGTCGAGCCGGTGCCGCGGACGTCGATCGAAAGCCGCATCGGGTCCCAGCCGGCGACTCCCGGCCGGCCGACCATCGACTCGTCGAGCACCGCGAGGCCGGGGATCCCGACGATCTGCTCGCGGGTGCGGTAGATCGCCTCGAGCGTCTCGCCGAGCAGCTCCTCGCCGTGGATCGCCGCCTGCCGGCGCGCCGCGTCGAGCGAGCCCGTCAAGAGGCCGCTGGGGCTGGTCGTTTCGACCAGGCTGACGCAGCGATCGACGATCGCCGGGTCGATCAGGTCGCCGTGGCCGAGGTGCAGCATCGCCGCCTGGGTAAGGCTGCCGACGATCTTGTGGGTGGAGGAGGTCACCAGGTCGGCGCCGACCGACAGCGCGTCGGGCGGCAGGCTCGGGTGGAAGTGGAGGTGGGCGCCCCAGGCCTCGTCGGCGATCAGCGGCTTACCGCGCGAGTGGGCGACCTCGACCAGCGCCGCGACGTCGGCGCAGGCACCGAAGTAGGTGGGGGAGACGATCATCGCGGCGACCGCGCCAGGAGTGGCGTCAAGGGCCGCCGCGAGCGACTCCGGGGTGAGGCCGTGGGCGATCCCGAGCTCCGGGTCGAGCTCCGGCGCCACGAAGGTCGGCCGCAGCCCGTTCAGCACCAGGCCGTCGATCACCGAGGAGTGGACGTTTCGCTGCACGACCACCTCCTCGCCCATGTGGCCGAGCGCCATCGAGGTCGCGTGGTTGCCCTGTGAGGCGCCGTTGATCAGGAACCAGCTGCGCTTCGCGCCCCACGCTTCGGCGGCGAGAAGCTGCGCCTGCTGGAACGGGGTCGGTTCGGACCCGATGTCGACCCCCTCGGTCACCGAGGGGACGTCATTGATCAGTCCCGTCATCCCGACCAGCTCGACCATCGATGGATCGGCGGCGAGCCCACCCTTATGGCCAGGGACCTGAAAGCGCCCCGTCTGCCGGGCCGAGTACTCGAGGACAGCGTCGACGTAGGGCGTCTTAGCCTGTTTGGAGTCAGCCATGCGGCGAGTCTAAACACGGCGTCACGCCGGGTGAGGCAGACTTCCGCGAGATGGAACACGACCGACTCGGTTACTGGATAAAGGAGGCGGGAGACGTCACCTCTCGCCCGCCGCTGGACAAGGATCGCGACGCTGATCTCCTGATCGTCGGCGGCGGCTACACCGGCATGTGGACCGCCTGGCACGCCCGCCGGCTCGCCCCCGACGCCCGCATCGTCCTCGTCGAGTCCGAACCGGTCTGCGGCCGCGGCCCGAGCGGCCGCAACGGCGGCTTCGTCGAGGGCCTCTGGACGACGCTCGCCTCGATGCAGAAGCGATGGGGGGATGCGCCGGCGCTCGCCGTCGCCCACGCCGCCGACGAGGCGGTCGCGCGCATCGGCGCCTTCTGCGCAGAGCCCGACGTCGATGCCTGGTTCAGGCCCGGCGGCTACCTCGAGGTCTCGACGACGCCCGCCCACGACGGCACCGGCCGCGCCGCGCTCGAGGCCTGCCGGGAGCTCGGCGTCTCCGACAAGCTGCGCGAGCTGGACGCCGCCGAGGTCCGCTCGCGCTGCGCCTCGCCGGAGTTCCGCGGCGGGGTGATGGAACCGGGCGCCGCCACGGTGCAGCCGGCCCGCCTCGCCCTCGCGATCCGGGCCCGCCTGATCGACCAGGGCGTCGAGGTCTACGAGTCCTCGCCGGTCCGCCGCTTCCGCGAGGCCGCCGACGGGGTCGAGGCGACCACCGCGACCGGTGCTCGCGTGCGCGCCCCGCGTGGGGTCCTCGCGATCGGTGCCGCCGCCAAACGGGGCCCACTCCGCGGCCGGCTCACCGTCGCCTCTTCCCACATCGTCATCACCGATCCGGTCCCCGACGTGATCGAGAAGCTCGGCTGGACCGGCGGCGAGGCGATCACCGACGGTCGCTCCCTCGTCCACTACTTCCGCACCACCCCCGACGGCCGGATCGCCTTCGGCTGGGGCGGCGGCCGGATCGCGATGGGCACCCGCCTCCACGGCCGCAGCGAGGTCGACCCCGACGTCGCGGCGGCCGACCACCGCCACCTCCTCGAGTACTTCCCCGATCTCGCCGGCCGCCGCATCGTCCACGCCTGGGGCGGCCCGATCGACGCCTCCCCGACCCACCTGCCCGCGGTCACCACGATGCCCGGCTCCCGCGCCTGGGTGGCGGCCGGCTACACCGGCAACGGCGTCGGCCCGACCAACATGGTCGGCCTCACCCTCGCCTCACTCGCCCTCGACCGCACCGACGAGCCCACCCGCCTCGCCTTCGTCGACCCGAAGATCCCCCGCGTCCCTCCCGAGCCCTTCCACTGGATCGGCGGCGAAGCGATCAGGATGGGAATCGATCGGAAGGAGCAGGCGGAGATGGAAGGACGGCGGCCGGGGCGGATCGCTTCAACCGTCGCTCGGGTGCCGGAATTGATCGGCTTCCATATCGGGCGTTAGTAGGTCGCCGCGATCTCGGTGACCGCGGCCGGCGGCAGCTCCTCCTGCTCGGGCCTGATGCTCGCCATCCGTTCCGCCCGCCGCTGCTGCCAGGTCGTGAAGCCCATCGCCAGCACGGTGATGCCGAAGAGGATCATCGCGATGCAGTTGACCTCGACCGGGACGCCGCGCTGGAAGGCGCCGAAGATGTAGAGGGGGAAGGTGACGGTCGTCCCCGAGTTGAAGTTCGAGATGACGAAATCGTCGATCGAGAGGGCGAAGGCGAGCATCGCGCCGCCGAAGACGCCGGGCAGGATCAGCGGCAGGGTGACGAGACGGAAGGTTTCCCAGGGCGTCGCACCGAGGTCCTTCGCTGCCTCCTCCAGCCTGCGGTCAAATCCGATCAGGCGCGAGCGCACGACGACCACGACGAAGCTGATGCAGAACATCACGTGGGCGATCAGCAGGGTCCTGAACCCGAGCCCGGTGCCGAGGATCAGGAAGAAGGAGAGGAGCGAGGAGCCCATCACGATCTCCGGGGTCGCCATCGGGATGACGATCAGGAAGTTCGCCGCCCGGCGACCGAAGAACTCGTAGCGCACCAGGGCGAGCGCCATCATCGTGCCGATCACGGTCGAGACCAGCGTCGCCAGCAGCGCCAGTTTGATCGAGGTGAGCAGGGCTTCGTTCAATTCCGGGATGCCGAAGGCGTTTTCCCAGTGCTTGAGGGTGAAGCCGACCCAGGTGAAGTTGTAGCGCCCTGCCGGGTTGTTGAAGGAGAAAAAGAAGATGACCGCGATCGGGATCAGCATGTAGGCGATCACGAGCACGCCGATGATCAGCACCGCGTGCTCGCGCAGCCATTTGCCGACGCCCATCCGTGGTGCCGGAGCGGTGGTCGGTGCCGGAGTCGCGCTCATATCGCCGCCCCCTCCTCGCCCATCAGGGCCTCCGATCCGGCGAAGCGGATGTAGATCAGGACGATCACCAGGATGATCGCCATCAGCACGAACGAGAGTGCCGCCGCCGCCGGATATTCACGTTGTTTCAGATAGAGCGACTGGATCACGTTGCCGATCATCTGGTTCCCCGGCGCGCCGAGGAATTCGGCGTTGACGTAGTCCCCGGTCGCGGGGATGAAGGTGAGCAGCGTTCCTGCCACGACCCCCGGTGCCGAGAGCGGCAGCGTCACTTTGAAGAAGGTGGTCTGGGCGTTCGCGTAGAGGTCCTTCGCCGCCTCCATCAGCCGGGTGTCCAGCCGCTCGAGGCTGGCGTAGATCGGCAGGACCATGAACGGCAGGTAGTTGTAGACGAGGCCCGCGATCACCGCCGGGGCGGTGAAGAGGACGTGCCCGCTGGGTGCGATCTGGAGGAACTTCAACACCGACACCACCGGGCTTTCGTCGGAGAGGATGGTGACCCAGGAGATCGTCCGGATCAGGTAGGTGGTGAAGAACGGCGCCACCACCGCGAGCAACATCGCGTGCCGCCACCTACCAGCCTTGAAGGCGATCGCGTAGGCGAGCGGATAGGCGAGCAGCAGGCAGATCAGCGTCGCCGTGATCGAGTAGATGAAGCTGCGGATGAACTGGGTGTCGTAGAGGCTGAGGGCGTCCGAGTAGTTCGCCCAGTGCCAGTCGAACGGGTAGTAGACCCCCTGAACGTTGACGTTGAGGGAGAGTTTCCCGAGGAAGTACAGCGGCACCAGGAAGAAGAGGACGAGCCAGATCGTCCCCGGCGCCAGTAGCCCGTAAGCCCCCAGCCGTCTCTTCAGCGTCGCACCCATTCGACTAACCGTTCAGAACCGCGTTGAAGGCTTTGTTGATCGTCTGTTCTTCTTTGGCCGACCCCGGCGAGGGCTGGATCGAACACTTCTTGGTGAACGATGGCGACGGGAAGATCAGCTGGTTGTTGGCGATTTCCGGTTCTTCTTTCAGCAGCACATCTTTGGTGCCTTCGACCGGGCTGACGTAGTTCACGTAGGCCTCGATCTGCGCCTGGTGGACCGGGTCGTAGACGTAGTTGATCCAGGCCTCGGCGGCGGTCGGGTTGGGAGCGCCGACCGGGATCACCATGTTGTCCGACCAGAGGATGCAGCCTTCTTCGGGCATCCGCCATTCGATGTTCGGGTTGTCGGCCTGCAGCTGGACCGCGTCGCCCGACCAGCCGATCGCCGCGATCGCGTTGCCGTTCGCGAGATCGGTCGAGTAGTCGTTGCCGGTGAAGCGCCGCACCTGACCCGATTCGGCCGCGCCCTTCAGTTTTTCGATCGCTTTCAGCCAGTCGGCTTCGGTCGCGTGTTCGACGTCGACGCCTTCGCACTTCATCACCAGCGGCACGGTGTCGCGAAGTTCGTTCAGCATGTCGATCTTGCCCTTGTATTTGGGATCGAACAGGTCGCAGATCGAGTGGATGTCGGGCGCCTTTTCCTTGTTGACGATGATCCCCGTCATGCCCGATTGCCACGGCGCGGCGAACTGCCTGCCCGGGTCGTAGCTGGCGGCCCGCAGGCGAGTGGCGAGGTTTTTCTCGAAGTTCGGGATCGCCGCCGGTTCAAATTCCTGCAGGTAGCCGAGTTCCTTCATCTTCTTGGCCATCCAGTCGGTGACCACCATCAGGCTCCGGCCGCCCGCTTCACCCTGTGAGAGGAACGGCTGCATCTTGGCGAAGAACTCTTCGTTGGAGTTCACGTCTTCGACGTATTTGACCGAGACGCCGGTTTCCTTCTCGAAGTC
>JAFDWG010000142.1 GCA_018268605.1 Actinomycetota bacterium | reverse complement strand
GTCGGGCTTGGCGATGTGCGAGGAGCGGCCGCGAGCCGCGCGGTTCTCGGACATCCGGAGGAGACCTTGACGCGCCACCAGCCCATCAGCATCCCGAGCGGGCCGAGGACGGGGCGCGAGTGCCAGTGGCCGCAACCCGGGAGTCCGAGGTCGGCGCGGCTGATCCGCAGCCAGCGGAAGCGGGCGGGGTCGGCGAGCATTTCTTCGAGGAGCTCGCGGTTGCCCTGCTCGAAGGCATCGCGCTCGACCAAGGCGCGGCGCGCCTCGGCGATGCGGACTGCGAGGGCGTCGCGAACCTCCTCGAGCTCACCCAGATCGAGCACCCGCGGCGGTCCCCCGGCGGCGACCCGGTGCGGGACGACGACGCGCCCGAGCCCCTCGGCGACCAGGCAGCCGAGCTCACGCTCGAGCTTCGCGATCTGCCGGCGCAGCTCGGCGCGGGCCAGGCCCTCATCGACCGCGACTCTGTCGAGCACTCCCCGCATAGGGCAGATTCTAAGCCGCCTCGAGGGTCGCGGCCGCAATCCATAACGCCTCGTCAACACTGATCGACGGAACCGCGCCGACCCCGACCGCCGCGATCGCGATCCGGCGGCTGTCTCGTTCGACCTCACGACCCGCCGCGGTCTCGCCGAAGAGCAGCCCGACCGGGCCGGTCTCGTCGGCGATCGTCAGCGTTCCGGTGGCAAGCTCACTCGCCTTCCCGGGCAGCCTCTCCCCCGGCGCCGCGTCGCGGATGCAGAGCTCGCCGACGATGCGGTCGGCGTCGAAGCAGCGCAGCGCCACCCCGGTCTCGATCGTCGCGATCGTCAACGCGTCGGCGGGCAGGCCGCGGCTGCGGAAGCCGCCGTCCTGGAGGCGGTCGAGGACGAGCTGCTCGACCGGGGTGCGATCGCGATCGGGGTCGAGGCCGATCTGCCGGTAGAAGACCCGATAGGCCCAGGGGATCGGCCGGCCCCGCAGGCGGATCGCCTCGGCGCCATAGAGCCGATTGGAGAGATCGCGGAGGCGGTGGCGCACCGGCTCGGGACTACGACCAGGCCGCCCGTCGACCTCCACGGTCGCCAGCGAGAGACCCGGGAACTCGGCCTCCAGATGCGGTGCCACCCAACCCGGCCTCGGCGCCGGCTCCCACCCGATCGCTACCCGTGCACCCTCGGTCGCCATCTCTAGCCCCCTTCAGCCACCCGCGTCGCCCTCAGTAGTTGATCCACATGTTCGCTCAACGCCCCGACGCCAAGTTCGCCGATCGAGGCGCTCTCCAAGGTGCCGCCCGGGTAGACGTAGGCGAAGGTCGGGCAGCCGCCTACCCGGTAGAGCGCCGCCACGGCGCCGTCCCGGTCGAATCCCACCGGCATCTCCCATCCCCGTTCACGAACCAATTCGCGAACGGACCCGCGCGAATCGCGGACGTCCAGCGAAAGGAAGTTCACCCGTCCACGGTAGCGCGCGGCGACGGTGCTGACGACGTTTTGTTGCGCCTCGCAGCTGCTCGTCGTCCCGAACCAGAACGAGATCACCAGAGGACGGTCGAAGAGATCGCAGACGCGGATCGCCCCCGGCGTCGTGATCTGACAGGCCGGCGCGCGCTTCGCGCCCTCGGGACAGGGAAGCGTCGAGCTTTCGCAGTCGTCCTGGTAGACGTTCGCGTCGCCTTCCAGCTGCCCCGCGGCGGCAGGAACCGCGAACTCCGGTAGCGGCCAGCGGGAGGGCTGCTTGTCGAGACCGAGAGTGTCTTCGCCGCCGCCGTTCAGCGTGTGGATGCCGGCGACGACGATCAGCACGAGGAAGATCAACCCCACCGCGAGCGAGTAACGATTGGCGGCGCCTTTCACCGCCGGCGCTCCAGCAGGACGAGCGTCGCCGGGAGGATCACGATCACCCCGAGGAGGGCTGCGGCGAGATCGATCACGGTGACCGCGCCGAACTCCCGCAGCATCCGGATGTCAGAGGCGATCAGGACCGCGAACCCGGCGACCGCGGTGAGTCCGGACGCGACGACGGCGGCGCCGGTGCGGGCGTAGGCACGACGGAGCGCCGCCGCGACATCGAGGCCGATCGAGCGCTCCTGCTCGAAGCGCCCGGAGAGGATCACGGCGAACTCGGTGGCGATCGCGATCGTCAGGGCCCCGAGCGCCGTCGACATCGGGTTCAGCGGGATGCCGGTGAGCCAGATGAGCAGCGACGCCCAGCCGGTGGCGAGGACGGTCGGAAGCAGCGGCACCAGCGCCCGGCGAAACGAGCGCAGCAGCGCGAGCAGCACGAGGGCGACGGCGCCGAGCCCGGCAAGCGCGAGCCAGTAGCGGCTCGAGGAGAGATCGGAGCCGGCTTCGGAGGCGATCACCGGCAGGCCGGTGAGGCTGACCTTGACCCCGGCGGGCGGGCTCCCGATCTGAGCGCGGACGCTCCGGAGTAACGCTTCTCCTTCGGCCAGGCTACGAGCTTTGATCCCGAACCCGATCAGCGCCAGGTGGCCGACCTTGCCGTTCGGGCCGAGCGGCGCGACCTGGCGCAGCGAGTACGGCGACATCGCCGCCAGCGTCGCTTCGATCCCCGACTTGGTCACCTTCCCGCCGCGGGTGAGGAAATCCGACAACGCCGGCCCCGCGGTCACTTCGTCTTCCTTCAGCACGCGGCGCTTGAATCCGGCCATCCATTCGATCGTCGCCGGGTCGGTGAGGTCGGGGGCTTCGACCAGGACTTCGAGGTCGCCGGTGGTCCCGGTCACCTGCTCGAAGGTATCGAGGTCTTCGACCTGGCGGAGGTTGTGAGGGGCGAGCTGGCGGACTTCTGAGACGGTGTCGATCTGCGTTCCGACGCCCCAGCCGATAGCGGCGAGGACGACCCCGACACCGAGCACCAGGAGCGGCCGTGAGATCGAGAAGTCGACCAGGGTCGCGAGCGGTCGCATCTCTCGCAGCCCACGCGGTTCGCGCTTCCCCCTTCCCGATCCCGACGCCGCGAACCCGGCCGTCATCACCAGGCCGAACGCGAGCAGGACGCCGGCGAAGAGGAGGACGCCGAAGCCGCGGACCATCGGCGTCGGGGAGAGTAAGAGGACGAGGAACCCGGCCGCGGTTGCGAGACATGCGGTCGCGATCGTGGGACCAGAAAGGTTGGCGGCGGTCCTCGCCGCCGATTCCCCCGAGGCGCCCGTTGCCTCGACCTCGGCCATGCGCGCCTGGAACTGGATCGCGTAGTCGACCGCGAGGCCGATCAGGATCGGAAGGACGGCGACGGACGCCATCGTCAGCGAGCCACCGACCAGGTCCAACAGCCCGAAGAGGATCGCCGCCGAGGCGAGGGCCAGCGCCAACGGCAGCAGGCGGAGGCGGGTGCGGAAGGCGAGCAGCAGGACGATCGCCATCACCACCACCGCGACGCCGAAGAGCAGGAGCAATGCGTCCTTGAGGGCGCGCGCGATCGCGTCGACGACGACCGGGGCGCCGGTGACGACGTATTCCCCGCCCTGCAGGACGAAGCACGGTTCGGCTTTCCCACCGGTGCCGCAGGCCTTCCGCGGCGTCGTTTCGGCGACCGCGTCTTCGATCAGGCCGATCGCCCGACGGCGTTCGGCTTCGGTGAGATCGGGCTTCAACCGGATCACGATCTGTGCCGATCGGGAGTTCGGGAAGAGGTAGGCGAGCCGCGCCTTCGGCGTGCCCCGCGCCTTCGCCAGGTCGAAGACGACGGTGGCGACGAATTCTTCGTTTCCGATGCTCGGCAGCGAGGTGATCCCGTATTTCGAGGCCACCGCCAGCAGGTATTCGTCGAACTTTTCCGGCGGCAGGTTGCGCGAGAGGCGTTCGAGCTGTTCGTCGATCTGCACCACCGCCTCGTTCAGGAAGGTCGCCGGGCCGGCGAGGAAGGAAACCGGTTCCATCGCGGCGAGTTCGGCACAGACGCCGGGGAGCGGCTTCGCCCCCTTCGGCACCTTGCCCGAGAGGCAGCCCTCGAGCCGCAGCAGCTTGATCAGGTCCTTACCCAGCAGCAGCTTCGGCAGGCTCCCCTTGACCAGGACGACGACCGGTTCTTCGCCGAACTCGTCGCGCACCCGCAGGGTCGCTTCGTAGGTCGGGTCGCCCTTTCCGACCAGGGTGCTCAGGCCGGCGTCGGTGTCGACCTGGGTGGCGGCCACGGCGGCCGCGATCGCCACCACCGCGGCGACGACCAGCACCGGGCGGGCATGCCGCACCGACCACGCGGCGATCGCCCCGAACGGGCGACGGCGCCCCACTCGCTAGCGCCTCATCGGGCGCTCAGTCCATCGACAGCGGGCCGGTGACGTCCGCGTGGAGGAACTGGTTGACGAAGGGATTCGACGAGTCGAAGACTTCTTCTTTCGGGCCCGACTCGACGATCTTGCCGCTCCACAGCACCGCAATGAAGTCGGCGATCCGGCGCGCCGTGTTGAGGTCGTGGCTGATCACCAGGTAGCAGCCGCCGTTCTCGGCGTGGATCTCCCGGATCAGCTCGCAGAGGAGCGCCGTGCGGACCGGGTCGAGCCCGGAGTCGGGCTCGTCGAACATCACGATCGCCGGTTCCAGCACCAGCGCCCGGGCGAAGCCGGCGCGCTTTCGCATCCCGCCGGAGAGCTCGTTCGGCATCTTGTAGGTCGCCTCGGAGAGGCCCACCTCTTTGAGCCGCCGGTTGACGATCTCGCCGATCTCCTCCTCGCCTTTGTCGGTGTGCTGGCGCAGCGGAAAGGCGACGTTGTCGTAGATGTTCATCGAGCCGAAGAGCGCGCCGTCCTGGAACAGCAGGCCGAACTTTTTTCGCACCTCGAAGAGTTCGTCGTCGGTCATGTTCGGGATCGATTCGCCGTGCACGAGGACGTCCCCGTGGTCGGGATAGAGCAACCCGACGATGTGCTTGATCAGCACGCTCTTGCCGGTCCCCGACGGTCCCAGCACCATCGAGACCTGGTTCTCCGGCAGTCCCAGGTTCAGGCCGTTGAGGATCCGGGCGCGGCCGAACTGCTTGACCAGGTCGATGACCTCGATCGCGTCGGTCCCACCGTGGTCGCGCTTGCGGCCGGTGTGGAAGCGATAGGGGTCGTGCTCGCGCGGGTCGACCCCGGGGATGACGAAGTCGCGACCCATCACCGCGCCGTCGTCGCTCACGTAAGGGCCTTCCTCGGAGGGATCGCGGGGCGCGTCGTTGGCGACGCTCGCGGGCGGCGTCAGGACGGCAGGGTCCTCCGCGGCCAGTTCGGCGCTGGTTTCCGCCTCGGCCTCGTGCTGCTCCTCCTCGATCTCGTTGAAGCGCTCTTCCTCGTCGTTACGCATCGCGTTTCACCCTCCTATCGGCGCACGGGGATTCGCTCCCCAGAAGACCAGGGTCCCAAGCATCCCGATGATGTGGACTAAGACGATGTTCAAGACCATCGACTTCGCCGTCGCGGTCCCCACCCCCACAGGTCCTCCCGAGGCCGTATAGCCGTAGTAGCACCCGACCAGGACGATCGCGGTGGCCATCACCATGCCCTTGATCAGGCTGAAGAGCACGTCCGGCGGGTTCTGGAACTGCCAGAAGATCAGCAGGTAGCCACCCGAGGAGGCGTCGCCGATCTGCTTGACGACGGCGATGTAGCTCGCCAGGTACATCACCCCGATCGCCACCAGGTACATGAAAGGAAAGGCGATCCATGCCGCCAGCAGGCGGGTGGCGCAGAGGAAGGTGACCGGCGGCACGCCCATCACCTCGAGCGCGTCGATCTCGTCGGAGATCCGCATCGCCCCGAGCTCGGCGAC
>JAFDWG010000141.1 GCA_018268605.1 Actinomycetota bacterium | reverse complement strand
ATCGACCTGGGGGTGTCGGGGAAGTGTGGCGGGGGTGTGGAGTTCCGGGCGGGAGGCTCACGTCTTTCGGGACTTTCACACGGGACCCTCACGTCCTGGGCGTCTCATCGCGGTCACAGCCTGCCAGGACCCCAGGACCGACATAGGACTGCCGGAGCGGACGGCACGACGGCCGTCCCGCCGCTATCGCGAAACCAGCAAGCTCGCCCCGACCGCGCCGCCCAGATCCCCAAGGCTCGCGACCTTCACGACCGGCATCGTCTCGAAGAAGACGTGCTTGCGCATCTCGTCGAGGAGGGGCTCCATGTAGCGCTCGCCGAAGCGGAGGCCGAGGCCGCCGCCGATCAGGATCGCTTCGGGGTCCAAGAGGTTGATCGCCGAGGCGATGCCGGTGCCTAGGGCCTCGATCGCGCGGTCGATCAGCTCGGTGGCGAGCTTGTCGTCGTGCTCGATCGCCCGGCTCCAGATGCTGCTGGTGAGGCGCGGTTTTTCGTGCTTCTCCATCAGCTTGAAAAGGTCGGTCTTCTCACCGTCCTCCTGGCGGCGTCGCGCCTCGGCTTCCATCGCCGCGCGTCCGGCGTAGGCCTCCATACAGCCGCGCCTCCCGCAGGGGCACTTGGCGCCGCCGCGTTTGATCACCATGTGGCCGATCTCTCCGGCCGCACCGCGGCCGAGCCACGGCTTGCCGCCGAGGATCAGCCCGCCGCCGACGCCGGTCCCCCAGAAAACGCCGATCAGGCTGTCCAAGCCTTTGCCGGCGCCGAGGTGGAACTCGGCTTCGGTCGCGACCTGGACGTCGTTGCCGATCCGCACCTTCGTCCCGAGATCGCCTTCGAGGGCCTCACCGAGCTTGAAGGTCCCTTCCCAGTCGGGCAGGTTGCGGGCGCTCGACACGGTGCCCGCCTTCTCGTCGACGTCTCCGGGGGACCCGACCCCGACGCCCTGCAGCTCCGAGCTCTCGACCCCGGCCGCCCGGGCCGCCTCGACGAGCGCGTCGGCCATCGCCGAGGCGACGTCCTTCGGCCCGCCTTCGGTCGGCGTCGGTCGCCGCGCTTCCCCCTTCACCTCGCCTGCGGCGTCGATCACCGCGGTCTGGATCTTGGTGCCGCCGAGGTCGATACCGCCGCGCAGGTCGCTCATGGATCGCAAGTCTATGTACGGTGAGGAGATGGCGCAGACGGGGTGGCGGGTCTGGTGGGCGAAGCGGCGGTGGTACGAGCGCAACCAACGACTCTCCCGCCGTCTACGCATCGACCGGCACGCCGCCCGCGGAGGCTTCTTCGTCCGTTATCCGGTCGAAGGGGAGATCCTCGAGGCGCTCGACGAGGGTCGCCTACGGATCGGCGAAGGGACCCTGTTCGAGCCGGGGTGCTGGCTAACCCTCGCGCCCGACGCCGAGATCGAGATCGGAGAGGGCTGCTTCCTCAACCGGGGCACCATGATCGCCGCCCACAAGAGCGTGAAGATCGGCGACCACGTGATGTTCGCCAACGGCTGCTTCGTCGGCGACGCCGATCACCGCTTCGACGATCCCGAGATGCCGGTCCCCTGGCAGGGCTTCACCACGAAGGGGCCGGTGGTCATCGGCGACAACTGCTGGTTCGGAGTCCACTGCGCGGTGGCGAGTGGGGTGACGGTGGGCGAGCGTTGCGTGATCGGCTCGAACTCCGTGGTCAACCGCGACCTCCCGGCACGAACGATCTGCGCCGGCGCCCCGGCGAAGCCGATCAAGCCGATCGCCTACCGCGCACCGGGTGTAGGCGACGGCGAGCCGCCCGCACACGGTCAGGAGCCCTGAGGCTCTGCCTCGTAGCGCTCGTGCGGCGTGCCGAAGGCCTTCGCCAGCACGATCGAGATCTCGTACAGGACGACCAGCGGGGCCATCTCCAGAAGCATCGAGATCGGGTCGACGCCGGGCAGCGCAGCAGCGACCACCGCACAGACGAGATAGGCATAGCGCCGGTTCTTCGTCAGCTGCTCCACCTTGACGATCCCGAGGCGCGTGACCGCGAGGATCCCGACCGGCACCTGGAAGACGATGCCGGTTGCCAGCAGCGTCATCGAGAAGAAGCCGTAGTACTGCTTCGCCTGCACCTGGACGTTGAACTGGGAGTCGTTGAAGTTGAGCAGGAACTTGGCGGCGGCGGGGAGCACCAGGAAATAGCCGAAGGCGACACCGGCGATGAAGAGCACCGGGATCATCAGGAGAAGCGGCAGGATCATCCGCTGCTGCTGCTTGGAGAACGCCGGGAGGACGTAGGCGTAGAGCTGGTAGAGCACGAACGGCAGCGCCAGGATGATCGCTCCGTAGGCGCTGACCGTCAGCGTCGTCGTGAAGGGCTCGGTGACGCCGAACGTGATCAGCTTGTCGTGGTTGGCGGGGAGCGGCTTGGCTGCAATTTCGAGCAGCAGGTGGCTCTGCCAGAAGCAGAGCGCCAATGCCACCCCGAAGATGGCGATACAGACGATCAGCCGTGCGCGCAGCTCGTCGAGATGGTCGACGAGGCTCATCTGATCCTCAAATGCTGCTGGTCTGATGCGGCGCACGGCTGGTCTCCTCGGGGTGGCGTCGGGGGATGGTTACTGGTCGCTAGGCGTGGCTGTGGGTGTCTTCGACCCGGTGGGTCGTGACCGGGCGGTTCTCACCGCGCGGTGCCTCGACGCTCGCCGGACCGTCGCTTTCGCCGGTGACCGAGCCTTTGAACTCGCGGATGCCTTTGCCGAGCGAATGCCCGAGGTCCGGGAGCTTTTTCGGTCCGAAGACGACGAGCGCCACGATCAGGACGAGCATGATCTCCAGTGGTCCGACGTTCGGCATCATTTGAGGAACCCGGTGCCTTCCACTGCCTTGAGAATCTCAGCAGCGGTCGCGGTGGTCTGGAACGGGCCCTTTTCCGGCGAGATGCTGCTCGGAGCCGCTTTGACGAGCAGGCCGGCGACGGACGCGTGGCGCGCCTCGACGGCCCAGATCGACAGGGCGGCGGAGATGTAGGCGGGGTTGGAGATGTTCAGCGCCTGGCCGCCGTAGGCCTTGACGCCGGTGTTCTCGAGGACCATCGCCGTCGGGAGCCATTTCGCCTTGCTGGTGGCGTCGCCGAAGTCGACGCTCGGGGCCTTGGTGGCCTTCGAGCCGAGGGCCTTCTTGAGGAACTTGACGTGGGCGTTCTCGTCGGCGGTGACCGCCTTCAGGAAGGCCGACTCCTGGGCACCGCTCGCGACCTTGTTCTTCGTCGCCTCGTTGTAGAACGCGGCCTCGAGGTACTCGAGCGTGAGGGCGTAGTTGAGGATGCCGATGTCGCCCTTGCCGAAGCTCGCGGGCGGACGGCCCTTGCCCTTGGCGGCCATCGCGCCGGCGGGGGTGAGGGCGGCGAGGAGGGCACCGGAGCCCATCATCGCGGCACCGCCGAGGCCGGCCTTCTTCAGGAACGAGCGGCGGCTGTCGCCCTCGTCGAGCCCTTCGACGGCGTTGTGATGCATTTCCGCGACGGCGTCGCTTTTGTCGAACTCCGCCAGCAGTTTGTGGGAACTCATTCGCTTGCCTCCTGTGGGGGGTGTAGGAACCGCTGTTGGGGTGTCCTTGCGTGGGGGCGTCGCGAACGGATCAAAATCTCTGCGAATCCGCATTCCCATGCGCCTCTGTAACCACGGGCGCGAAGGTGCCTATAATTCGCTCCACGGCCGTGACCCTTGGAGGCATGGACCTGATGAATCTGGAATCACGCTCCCCCGGCGACACCGTCAGCACCAGTGCTGCCGCCCGCGTCCTGCGCGGCGTCGATGAGTTGCGCGCCGCCTTGGCCCCGGCCCGGCGTGAAGGCCGCGCGATCGGCCTCGTCCCGACCATGGGGTTTCTGCACGAGGGCCACGTATCGCTGCTACGCGCCGCCCGGGCCGAGAACGACGTGGTCGTGATGAGCCTCTTCGTCAACCCGACCCAATTCGGCCCGAACGAGGACCTCGATCGCTACCCCCGCGACGAGGGGCGCGACCTGCGCCTGGCGAGTGAGGCTGGGGTCGACCTCGTCTTCGCCCCCGACGTCCCCGAGCTCTACCCCGACGGCGCCGCGACCGCGGTGGAGGTCACCGGCAACCTCACCTCTGTCCTCGACGGCGACCCCCAGCGCCGCGGCTCCGGCCATTTCCGCGGCGTCACCACGATCGTCGCCAAGCTTTTCAACATCGTCGGCCCCGACGTCGCCTACTTCGGCCAGAAGGATGCCCAGCAGGCGGCTGTGATCAAGCGGATGGTGCGCGACCTCGACTTCCCGCTGGAGGTGCGGGTGATGCCGACGGTGCGCGAGGACGACGGCCTCGCGATGAGCAGCCGCAACGTCTACCTGGAGCCCGCCGACCGCGTCCGCGCCGTCGCCCTGTCGCGGGCGGTGGCCACTTGCGAGCAGCAGGCGACCGCCCGCGGCTCGCTCGACGCCGGGCTCGCGGCCGCCCGCATCGAGCTGGCCGCCGCGGCGATCGATCCCGAGTACCTCGAGGCTCGCGACGCCGAGACCCTCGAGCCGGTCGAAGGGCTGACCGGCCGTCCGATCCTCGTCGCCGTCGCCGCCAAGGTCGGCGGCGCCCGCCTCATCGACAACGTCGTCATCAACCCGCACATGGGCAGAGCCCGATAAAGGAGAGCGAACGCGTGCAACGCCAGATGCTGAAGTCGAAGATCCACCGCGCGACGGTGACCGACTGCGACGTCGACTACATCGGCTCGATCACGATCGACACCGAGCTGATGGCCGGCGCCGATCTGCTGACCAACGAGCAGGTCCACGTCTGGGACGTCGACAACGGCGAGCGCTTCGTCACCTACGTGATCGATGGACAGCCCGGCTCCGGCGCGATGCAGGTGAACGGCGCCGCCGCCCACCTGGTCGAGCCCGGCCACCTGATCATCGTCGCTTCCTTCGGTGCCTACGACGAGGCCGATCTCGAGAACTACGAGCCGACGGTGGTCCACGTCGATGCCGACAACAAACCGATCGCAATCGACAACCGCCCGGAGGTGTTGGTCGCATGAGCTCTGGAGTCCGTTCCCACACCGTCCCGCAGGCCGATCGCGTCGCGGTGACCCTGCCGCGGCTCGTCGAGATGAAGGAGAACGGCGAACCGATCGTGATGGTCACCGCCTACGATTACCCGTCGGCGACGGTCGCTGAGGCGGCGGGGGTCGACCTCGTCCTGGTCGGCGACTCGGCCGCCAATGTGGTCCTCGGCTACGACCGCACCGACCTCGTCTCGATGGACGAGATGATCATGCTCGGCAAAGCGGTGCGCCGCGGGCTGCGCACGCCGATGATGATCGCCGACATGCCGATGGGCTCCTATGAGGCGAGCGACGAGCTGGCCGTGCTCTCCGCCCAGCGCCTGATCAAGGAGACCGGCGCGCAGACCGTGAAGCTCGAGGCCGCCGGCGTCTCCACCCGGCGCGCCAAGGCGATCGTCGCCGCGGGGATCCCGGTGATGGGCCACCTCGGCCTCACCCCACAGACGGCGACGGCCCTGGGCGGCTACAAGGCGCAGGGCAAGTCGGCGAAGGCGGCGATCCAGATTTATGACGACGCTTTCGCGCTCCAGGAGGCGGGTTGCTTCGCGATCGTCTTCGAGGCCGTCCCGGCCGAGATCGCCGCCACCATCGCCGAGCGTCTCGACGTCATCACGATCGGCATCGGCGCGGGCGCCGGCACCTCGGGCCAGGTCCTCGTCTTCCACGACCTGCTCGGCATCACCACCGGCCACATGGCCAAATTCGTCAAGCAGTACGCCGACGTGCACGCCGAGATGACCACCGCCGTCGGCCGCTACGCCGACGAGGTCCGCGGCGGCTCGTTCCCCGGCCCCGAGCAC
>JAFDWG010000140.1 GCA_018268605.1 Actinomycetota bacterium | reverse complement strand
GCTGCGGGACCTTCTTCTCGGGCATCGAGCCGATGTCGCGGCCGGCGATGCGGACCGTCCCTTCGGTGACGTCGAGCTCGCGGATCAGCGTCTTGATCAGCGTCGACTTGCCACAGCCGGTCGGGCCGACGAGGAAGACGAACTCCCCCCGGCCGATCGACAGCGAGACACGATCGAGCGCCATGTGACCGCCGGGGTAGACCTTGGTCACGTCGTTCAGCTCGATGATCGGGGCGCGCCGACCACGGGAGCGCACAGGCTCGGGGGCGCGTTTCTTTTGGCGTCGGAGTCTCGGCATAGGTGTGAGGTGCCTTCTGCGCAAACAAGATGACTCCTCCGGGGTTTCGCCTGCGAAATTTTGCGCCCAGAAATCAGGCGTTTCGCTCTGCGATTGGCCCGCTCCGGGCGCCTTTTTAGGTTCGCCTCAGGAAATTCGGGCGCGGCCGGCCTATACGGCGACGAGATCCGGGCGAGCGGCGAGCGCCGCCTGAGGGTCGACGAGCACCACCACATCGTCGATCTCCCGCGAGTGCATCACGTCCCCTGCGGCCGCGGCGAAGTCCGCGTCCCCGACGATCGTCTCGATCACCTCGAGCCCGGCATCGCGCAGGGCGCTCGCGCCGGCTTCGGCGCGATCCAGGGCGTCGGCCCAGTCGATCGGCGAGTCGACCCCGTGCTGCGGCGTCGCCGGCACCAGCAGCGTGAACCCGGTTCCCTCCGACCGCGGCCGCAGGGCGTCCACCATGATCGGCGTCTCCGCCTCCCGTCCCACGATCACCAAAACGTTTCGCTTGTTCTGCGTCTCCAACATCGTGTCTCCCCCTTTATTCGTCATCAGGTCCTCTCAGCCTTCACCCTGGACGTAAACGCCCAGCCAAGCTCACCTGAGCGTTCCCTTAAGACGCTCTGGGAGGATTGACGGAGCGGTTCGGCCGGGAAAAGCTTGCGGCGAGCACGGCCGTCTCGGCCACGACCCGGGCCGGCTGAAGCGTGACGAGACCGTGGAGTTCCGGGCGGAGGCGTGACGTCTCCCTGGGGTTGTTCACGGAACCCTCACGTCCTGGGACTGCCCCTCAGACGGCCGCAAGCCCCGAGCAACAGCTCCTTACCCGATCGCCACCATGCGCTCGATCGGCACCTTCGCCCGCTCGGCGATCGCGGGCTCCACGCTGACCTCGAACTTCATCTCGGCGAGCGAGTCCCTGAGCTTCGGCAGCGTGATCATCTTCATGTATTTGCAGAAGGCCATCCGGTTGGCCTCGATCAGGTTCGCCTTCGGGGCCGCCTGCTGGAGGGGGTAGAGCATGCCGTTCTCGGTGGCTACGATGAACTCGCCTTCCGGGTTGGCTTCGACGTAGGTCTGCATGCCCGAAGTGGAGAGCATGTGGACGCCGGTGGTGTCGATGTCGCCCGCCGCGACGTACTCCATCGCCTGGGTCGAGCAGCCGCACTCGGGGTGGATCAGGAACTCCGCCTCGGGATGTTCGGCGCGGGTCCGGGCGATGTCCTCGGGACGGATGCCGGCGTGGACGTGGCACTCACCGTCCCAGATGTGGAAGCGGGCGCGGCGCTCCGGCTCCTTGGTCAGCCCGGTCTCGCGCTCGACGAAGGCGCCGAGCCACATGTCGGGACCGAAGAGGATCTCGGTGTCGGGGCCGTGCTCGCGCCAGATGTGCTCGACCACCGAGACGGCGTTCGAGGAGGTGACGCAGTAGTCGGTCTCCGCCTTCACCGCGGCCGAGGTGTTCACGTACATCACCACCATCGCGCCGGGGTGCTGGGCCTTCCAGCCGCGCAGCTGCTCGACCGTGATCGAGTCGGCGAGGCTGCATCCCGCGTCGAGGTCGGGGATCAGGACCTTCTTGTCGGGCGAGAGGATCGAGGCCGTCTCGGCCATGAAGTGCACGCCGCAGAAGACGATCACCTCGGCGTCGGTGGCAGCGGCGGCGCGAGAGAGGCCGAGGCTGTCGCCACGATGGTCGGCGACGTCCTGGATCTCCGGCACCTCGTAGTTATGGGCGAGGATGACCGCGTCGCGTTCGGACGCGAGCGCACGGATCTCCTCGCTGAGCGCAGCGATCTCCTCCGGAGCAAGCTCCGGGGCAAATCCGGGTTGGATCGTCGGGAGCTCCTGCATGAGCCCTTCCTTTCCTCTGTTCGCCGGCAGACCTTCAGGTCGAACCAGGTCGAATGAACGTGGACGAAGTTTAACTTGTAGGGATGCCCGAGCTACCCGAGGTCGAGATCACCGCGCGGCGGATCGATGAAGCGACGCGTGGCGCCACCGTCGAATCGGTGCTGGCGCCCGGGATGAACGTGATGAAGACTTATCTGCCGCCCTTGGACGCGCTGGTCGGACGCGAGATCACCGGCGTGCGTCGGATCGCCAAGATGCCGGTGGTCGAGTTCGGCGACCTCTCGCTCCTCATCCACCTGATGTCGGCAGGCCGGCTGCGCGTCTCCGACAAACGCGCGTCGCTGAAAGACCGCGCCTCCCGGGTGTTGATCCGCCTCGAGGACGGTCGCGAGCTGCGCCTGCGTGAGATGGGGACCAAGCAGCGCGCCTGGGCGAAGCTCCTGCCCTCCGAGAAGGTCGGCGAGGACGAGATGGTCGCCACCCTGGGACCGGAAGCCTGGCCGGCACCGCCTCTGGACGAGTTCGCCGCCGCGATCGACAAGCCGCGCCACCTCCACCCCCTGCTGCGCCACCAGAAAGACATCAGCGGCATCGGCCGCTCCTGGGTCGACGAGATCCTCTGGGAAGCCTGCCTCTCCCCCTTCAAGAAAGGCGCCGAACTAGATTCCGAGGAGGTCGCCCGCCTCCACGGCGCCCTCCACGTCCTCGGCGACGCGATCGACCACTACGAGGAGACGATCGGCCCCGACCTCCCCGACAAGATCAAGGTCCCTCTACGGATCCACAAGCACGAGGGCGAGCCGTGCCCCCGCTGCGGCACCACCCTCGAGGCCGTCTACTTCTCCGAACACCAGATGAACTACTGCCCCCACGACCAGACCGGCGATCGCATCCTCAAAGACCGCCGCCTGTCGAAACTCCTGAAGTAGGAATCAGTCCTCCGCGCTGAGCAGCAGGGAGAAGTCGAGGGCCGGCGCGGAGTGGGTCAGGGCGCCGACGGAGATGAAGTCGACGCCGGTCTCGGCGGCGGCGCGGACGGTCTCCAGGTTGACGTTGCCGGAGGCCTCGAGGGTCGGCTTGCCGTCGCCGCCGTGGACGTCGCGCAGCTCGACCGCGGCGCGCATCGTCGGCGGGTCCATGTTGTCGAGGAGGAGCTGGTCGGCGCCGGTGCCGAGGGCGTAGGCGGTCTCGTCGAGGTTGCGGACCTCGACCTCGATCGGCAGCTCCGGATGGGCCTTGCGGGCCGCGTAGACGGCCTTGGGGATGCCGCCCGCGGCGGCGATGTGGTTCTCCTTGATGAGGAAGGCGTCGAAGAGGCCGATGCGGTGGTTGGTACCACCGCCCGCCGCGACCGCCGCCTTCTCCAGCCTGCGCAGGCCCGGGGTCGTCTTGCGGGTGTCGAGGATCTTCGCCTTCGTGCCGTCCACCGCCTCGACGTAGCGGGCCGTCAGCGTCGCCACCCCGGAGAGGTGGCCGAGGAAGTTCAGGGCGGTGCGCTCGGCGGCGAGGATCGCGCGGGCAGAGCCGCGGGCGACCAGCACCTCGACCGGCACGGTCTGGCGCCAGAGGCCCTCGGGGGCCAGCTTCTCGACCTCCTCCACCCCGGTCTGCGCCATCGTCTCCGCCACGAGGTCGAGCCCGAATACGATCCCCGGCGCTTTCTGGACGATCCGTGCGGTCGCCCTCGCATCGGCGGGGACGGTCGCCTCACCGGTCACGTCGCCATCGCCGAGATCCTCGGCCAACGCCCTGGCGACCAGCTCGCGAAGCTCCTCGGCGGAAATTGCGGACACATTGCCACCCTAGTGAAGTCGAGGGGGGTGAATCTCACGTCCCCGGGACTTGGCACGTTTGAAGAGAGATGGCAGAGCTACCCCCGTTCCAGAAGCTGATCGACGAGCACGCCGCCGAGGTGATGGCGGTGTTGCGCGGCGCGGTCGGCCGCGACGGGGCCGAGGATGCCTTCCAGGAGACCTTCCTGGCCGCCCTGCGGGCCTACCCGAGTCTCGGCGAGGCGCGCAACCTGCGCGGCTGGCTGGTGACGATCGCGCACCGCAAGGCGATCGACCACCACCGGGCACGGGGACGCTCCCCGGTACCGGTCGAGTCGGTCCGCGAGGAGGCGGTATCCGACCCGGATCCGGCCGATGGCGAGGTCTGGCGCGCGGTCGCGACCCTGCCGCCCAAGCAGCGTGCCGCGGTCACCCTGCGCTTCGCCGGCGACCTTCCCCACGAGGAGATCGCCGCGGCGCTCGGCTGCTCGCCCGAGGCGGCCCGCCGCAGCCTGCATGAGGGACTGAAACGACTGCGAAAGGAGATGGCATGAACGCCGTCATGGACAGATCACTGGAGCGGCTGCGCGAGCGCGCCGCCGCCGAGGGCCTCCTCGACATCGCCTACGGGACCGCCGACTCGCCGTTCGGACCACTGCTGCTGGCGCGGACGCCGGCGGGCCTTGTGCGGGTCGCGCTGCCGAGCGAGGATGTCGACGCGACGCTCTTCGACCTGGCCGAGCGGATCTCGCCGCGGATCCTCGAGGCCCCCGACCGGTTCGACGAGGAGCGGCGCGAGCTGGAGGACTACTTCGAGGGCCGCCGCCGCGAGTTCGACCTGCCGATCGACTGGCAGCTCAGCCACGGCTTCATGCTCCGCGCCCGCGAAGGGATCGCCGCCATCCCCTACGGCGAGACGCGCACCTATTCCGACCTCGCTCGAGGAGCCGGCAATGAGCGCGCGGTCCGCGCCGCGGGCTCGGCCTGCTCGCGCAATCCGATCCCGCTGGTGGTCCCCTGTCACCGCGTCGTCCGCAGCGATGGCGGCCTCGGCCTGTATGCCGGCGGCGTGGAGATGAAGAAGCGGCTGCTCGAGCTGGAGGGCAGGCGCGGCTAGATCAAACGTCTAGAGGGGTAAAGAAGCCCCCACCGACGCCGATGCAGGGGGCATGAAGCGCCACTCCTTCGTCCTCTTGCTCCTCGGCCTGCTCGCCGCCTTGGCGGTCTCCCAGGTCGCGACGGCCGCCGCGTCCCCCGCGCGATCGGCATCGACGACCGCCCACCCGACGACGCTGCGCGACGACTTCACCGATCTCGAAGGCGAAGAAGAAGAAGAAGAAGGCAAGGAAGTGGAATTCGAAGACTGCGAAGCGGGGGCGGAAGAATTCGAATTCGAAGAAGAAGAATTCGAAGAAGCCGAAGACGAAGAAGAATTCGAACTCGACGAAGAATGCGGGGACGACGCCCTCGCCAAGGCATCGAAGAAAGGGGCGCCGTTCGTGACCGCGCCGGCGCCGTGCCAGGTGCGCCGGGCGGAATCGACGATCACCACCATGCCCGGCTCCGATCAGGTGCGTCTCACCATCCGCTATCAGACCTACTCCCCCACCCCGGTCGCCGTCGGGCTGAAACTGAAAGATGGCAAGGGCGCCGTCGCGATCGAACGCGCGACCAAGCGCCTGGCCGGCAAAGGCGTTCTCCATCTGACCACGAAACTCGGCTCCGCGGTGATGGACCGCGCGGCCGCGGCGAACGAGTTCGACGTCTCCCTCCGTGCCCCGGGAACGCCGAGCTACTGCGCGGCGGCACTCGAACAGCGTCTGCTCAGTGCCAGGCACACCGGCGCGCGGGCGTCGCGGGTCTTCGCGAACTAGGAGTGGCGAGTTAGGGGCGTTGTGCGGGGCGGTTGAGGCCGTCCGAGGGGCGGTGCCCTGGGCGTCTCATGGAGGTCCTGGCAGGCTGTGA
>JAFDWG010000013.1 GCA_018268605.1 Actinomycetota bacterium | reverse complement strand
AAAGCCGCTTGTGAAGCCGAATTTAGCGGAACGGTGAATCTTTCTGAGGGGCTCTTGCATGGCAATAATATTGTGTTATTATTGCCGACATGGAGGAGAGAGGCCGGGTGCCTCGGGAGAGCTCCGCGTGGGACACGCGAAGCGATATTTCGGGACGGCATCGATGAAGCGAGACGTGGTGATCGTCGGCGGCGGCATCGTCGGCTGTGCGACGGCGTACTTCGCCGCCCAGGCGGGGCTGAACGTGACCCTGGTCGAGCGGGAGACGCTCGGCTACGGCGCCTCTTCTCGCAATCCGGGCTTCCTCTGGCTCCACTGCCGCTCGGCCGGCTTCGACCTCGACATCTCGCGCGCCGGACGTGCGATCTGCGGCCGGCTGCTGGACGAGCTCCCGGGCGGCTTCGAGTTCCGCCCCGCCGGCGGCCTCATGTACTTCACCACCCCCGGGGAGGGGGCGGTGTTCGAGGAATTCGTCGCGTCGCGCCGGCGCGACGGCCTCGACATGGAGTTGATCGATGGCGGCGAGGTCCGCAGGCTCGTGCCCCCGGTTCGGGAAGACGTGCTCGGGGCCAGCTACTGCAGCGAAGACGCGCAGATCGTCACCGCCTCGTTGATTGCGGCTCTGGCCAGAGGAGCGCGAGCAGAGGGGGCGACGATCCACGAGGGAGTGGCGGTCGAGCGACTCCTGACGTCGTCCGGAGCGGCGGCCGGAGTCGAGACCGAGATCGGTCGGATCTCTGCTGACGCGGTGGTGGTGACCACGGGCGCCTGGACGACCGGGTTCATGGCGGCCGAAGGTCTCAACATCCCGATCGGCGGCGAGCGTCTGCAACTGGTCAAGACCCCGCCGCAACCGTTCCGGATCGAGCCGCTCGTCTACGGCCCGTTGGCGACCCGTCAGTACGCGCTCTTCCGCGACCTTCCATCCTGGGATCCGAGCCTGTTCCGGTATGAGCGCGAGGGGAACGGGCTCACCCTCCTGCCCTTGCTGGTCCAGCAGGCGTCCGGCGAGGTCGTGATGGGCTGCGCGACCGACTATCCCGACGAGATCGACCCGGTGGCGACCCTAGGCGGCCTCTCGCTGCTCGCCAATGGCATGGGCCGCGAATATCCCAGCCTGGCGAACGTGCCGATCACGGCGGCATGGGCAGGTGCGCTGCCCTTCACCTCGGATCAGAAACCCGTCATCGACGAGGTCGGGCCCGGGGTCTTCGTCGGCGCCGGCCATGCGTTCGGCAACACGGCGGGCCTGGTGACCGCCGAGGTCCTGACCGACCTGCTGCTCCGCCGCCCGCCCTCCTTCGAGATCGAGGAATGCCGAGCCGACCGCCCGCTCGAGGCGATCGAGGCCGGCGTCGCAACCCATTGGTAGGCCGGGCTTGAATCGAAATCAACACACATGGAAGGAAGCGTGATGAGCAGGATCTTGGTTCTCGGCGGATCGGGTGAGATGGGTTCGGTCGCGGTGGCCGACCTCGTCTCGCGCACCGACCACGAGGTCACGCTCGGCGACATCCGCGACGACGCCGCGCGGCGCCTCCTGGGTGAGCTCGGCGCGCCGGAGCGGGTCCGGCACGTCGACGTCGACGACCCGAAGTCACTGAGTGCCGCGATGAAGGACACCGACTTGGTGCTGAACGCGACCTACATGCGGCACAACGTCCCGGTGACCGACGCGGCGATCGCGGCGGGGGTCCATATGGTCGACCTCGGCTCCTACTACGAGGCGACCGCTGAACAGCTGGAGCGGCACGAGGCGGCTGAGCGCGCCGGCTGCCGGATCGTTCCCGGCTGTGGGGTCGCACCGGGCCTGACGAACGTGCTCGCCCGGCTCGGCGCCGACGAACTTGACACGGTTTCGAGCGTCCGGATGTACTCCTACATCACGCACCCGATGTGGACTTCACCGGGGATCGTGATCACCCGCTTCGACGCCAGCTCGGGCACCTCGGTCGTCTACGAGGCGGGTGAGGTGATCGAGCGGCCATCGTTCGGTGACGAGGAGGTGGTGCGCTTCCAGGAGCCGTTCGGCGAGCAGGAGGTCCACCTCGTCCCCCATCCCGAGCCGATCACGCTGCCGCGCTACCTCGATCTCGACCAGGTGGTGTTCAAGGTCGGCTACACCGCCGACGAGAACGCCCGGATCAGGGCCCTACTCGAACTCGGCTTCGACCGCGACGAGCAGTTCGAGGTCGACGGCGTCTCGATCTCCCCCCGCCGCTTCACCGCCGCCTACGTGGGCAGCCGTGGGATCGACACCGACACCCGCAGCGTGAACGTCAAGCACGTCCTGGTCGACGGCACCCGAGGCGACGAGCCGCTGCGCCTCGTCTACGACTTCGCCGTCGAGGAAGCCGGGGCCTCCGCCTCCTCGCGGATCACCGGAACGGTGGCCGCGATCGCCGCCGACCTCGTCGCCGCCGGCGGGCCAGTGGGCGTCCATCCCCCGGAGGGCGCCTTCGACCAGCCGCGCGTCGTCCTCGAGCGGCTCGCCGAACGGGGCCTCGAGGTCCACGAGTCGGCGGTCGCGGCCGCGGCCGGCGACGTCGCGCCACCGCCGATCTCGTCAACCCAGATCGAGTCCTGAGGAGGGCCAATGGCAGCAACCGTCACCACGTCCGCATCGCACTGGAAGAAACTGGCCGCCGAGGTCGAGATCCCGACCCGCGCCTTCATCGACGGCGGGCTCGTCGAAGCCCAGGGAGGCGGGACCTTCGACTGCGTCAGCCCGATCGACGGGCGCATCCTCGCCCAGGTCGCCGCCTGCGGCGCCGCCGACGTCAACCGCGCCGTCGCCGGTGCCCGCGCCGCGTTCGACTCGGGCATCTGGTCGCGGCGCTCGCCGAAGCAGCGCAAAGCGGTCCTGCTGCGCCTGGCCGCGCTGATCGATCAGCACCGGGAGGAACTGGCGATCCTCGAGACCCTCGACATGGGGAAGCCGATCACCGATTCCTTCACCGTCGACATTCCGCTGGCGAGCGAATGCATCCAGTACTACGGCGAGTCGATCGACAAGGTCTACGACGAGATCGCCCCCACCGGTCCGGACGCCGTCTCGATGATCTACCGCGAACCGCTGGGCGTGGTGGCGGCGGTGGTGCCTTGGAACTTCCCCCTGATGATGGCCGCCTGGAAGGCCGGTCCGGCGCTCGCGACCGGGAACAGCGTGGTGCTGAAGCCGGCCGAGCAGTCGCCGTTGACGGCGATCCGCCTCGGACAGCTCGCGGTCGAGGCGGGCCTACCCGAGGGTGTCCTGCAGGTGCTGCCGGGGGACGGGCCAGGCGCGGGCCGGCCGCTCGGCCTCCATCCGGACGTGGCGATGGTGACCTTCACCGGATCCACCGAGGTCGGCAAGTTGTTCCTCCGCTACGCCGGCGAATCAAACATGAAGCGGGTCGCGCTGGAGTGCGGCGGCAAGAGCCCGCAGGTGATCTTGCCCGACTGCGGCGATCTCGAGGCGGCGGCGAGCGCGGCGGCCTGGGGGATCTTCTTCAACCAGGGCGAGGTGTGCAATGCGGGCTCTCGCATCCTCGTCCACCATGACGTCAAAGAGGAGTTCATGGAGCGGCTCCTGCGGACGACCGCGGAGATCAGGCCCGGCGACCCACTGGACCCGGGGACGAGGTTCGGGGCGATGGTCGACAAGACGCAGATGGATCGGGTGATGTCCTACATCGACTCGGGTCGCGATGAGGGGGCCGAGTTGCGGGTCGGCGGCGCCGCCGCCGAGGTCGCCGATGGCGGCTTCTACATCGAACCGACGATCTTCGACAAGGTCACCAACTCGATGACGATCGCCCGCGAGGAGATCTTCGGACCGGTCCTGGCGACGATCGACTTCTCCTCCGAGGAGGACGCGGTGACGGTGGCCAACGACACCATCTACGGGCTGACCGCCTCGGTCTGGACCGAAAACATCGACCGGGCCCACCGCATGGCGCGGGCGATCCGGGCCGGGGTGGTCTGGGTGAATACCTTCGATGCGGGCGACATCGCGAGTCCGTTCGGCGGGTTCAAGGAGTCCGGGTTCGGCCGCGACAAGTCGCTCCACGCGCTCGAGAAGTACACCGACCTGAAGGCGGTTTGGATCGGGCTGCGCGCATCCGCCCCGGGAGCGAGCGCCTGAGGTGAGGTGGGGCACGTGGAGCTAGCGCAGGCCAGTTCGCCGGCAGCACTGGAAGCTCGTGGGATCCGCCACGAGTTCGCTGGCGCCTCCGCTCTCGACGATGTCTCGCTGCGCGTCCCGCGGGGTCAGTTCTGCACCTTGCTCGGACCGAGTGGGTCGGGGAAGACGACGTTGCTGCGGATCTTCGCCGGGCTTCTGTCGCCGACCGCGGGCCAGGTGTTGATCGACGACACCGACGTGACCGACACGCCGGTGCAGGAGCGGGGGATCGGCTTCGTGTTCCAGAGCTACGCACTTTTCCCTCATCTGAGCGTCGCCCAGAACATCGAGTACCCGCTGCGACTGCGGCGGGTGGACAAGGCGAGGCGCCGCCGACAGGTCGCCGACATGTTGAAGCTGATCGGGCTCGAGGGTTACGGCGATCGCCGGCCAGGCGAGTTGAGCGGCGGCCAGCAGCAGCGCGTCGCGGTCGGCCGCGCGCTCGTCTTCGAGCCGGAGGTACTGCTGCTCGACGAGCCGCTCGGCGCGCTCGATCGAAGGCTTCGTCAGCAGCTCGGAGTGCAACTCCGTCGCATCCAGAAGGAGACCGGGACGACGGCGATCTACGTCACCCACGATCAGGAGGAGGCATTCCTCCTCTCCGATGTCGTGGTCGTGATGAACGAGGGGAGGGTCAGGCAGGCCGGCACGCAAGCCGAGCTCTATGCCAACCCCGCCGATCTGTTCGTCGCCGGGTTCCTCGGTGACACCAATCTTCTGCACGGCAAGGTCAAGGGCCAGGCAAGGGACCTGGTGACGCTCGAAGTGTGCGGCACCTCGGTCGACTGCCGATCCCTATCCACCTTCTCGGCAGGAGCAGAAGCAGCCTGCAGCATCCGACCGGAGGACGTGTACGCACTCCCGGTCGGCTCCGACGGACCGCGGCCGGACGATTGGGTTCCCTTCGGCTCCGGGACGGTCGAGGAGAGCATGTTCCTGGGAAGCCGGGCGCGGCTCTCTTTGCAGGTGAGGGGCAAGCGGTTGCTGGCGGAGACGAAATCGGACGCGGGTGTCGAGGTCGGCACCGCGGTGACCGTGGGATGGCGTCGGGATGCGCCGGTCCTACTCGCGCACAGCCACGGCTGACCGAAGAGATGTCGTGTCTACAAGGAGGAGAATCAGATGGGATCGATGAAGGTCAGGAGAGGCGGGCGGGTGCTCGCCGGCTCCCTCGTCACGCTGTTGGTCGTGGTCGCGGCCGTGACCATCACGGGATGTGGTGGTGGTGGCAGCAGCAGTGGTAAGCCGAGCGAAGCTGGGTCCGAATCGGAAGGCGGCTCGAGCAAGTTCCCGGCCGCGACCTACCCGGCCAAGACCTACGGCAACGTGAGTTCGCCGATCCTCTGGTACGACGCCAGCGGGGGCGCTCTGACGGCCGCCAAGGAAGGGACGATCTACAAGAACTTCGACGAATTGACCGGGGTCGAACCGAAGTCTGAATTCGATGGCGAAGCGACGAAGTTCTTCGCCGCGATGGAAAACGGTCAGCCGCCGTCCTGGAACGTGATCGAATTCGCGACGGTCGGTGAATACCTCCACGCCGAGGAAGAAGGCTACCTCGAAAAAATCGATCCGAACGTTGTCCCGGTGAAGAAGCTCGAACCGGGGACCTACGACGAATACGGCTTCCACACCATTCGCTACGGGATCGTCCTGGCATGGAACACCAAGAAGTATCCGATGTCGGGGAAGCACCCCGAATCGATGACCGACCTTTTCAACACCAAGGAATTCCCCGGCAAGCGCTGCATGTTCAAGTATCCGGCCTATGGCGCGACGCTCGAGGCGCCGTTGCTCGCCGATGGCGTCGAACCGGAAGAACTGTACCCATTGGATCTCCCGAAGGCCTACGAAAAGCTCGACTCGATCAAGAGCGACATCCTCTGGTACAGCAGCGGCGACGAAGTCATCCGGCTGCTCGAAAGCGGCGAGTGCGATCTCGGCGTCGCCTGGTCGGGGCGCGTGTTCAGCGCGGTGGAAGAAGACGAAGCGCCGTTGTCGATGACCTGGAACGACGCTCTCTACGCCGACGCCGCCTTCGGGATCCCCAAAGGCGCGCAGAACATCCCCGGCGCCGAAGCGATGCTCGGGTTCTGGTTGAACGACGAACAGGGACAGAAGGAACTCGTCGAAAAGGTTCCCTATCCCACCCCATACGCGAAAGCGCTGACCTACCCGCCGTCACTGGAACCGTGGGTTCCCTCGGGGAAAAACCTCGAAGTGGCGGTGGCCGAGAACGAAGACTATTACGCGAAACACATCGAAGAACTCTCGGAAGAATTCAACGAATGGGTTGGTTCCTGACTCCACCCGGGTCAGGTATCCATGAACTCGACTGAGATCCAACTCGCCAGGACGGAGGCCAGGGCGCGGCGCGGGAAGTCCATCCCGCGCCCGCCCCTGGTGCTGACCCGTGTCCTGCTGGCGGTCCCGATCTTCGTTCTGGTGGCGATCTTCTTGGCTTGGCCGCTGCTCAACGTCCTGCTGCGGAGCCTCTCGCCGACCGGCGTCGCCTCCTACGGCTCGCCGAGTTTCGATCTCGGTAACTACGGCGCGATCTTCAGCGACACCGTCCTCCGCAACATCGTCATCCACACCTTCGTCGTCGCCGCCTGGGCGACCGCGATCACGACGTTGCTCGCCTTCCCCGTCGCCTATCTTCTCTCGCGCCTCTCGCGTCGTCTCGCGACGGTCATCTTGGCGCTGATCATGATCCCGTTCTGGATCTCGATCCTGATCCGACTGTTCGCCTTCACCCAGCTCCTCGGGCGGGAAGGTGTCGTCAACAGCGCCGCCGAGGCCCTTCACCTGGGCGGTCCCTACAGCCTCCTCTTCAACACCACGGCGGTCGTGATCGGGATGGTCGCCTACCTGCTCCCCTACATGATCCTGATCCTCTACGGCGGTATGTCAGGCATCGACCCGACCCTCACCACCGCCGCCAAGACCCTGGGTGCGTCCGGTCGCCAGGCGTTCCGCACCATATATATGCCGCTCGTTCGACCGGCATTGATCGCCGGCGTGCTGCTGATCTTCGTGCTCTCGCTGGGCTTCTTCCTTACCCCGGCGATCCTCGGCGGGGCCACCGACACGACGATCCCGATCTACATCCAGCAGCAGGTCGAGGTCTTCCAATGGGGGAAGGCGAGCGCCACCGGCATCCTGCTGCTGGCGATCACCGTCGTCGGCTTCGCCTTCGCCCTGCGACTCAACGGCACCGGGCTGCTTGGCGGACGGCCGACCGGCAAAGGCATGGCCGGTCGCGAGCCGCTCCGCTTCTCGCCTTCCACGGCTCTGCTCTGGGTGGCCACCGGCCTGGTTCTCGTCGTCCTGTTGTTGCCGCTGGTGGTGATCGTGCCGACCTCCTTCGAGACGACCCAGTCGCTGACCTGGCCTCCCCGCGGCTTCACCATGCACTGGTATGGCGACGTGCTCTCCGATGAAATCTGGACCACGGCGATCCTCAAGAGCTTCCTCGTCGCGCTGGGGACGGCGATCCTGTCCACGGCGATCGCGCTGGTCCTCGCGCGGACGATCGCCGCGATGCGGCAGGGCCTGGTCCGCGCCGTGGTGGAGGGGCTGGTCTTCGCCCCCCTGGTCGTCCCCGTGATCCTGCTGGCGGTCGGCATCTATGACGTCGAGACGCGCCTCAACCTGATCGGCACCAACGGCGGCCTGATCTTCGCCCACACGATGATCGCCTTCCCGCTGGCCTACATAGTGCTCAGCGGCGCCCTCGCGAACGTCGACCCGGCGCTCGAGCAGGCCGCCTGGACGCTCGGTGCCTCACGGGCACGGACGTTCTGGACCGTGGTGATCCCGAATATCCTCTCGAGCCTCTTCGGCGCGCTTGTGATCAGCTTCGTGACCTCCTGGGACGAGGTCGTGATCGCCTTGTTCCAGACCTCGATCCAGAAGACCCTGCCGGTGACGATCTTCTCCGACCTGAAAAGCGGCGTGCAGCCATCGGTGGCCGCGATCGCCACCTTGCTGGTGGCCGTCGTCGTCCTCGCGGTCGCGGTCGGATTCGTGATCAGCGGGCGTCGGCACCGCGGGGCCCGGGCCACCGCGGCGGCCTGAGCACGCGCTTGACGCTTCGCCAGAAGCTCGACCAATCTCTCGATGCGGACCGGAGTGGACGAGGACCTGACAGCCGGAAAGTTGCCTTGAGTCGCGGTCGCGTCGCCACGGCCGTCACGGCAGACCGAGGTGCCGCCGCTGGACCTCGATCGGCGAAGGTGCACCTTTTGCCTCCCTCGGGGGCCGCGCCCTCCGGGCGCCCCATCACCCAGCTCGTTGTAAACAATTGACAACAGGTAGGACCTGCGTTACTCTCGCCGTGCTGGGACGGGGGAGATAGACGGAGCATTCCCTTCGAGGCTAGGACGGAAGACATGCTTCGGCTCGCTCGCCCGGACGCCTCACCGCAGGTCCGTCTCAGCTCCCGTCTAGAACGCGAATCCTCAGGAGAGAACTGAGCCGATGCAATTTGGTCTACAGGCGATTCCGCTACAACTCGACTACTTTCCGCCGCGCGGCCGCACGGCTCAGGACGTCATCCAATGGGACCTACAGGCGGCCCAGTGGGCCGATGAGTACGGCCTCGCCGAGATCTGGTTCGCCGAGCATTACACGCTCGGCACGGAGCCCAGTCCCGCGCCCGATCTGATGATCGCGGCGGCGTCTCAGCTGACGAAGAACCTCAAGCTGGTGGCCGGCGCCCATCTGCTGCCGTACCACCATCCGGTCAGCCTGGCCCACCGTCTGATGTGGCTCGACCACATGACCGGTGGCCGCTATATCGCCGGCTTCGCGCCGGGCTCCTACCCGACCGACGGTCAGCTCTTCGATCTCTCCGACATGCCGAAGCGCCTCGAGATGATGCGGGAGGCTCAGGAGATCATCCTCGCGCTCTGGACCCGGGAGGAGCCGTTCCGGATCGAGGGCAAGTACTGGACCGTGGATGTGCCGGAGTACAGCGAGCTGTGGCGCGGCCCGCACATGAAGCCGCTGCAGCATCCGCACCCCCCGATCGCGTTGACCGGCGCGTCTCGCAACTCGCCCTCGCTGACGAACGCCGGCAAGCGCGGCTACATCCCGGCGAGCCAGCACGTCGATGCGTCCGTCCTGCGTAACCACTGGGAGACGTACAGCACCGCTGCCACCGGGGAGGGCCTCGAGCCGCAGCGCGACGAGTGGCGGATCCTGCGCGACATCTTCGTCGCCGACAGCGACGACCAGGCACTCGAGCACTTCCTGAACGGCGCCGCCGGGCGGAGCTGGCGCGAGTGGCTGCTGCCCCTCTTCGAGGAACTCGGACTGACTGCCGAACTGGTGGGCGACGACGTTCGCCCCGAGGACGTGACCGTCGAGTATCTCGCCGAGAACATGCTGATGGTCGGGTCGGTCGAGACCGTCGCCAAGCGCGTGGCGGAGCTCCACGACGAGACGGGCGGCTTCGGCGTTCAGCTGGGCTGGGTGCACGACTACAGCGACGATCCGGAGCCGTTCCGACGTCACTTGGAGCTGCTCGGGCGAGAGGTCGCCCCGACGGTCGCCGAGCTGGTAGGCAGCGCTGCGACCTGACCGTCGCACGCGCCGGACGACCGATGAGGATGCTGCTGGCACCCGATTCGTTCAAGGGCACGTACTCGGCGGCTGAAGTCGCGGCCGCAATCGCCGAGGGGATGGGGCAGGCGGATGTCTGCCCCGTCGCCGACGGCGGCGAAGGCACCCTTGACGCCATTCGCGACGCGGCCGCATTGCGCACGGTCAGGGCCCGCGCGCACGATCCGCTCGGCCGAGAGATCGTGGCGGAATATGGTGCTTCCGCGAACGGTCAGGTGGCCGTCGTGGAGACGGCGGCCGCGGCAGGCCTCGACCTGATCGGCCCCCACGAGCGTGATGCCGAGGCGGCATCTACGTCCGGGGTCGGCGAGCTGATCGCGACGGCGATCGATCGGGGTGCCGGTCGGGTCATCGTGACCGTCGGCGGCAGCGCGACGACCGACGGCGGCACCGGGGCCATCGAGGCCATCGAGGCGCGCGGCGGCCTGCGCGGCGCCGAGCTGACAGTGATCTGTGATGTCAACACGAAGTTCCTTATGGCCGCCGAGGTGTACGCCCCGCAGAAGGGGGCGTCGCCGGACACCGTGGCCCGCCTGACGGATCGGTTGACCCGCCTCGCCGAGGCCTTGCCGCGCGACCCCCGGGAAGTCCCGATGACCGGGGCCGCCGGAGGGCTGTCGGGAGGGCTGTGGGCCCGATACGGGGCGAAGCTGGTTCCGGGGGCCGCCTGGGTTCTCGACTTCCTGAACTTCGACGACCGCCTGTCGCGGGCCTCCGCCGTGGTGACCGGCGAAGGCCGTCTCGACACGCAGACTTTCGAAGGCAAGTTGGTAGGTGAGGTCGCTCGGCGAGCACGGGCGGCGGACAAGCCCGTGCACGCGGTCGTCGGATCCTCGGAGCTCTCCGAGGCTCAGGCGGTCGAGCTCGGGTTGGCGTCGGTGACGATCGCCAGTGACCTGCCGGCGCTGCGCGCGGCGGGCGAGCGGTTGTCGGCCGGCCGCTTGGCCTAGGCGACGCTCCGGCTCGTCGTCGCGCCCCGCAGCGCCCCGGGGTTCACGATCCCGAATGGGCTGCGGTCGGCGGCGATGTCGAGGACGGACCTGGTCGCCATCTCCAGCATCTTCTGCTGGCTGTTGATGCTGACCCCGGCGATGTGGGGCGTCAGGACGACGTTCGGCAGCTCTAGCAACGGGGACCCGCTCGGTGGCTCGAGATCGAAGACGTCGAGTCCGGCCGCGGCGAGGTGGCCGGACCGCAGGGCCGTGACCATGGCGGCCTCGTCGACGATTCCGCCGCGGGCCGTGTTCACGAGCATCGCGCCCGGCCGCATCTTCGCGATCTCCTCGGCGCCGATCAGCCCACGCGTCGACTCGACGAGCGGGACGTGGATGCTCACGACCGAGGCCGTCCGCAGGAGCGTGTCCAGGTCGACACGGGTGACCCCGTCGGCTTGCGCCTCGGCCTGGTCGTAGGCAAGGATCTCGACGCCGAAGCCGGCGAGGCGTCGGGCGACGGCGCGGCCGATCCCACCGAGCCCGACCAGGCCGACGGTCGAGCCGGCGAGGTCGACGCCCATCAGCGGCCCGTGTCGATCCCAGGCCCCGTCCCGGATCGCCCGGTCGTTCTCGAGCACCCGCCGGCAGCAGGCGAGCGCCAAGGCGAGCGTGTGGTCAGCCACCGCCTCGGTGTTCGCGTCCGGGGTGATCGTTACCGCGACGCCCGCCTCCGTCGCCGCCGGGATGTCGATCGCGTCGGTCCCGACCCCGATCCGGGCGAGGATCCGCAGGTCCGGGCAGGCCTCGAATACCGACCGGTCGAAGGGGTCGGTGCTGAGGATGCCGGCGGTCGCGTCCCGCATCAGCTCCGCGACTTCCGACGGACCGCGGTATGAGAGGCGCGGCTCGCAGCGGATGTTGAAGCCGGCGCGGCGGAGCGCCCCGGCGGTGCTGTCGTCGGTGGGGTCGAATCCGGCATAGGTCACTACTACGGTGCGGTCGCTCATTGCGTCTCTTTCTCGTACCTGCGCGTGGTCTGAAGTCGCGTCCTGGCTGTCATCGACGGCCGATGACGACCGTCTTCACCTCGGTCATCTCCTGGACCGCGTATCGCGGTCCCTCGACCCCGATCCCGCTCTGCTTGAGGCCGCCGTACGGCATCAGGTCGGCCCGCCAGGGCGGCGCGATGTTGATGTACACAAGGCCTGCCTCCAGGTCCCGGGCGTGTTGCAGGGCGGTGTCCAGATCCTTGGTGAAGACGCCGGCGCTGAGGCCGTAGGCGCTCGCGTTCGCCAGCGCCATTGCCTCCTCGGCGTCGTCGACCGGCGTCACGGCGACGGCCGGGCCGAACAGCTCCTCACGGAAGATGCGCATCTCGGGGGCGACGTCGGCGACGACTGTCGCGGCGTGCATCGCACCGTCGCGCTCGCCGCCGGCGACGAGGCGAGCACCGGCCGAGATCGCCTCATCGATGCTGTTGCCGACCTGGGCGGCGGCGTCCTCGGAGATCATCGCCGCGAGCCGCGTGTCGTCCTCGAGCGGATCGCCTTGCCGGATCGCTTCCACCCGCGGTGCGAGGGAATCGAGGAAGTCACCGTAGACGCGTCGGTCGACGATCACCCGCTGCGTGGAGATGCAGACCTGGCCGGCATTGAAGTACCCGCCTACTGCCGTCTGCTCGGCCGCAGCGTCGATGTCGCCATCGCCGAGGACGACGACCGGCGCGTTGCCCCCGAGCTCCAGCGAGAGCCGCTTGACGCCGGCGACCTTGGTGATCGCGTCGCCGACCGCGGTGGAGCCGGTGAAGGTCACCTTGCGCACGCGCGGGTCAGAGCAGAGCTGCCGACCGAGCGTCGCGCCATCCCCGGTCAGGCACTGCAAAGCCATCGAAGGCAACCCGGCGGAGACGAGCAGCTCGACGAGCTTCAGCGCGACCAGCGGCGTCGAGGCCGCGGGCTTGAGGATCACCGCGTTGCCGGCGGCCAGCGCCGGCGCGACCTTATGCAACACGAGGAGGATCGGGAAGTTGAAGGGGGTGATGGCGACCACGACCCCGCAGGGGACCCGCATGGCGAGGCCGAGCTTGTCAGCTCCGCTTGCGGCGGCATCGAGGGGGAGGACCTCACCGCGCAGTTGGGCGCCCTCGAAGGCGGACAGGCGAAGCAGATCGGGCATGCGACTCATCTCGGCGCGCGCCTCGGTGAGCGGCTTGCCCTGCTCGAGCGAGATCGTGAGGGCGAACTCGTCGAGCCGGGACTCGAGGGACTCGGCGGCCCGATTCAGGATCTGGCTGCGTTCCCACGCCGTGAGCCCCGCCATCTGGTGCGCACCTTCGAGAGCGGCACCGAGCGCCTGCTCGACCTGGCCGGCCGTTGCGATCGGCACCGTGTCCAGGACATCGCCCGACCAAGGATTGAAGATCTCGTGCTCCCCATCGCCGGACACCCATTCCCCCCCGACATACATCTGCATAGCGGCCCTATCCCTTCGTGCGTTGAGATCTGGATCGACCACGGCGGTCGGTCCGCCACCGGCATCCGATCGCCCGATCGGGCCCTTGACGCCGGCCATCGACAACAGATTGGAAACTGGTAACAATCTACTGGACGACGGCGAAACGAACAAGCGGGAGCCCCGGCGGCTGCACGATCGTCCTCGACGATCGGCGGAATGAGTGCGATCCATGACGCTGATAAATGTGCGTATGGTCGATTGTTCATAATCTACAAGTGATGCCCGAGACCCCGATCAGCGCAGCCGTTACCGCCGAGCCCGACGACCGGGGCCGGTCGGAGATCGCCGACGTGCGCGACATCCTCAGTCCGACGGACACGGTGCAGCTCTCCGACGCGGTCGTCGATCGCCTACGGGAGGCGATCCTTCGCGGGGCCTTCGCCCCCGGGGACCGGCTGCCCGAGGAGCAGCTCGCCGAGGCGCTCGGCGTAAGTCGCGGCCCCGTCCGTCAGGCACTCGCGTTGCTCGAGCGTGAGGGCATGGTCGTCCGGCGGCGCAATCGAGGCGCGATCGTCGCCCGGCTCTCGCGCGAGGACCTGAACGAGGTCTTCAGCCTGCGGGTCGTGATCGAGCCCGTAGCCTGTGAGTGGGCCGCGGCGAACGCGGACGAGCGCGACATCGAACGCCTGCGGACCATCGTCGACGGCTATTCGCGTCTGACCTCCGATCTCACCGTCCAGCGCGCCGCCGAAGTGGACCTCGGCTTCCATGACGCGATCTACGATGCGGCCCGGCATCGTCGGCTGCTGCGCATGTGGGCCGATCTTCGTCCCCAGGTGTTCGTGTTCATGCTCGGACGTACCTACGTCCACACCTCGGAGTGGCGGACGATGATGATCGAGAATCACAGGAGCATCCTCGACGCCGTCGTCGACCGCGACGGAGCTCGGGCCCGTGAGCTCGCGAAGACACATGTGCAGATCTCCTACGAGCACGTGCTGGAGGTCTACGACAGCGACGACACCGACGACGCCGCCGCATAGGTGGGCCGATTGGTCGGTGATCGGGCTCGGCGCCACGGCCGAGCCCGACTTGTCCCTTATCGACCGGTGGTGGGCCGGCGGCCTCAGGCGGGCGTGTATTCGGCGACGAACGCGCCGATCCGCTCGATGGCGGCGCGGCCCTGGGGCAGGAGCTCCGCGAAGAGCGGATAGATGTGGAGCATGTCGTCATCGACGATCAGCTCCGCGGTTCCGCCCGCTGCTCGCACCTTCTCCGCGAAGCGGACCGAGTCGTCGAGCATGACCTCGGCCGAGCCGGCGAAGAGCAGCAGCGGGGGAAGCCCGGCGAGATCTGCATAGAGCGGAGAGGCCAGTGGCACCTCCTTGGGGTCGCGTTCCTCGCCCAGATAGGTTGCCGCGTTCTCGATCGTCAACTCCCGGGTCACCAGCGGGTCGCGCGTGCGGTTCGTCTCGTAGGAGTCGCCTTCGGCCGCGAGGTCGGTCAGCGGTGAGATGGCGATCGCCGCCGCCGGGAGCGGGGCGCCCGCTTCGCGCAACGCCACGAGCAGCGCGAGGTTGAGGCCGCCTCCGGCGGAGTCGCCGACCGTGACGACGCTTCCCGGCGCGACGCGTTCGGCCAACCAGCGGTAGACCGTGACGGCATCCTCTACCGGGGCGGGGAACGGGTGCTCGGGGGCGAGCCGGTAATCGGGAATCAGTACGGGTGCACCGGTCACCTCGCTCAAGCGGTACCCGAACGCGCGGTATCCCGCGGCCGAGCCCATCACGTAGCCGCCGGAGTGGAAGTGGAGCAGCGTCCGCTCCGTGGTCGCACCGGGGGCGCGTACCCAGAGCGCGGGCACCCCGCCGCAGTCGACCTCCTCGACCTCGAGATCGTCGGGCAGTGGGAACTGGGCCAAGAACGTGTCGTAGGCGCGGCGCCAGTCATCGACGCCGGGGTCTGCCTCCGGCGGGGCGAGGTCCTTCCAGATGGTGGCCACTCGCGCGGCCGCGTCGTCATAGGTCATGCGGGTTCCTTTCTACGTGGGCGCAGCGCCGACGAGGACTAGAGCGCGAGCAGCGTAAGCGAATTGTAGATTGTTGGCAATTCACCCTTGCATCGTCCAGGGACCATCTGTAGATTGTTTCCAATGCACACCACAGCACTTCCTGCCGCATGAGCGGCGCACTTCGATCCGAGTTTCGAGCGCAGCTTCAGTCCGGCCAGGTGGCCACGGGTGCGTTCGTGAACCTCGGATCGCCGCTGACCGCGGAGATCATGGGGACCGCCGGCTTCGACTGGCTGGTCATGGACCTCGAGCACGGGGCCGGTGACGAGACGGCGCTGCTAGGGCAACTCCAGGCGCTGGCGTCGACCGACACCGCGGCGCTCGTCCGCGTCGACGCGCTCGAGTTGCCGCGCTTCATGCGGGCGCTGGACCTCGGCGCCGACGGCGTTCTCGTGCCCCGGGTGCGGACCGTCGAAGAAGCACGGCAGAGCGTCGCGAACTGCCGGTACGCCGGGTCGCGCGGCGTCGCCCGCTTCAGTCGTTCCTGGCGCTGGGGACGGGTGAGCCGGCCGTTCGCGGAGGTCGACGCCGAGATCGTCTGCGCGATCCAGATCGAGACCGTCGATGCGCTGACGGCGGTCGACGAGATCGCCGCCGTCGACGGGGTCGACGTCTTGTTCGTCGGGCCGTCCGACCTGGCGCAGGCGCTCGGGCTCGACTGCGGTCCGGACGACCCGAGGCTGCTGGATCGCGTTGCCGAGGTCGCCGCGGCGGCCCGCGAGCACGGCAAGGCCGCCGGAGTCCTGGTCGGGACGCCCGAGCAGGCTTCCGCCTACCGCGACCTTGGATTCACCTTCCTCGGCTGCGGGACCGAGGCGGGCATGCTCGCGTTGAGCTCTTCGGCGATCGCCGATCAGATGCGCGATCTGGCCCGACCCGCCGCGACCGAACTGACCACCTGAACCCGACGAGAACCGAATCGACCACCTGAACAGGCAATCGACGTAAACCCGAGGAGAACGCAAGATGTGGGCATATGTGAACGGCGAATTCGTGCCGGACGACAAAGCATCGATCTCGCTCCGAGATCAGGGCTTCACGATGGGCATGGGCGTCTTCGAGACGTGGCGGACCTACGGGGGGAACCCTTCCCGTGGCGTCGTCGACCGCTGTCTGAATCGGCTGACGAAGTCCCTCAACTACCTCGAGATGCAGACGCCGTCCGAGGACATCGTCGCGCAGGTTGACGCAGCGACGCAGGAGCTGGTCGAACGCAACCAGGAGGAGATCGACGAGCACGGCGACGTCTGGGTCTGGTCGGCCGTCACGGCGGGCGCCGCGTTCGAGGGCTTCGAGATCCCCCACCCGACGGTGATCAGCTACTGCAAACCGATCCCGATCGCGGAGAGCCTGCCCCTGGAGTGGTACGACGAGGGTGTCCACCTGATCTCCTCCCTGCTCCCTCGCAGCCCCTTCACGCCCGTCGATCCACGGGTCAAGTCGATCAGCCGCCTGGCGTACACCCGCGCGCAGCGCAAGATGCAGCGGTCGGGGCCCGGTCACTGGGCCGTGCTCTTCGACGACCAGGGCTACATCGCCGAGGCTGTCGCGGCGTCCCTGTGCATCGTCAGCGGTGACACCATCATGCACGCGCCGGAGTGGACGATGCTGCCGAGCATCAGCCTCGAAATCTTCTGCGAGCTGGGGACCGAACTCGGATACAAGGTCGAATCGCGACCGTTGACCATGTTCGACTACCTGAACGCCGACGAGGCCTATGTCCTCGCTTGCAGCTTCGCCGCGTTCCCGGTGATCGACATGGACGGGGTGCCACTGAAGAAGGGCAACCGCGTGGGCTCGCAGATCATGAAGGCGTGGGTCGACTACGTCGGCTACGACTTCACGAAGAACATCCACGGCTCCGCGGCGGCAGGCTCGACCGGGGCCGGTGCTCCACCGGTGCTTACTGCGAAGTAGTTCCTCAATCAAGGACACGTGGTGCTCGCTGCCTTGGGAAACGCACGCGAGCTACCACGTAGTACGGCAACAGGGTTGGCGGCCGCACCAGGGGCCGCCCTTCAACCAGCAAAAGGGAAGAGAGGGAACTCATGGCGGAACTGCCGACGGCAGAGACGAGTGCAGGATCAGCGTCAAGTTCGCGGGTTCGCCTGCGGTCCGGTGCGATCGGAGGTCTGGCGGTAGGTGTGATGGCAGCGGCGTTCGCCGCACCTTCGACGAGCGTGTTCTTCGCCTCGCCTCTGGTCGCGGCGTTCGCGGGAGAAGCGATGGTGGCAGTCTTCATCGTCTCGGCGATCGCGATCGGCTTCGTCGCGACGAACATCGCGAGCTTCTCGGGCAAGCTTCCGTCCAGTGGCTACGCCTACACCTATGTATCGCACGGGCTCGGTCCGAAGGCCGGCTTCGTCTCGGCGTGGATGACACTACTGGTGTTCGCTTGTACGCCGATCATCCTTCCGCCGGTCTTCGGCGAGACCCTCGGCGGCCTGGTCGAAAGCCTGATCGGTGTGTACATCCCGTGGTGGGTCTACTCCCTCGCGCTGCTGAGCTTCGTCGGGATGATCGTGATCCTCGGCATCAAGGACTCGCTCGAGGTCAGCGGCGTGCTCGTGCTCATCGAGATCGCGGTGGTCGGAGGACTCGCCGCCTACATGATCTTCGACAGCCCGCACGCGCAGGCACCTCATGCCTTCTCGCCGGGGTCCGCGTCCTCATTGGGCGGCTTCGCGGTCGCGGCGATCTTCGGGATCCTCTGCTTCCAGGGCTTCGAGAGCGCTGCGACGCTCGGTGAGGAGACCCGCCACTCCAAGGTCAGCGTGCCTCGGGCCCTGATGTCCGCGGTGCTGGTACTCGGTGTCTTCTACGCCTTCACCGCCTACGGGGCGACCGTAGGTTGGGGGGGATCCAATCTCGGCAGCTACAGCGAATCCTTCGGTCCGTGGATCGAACTCGCGAAGAACTACGGCGGTGAATGGCTGGCGGACATATTCCGGGCGGTCGTCTGCGCAGGCATGCTCGCCGGCACCATCGCCGGCACCAACGCAGCGGCACGGATGCTGTTCGCGATGGGCCGCGACCGGGTTCTGCCGGGCGGCCTGGCGAAGGTGAGTCCGCGCCATGGCGCCCCGGTGGTCGCCTCGCTGCTGATCGTCGTCGCAGGCGGCGGCGCCGGCGTCATCGCGGCGGCGGCGTGGAGTCCGACGAACCTCTGGGGCTTCGTCGGGAGCATCATCTCCCTGGGCGCCATCCTGGTCTACATCATGGTCAGCGCGAGCGTGATCCCCTTCTTCCGTCGCGAGCACCGGGCGGAGATGAAGCTGATCCGTCATGTGCTCATCCCGATCTTGGCCATCGTGATCCTGACGGTGCCGCTCTGGATCAAGAACGGGCTGTTGTGGCCGGTGCCGGAAGCGCCATACAACCTCGTCCCCTACATCATCCTGGGGTGGCTTCTCGTCGGCGTCGGCATCGTGCTGTACCTACGCGCCAGGCGGCCGATGGATCTCGAGGCGGCCGGATCCATCGTCCTCGACGAACCCGAAACGACGCCGGTGGCGGCGGAGCCAGAGCTCGTCTAGTGCCGACCCCCGGCCCGTGACAGGACCGGCGCTGCGGTGAGATCGCCGCAGCGCCGGCGTCGTCGCCGGCACCGACGCCGAGAGGCGAAGTGATCAAACAGGACTTGTACCCAGAGAAAGGAGCAGCATGGGCAGGACGGACACGCACAGGCCCCCCCGCGTCAGGGCTTCGCACGGTATAGAGGGGCGCTCGTGAAGGTCGACCACTTCAGCTTCACCGTCAGCGACCTCGATCGGTCGGTGGCCTTCTACGTCGAGTCCCTCGGCTTCGAGGCGACCGAAGAGCCGGCCGAGATCGAGGGAGATTGGCTCAGCCAGATCACCGGCTTTGACGGGATTCGCCTCCGGCTCGTCTTCCTGCGGCTCGGCGAAGTGTCGCTCGAGCTGATCCAGTACCTCAATCCCGTCGGTGCGCCGCACCAGGAGAGCCGGACCTGCGATGTGGGCAACGCCCACCTGGCGCTCGAGGTCCCCGACGTCGATGCTCTGCGCTCGCACTTCGAGGCGGCCGGCGGCCGCTTCGTCTCCGACCCGGTGGCGATCCCGTCAGGGCCGCTGGCGGGACGACCGATCGCCTACGGCGTCGACCCGGACGGGATCGTGATCGAGCTGATCGAGTCGCGGCCGGCCACGTGAGCGACGCAGCACGGGTTGGAGGCCGGCTTCTGCCCGAGGCCGACGTCCTGGTGGTCGGGGGCGGCATCGTCGGCCTTTCGTGTGCCTACTACCTCCACCAGCACGGGCGCGCGCCGGTCGTGGTCGACCAGGGGCGGATCGGGCGCGGCAGCAGCTACGGCAACGGCGGCCTCGTCGCGCCCAGTCACAGCGTGCCCTTGCCTGCCCCGGGGGTGGTGTCGAAGGCACTCCGCTGGATGTTCAACCCGACCAGTCCGTTCGTGATCCGGCCGCGCGGCGACGCCGAGCTGTTGCGTTGGCTGCTGCGGTTCGCGATCTCGTCGCGGCAGGCTCCGATGCTGCGGGGCATCCCGACGCTGCGCGATCTGAACCGCCTGAGCGCGGCGCTGTACGCGCAGATCGCCGATGAGGTCGGGGCGCGCGTGGACTATCGCGTCACCGGCGTGCTGAACGTCTATGAAACCGACGCCGCACTCCAGGGTGGGCTCCGCGAGTCCGCGCTCCTGGGCGAATACGGCGTGCCGTCCGAGAAGATCGCCGCCGCCGACCTGGTGGAGCTCGAGCCGAGCCTGAGCGACGGCCTGGCAGGTGGCGTGCTGTGGCCGGAGGACGGCTACGTCGACCCCGCCGCCTTCGTCGCCGGCCTGGCCGACCACCTCGAGGTGCTGGGCGTCCCGGTGCTCGCCGACACCGACGTGCTCGGTGTCGACGCTCGGAACGGCCGCAACGTCGTGCGCACGACCGCGGGGGTCGTCACCTGTCAGGACGTGGTCGTGGCGGCCGGTGCATGGACCCCGCAGATCCTCCGGCGGATGGGGCATCGAGTCCATGTCCAGCCGGCGAAGGGCTACAGCGTCACGATCGATGACGCGGTGACGCAGCTGGGACGGCCGCTGTTGCTGCCCGAGGCCAAGGTAGCGGTCACGCCGCTCGGCGGATCGCTGCGCCTCGCCGGGACGCTCGAGCTTGGCGGTCTCGACATGCGCATCGACATGCGTCGACTGGAAGCCGTCCGCGCCTCGGCGCAGCCATACCTGCGGGCGGGGACCGCGGGCGGCGCCGAAACCGTCTGGCGCGGTCTGCGGGCCCTCAGCGCCGACGGGCTGCCGGTGATCGGGCCGCTGCAGAAGGACCGCCACGTCTTCGTCGCCACGGGGCACGGGCACATCGGGGTCAGCCTCGCTCCGGCCACCGGCAAGGTGATCGCCGAGATGGTCACCGGCACCGCGCCGTCAGTCGACGTCGATGACCTCAGGCCAGACCGATGAGAGGAGACGGGATGATCGAGGGAGGATCGCCGCCGGCACCGCTGTTCAGCAGTTCCATCAGAGCGGGCGACCTGATCTTCACCGCCGGCGTTGTTCCGCGGAACCCCGATCGCAGCGTCCGGGGTGTCACGGTCGCCGAGCAGACCGTCGCGACGTTCGACAACCTGCGCCGTGTCCTCGGGGCCCACGATGCGACCTTGGCCGACGTTGTCAAGCTCCAGGTCTACCTGGCCGATCTGGCCGCGGTGTCGGAGTTCAACGTCGCCTATCTGGAGCAGCTCGGCGACCACCGCCCGCCGCGCACCACCGTCGGCGCAGCGCTGAACGGGGTGCTCGTCGAGATCGATGCGGTGGCCTACCGACCGCTGTAGAGGGGCTCGGGGGCCCGGGCCGTGCCCCCGAGCCCCTCGCGCGCGGTCGTGCTAGCTGACGAGCCGGTGGTCGGATCGATCTTCGATCACGGTGATCACCGCCGAGTGGTCGAGATCTCCGCTGCCCGAGGATTGCAGCGCGGCGAACATCTCCTCGACCAGGGCGGTCCCCGGGAGCGACACGCCGAGCTCGCGACCAGCCTCCATCGCGATGCGGAGGTCCTTCTGATGCAGGGCGATCTTGAAACCGGGGGTGAAGTCGTGCTCGAGGAAGTTCCGGCCTCTGACCTCCATCACGCGGTTCCCCGCGAGCCCGCCCGACAGCGCCTCGATCAGACGGGCAGGGTCGACGCCGGCCTTGGAGCCCAGCACGAGGGCCTCGCTGACCGCCTCGAGCGTCTGGGCCACGAGCAACTGGTTGCACGCCTTCGCGGTCTGGCCCGTTCCGGCGCCGCCCATGTGGACGATCGTCGTGCCGAGCGTCTCGAAGATCGGTCGGGCGCGCTCGAAGGTGGCGGGATCGCCGCCGACCATGATCGACAGCGTCGCGTTCTTCGCGCCCACGTCGCCGCCGGACACCGGAGCATCCAGCGCCTCCACGCCGAGCGCCGCGGCGGCCTCGGCGAGGGAGCGGGCGACCGCGGGGGAGATCGAGCTCATGTCGATGAAAAGCTGACCTGCCCGCGCCGCGCTGAGCAGGCCGGACTCGCCCTGGTAGACGAGCTCGACGTCGGGCGAGTCGGGCAGCATCGTGATCACCACGTCGCTGCGGCGCGCGACGTCGGCCGGATCGTCGCCGACCTGCGCACCCTCGCTCTCCAGTACGGCGCACTTCGCCGGCGTGCGGTTGTAGACCACAAGGTCATAGCCGCCTTGCAGCAGGTTCGCGGCCATCGGTTGGCCCATGATCCCGAGACCGACGAAGCCGATGGTGGGCTTGGTCACCTTCTCCCTTTCGCTCGATGTGGACCCGAGGCCCGATCTCGCGGGAGCTCCCTCGGTGCAGATTGCAAACAGTCTACAAGATTGGTATTACTTGCCTCGCCATGCGAGATGAATCGACCCACCGCGTAAACGTCGGCCTCGCCGAGATGCTGAAAGGCGGGGTGATCATGGACGTGGTCACCGCCGAG
>JAFDWG010000139.1 GCA_018268605.1 Actinomycetota bacterium | reverse complement strand
TTACAAAGAGGTTTCGAGGTGCACGCGGTGCCCGTTGCACGAGACGCGGACCAAAGCCGTGTTCGGGGCCGGTAATGCGGATGCCGACCTGATGTTCGTCGGCGAGGCGCCTGGGGCCGAAGAGGATCGCCGGGGACTGCCGTTCGTCGGGCGGGCCGGACGGCTGCTGAACGAGCTGTTGGTGGAGATCGGGCTCTCGCGCGAGGAGGTCTTCATCTGCAACGTCCTCAAGTCCCGGCCGCCGAACAACCGCGACCCGCAGCCGAACGAGATCGCCGCCTGCGAGCCCTACCTCTTCGAGCAGGTGCGACTGATCCAGCCGCGCGTCGTCTGCACGCTCGGCAACTTCGCCACCAAGCTGCTGACCGGCAACCCGACCGGGATCTCGCGCGTCCGCGGCACCCCGCAGACGCACGAGCTCGGCGGCCGCACCGTGCACCTGCTGCCCCTGTTCCACCCGGCGGCGGCGCTGCGGACGCCCGCGGTCAAGGAACAGCTTCGCGCCGATTTCGCGACGATCCCGGCACTGATCGAACAGGCCTTGCCGGCACCGCTGCCGAGCGCGACGGAGATCGCGTCCGAGACGGAGCCCGACGCCGAGGACGCGCCGCCGCCCGCCGATCAGCTGGGCTTCTTCGGCGGCCCGGACACCGCATGAGCGCCGATCGCACGGAGACGGGCTCGGCCGCCGAGACCGAAGCACTCGGCGCCCGCCTCGCCGCGCGGCTCGGCCCCGGCGACGTGGTCGTCGTCTCCGGCGACCTCGGGGCGGGGAAGACGACCCTGATCCGCGGCGCCGCGCGAGCCCTGGGGGTCACCGAACCGGTCACCTCGCCGACCTTCACGATCGGCCGCCGCTACACGGGCGGCCGCCTGCCCATCTCCCACCTCGATCTTTATCGCCTCGAAGACATGGAGGCCGAGGACCCTGCCCTGCTCGACGACTACCTCGGCGACGGGGTCGCCTTCGTCGAGTGGCCGGCGGTCGGGGCCGAGCGGCTCGGCCGTCCCGCGCTCGAGGTCCGGATCGAGCACGCCGGCGAGGAGCGCCGGCAGATCGAGATCGTCGGCTGAGGCGTTCAGGCGCGTTCGTTACCCTCCGGCGCACCGCATCCGCGGACCTCGGAAGGGGTTAGGGATGCGACGCTGAAGTTCTTTCGCACGCACAGTCGAGACAGGAGGGGTTCGAGGATGAAGAAGGGAACGCTGTCGGTGTTGGCACTGGTCGCGATCGCAACCGGGATGCTGATCGGCGTCGCCTCGTCCTCGGCACAGGCTCCGACCCCGGCCAAGGAAACTCCGAGCTCGGGTCCCGCGTTCAAGCACTACATCGCCTGCGGGCTCTCACGCAAGGCGAAGCCCGCCACCGTCTGCCCGGTCGGCAGCAAGAAGGGCGCGTTCTTCAAAAGCCTGAAGGCCGACGTGAAATACACGGTCTGCGTGAAGTTCCCGAAGGCGGAACATCTCTGCACCGAAAAACCGCAGGAAGCCCAGCAGGGAACCCTTTACGTGAACAAGATCACCTCGACGACCCCCGGTCGCCATCAGGTCACCTGGTTCGTCAAGGGCAAGAAAGTCGGCACCTCCGTCTTTCGCGTGAAGTAGGCGGCGAAGGGAGGCGAGCGCCCTGGTCGTCGTCGGCTTCGACACCGCGACCCCCGACACCGCGGCCTGTGCCTGGCGCGACGGGGAGGTCATCACCGAGGCGCAACTCGGGCTCTCCGAGCGCGGCCGGCCGCTGCACGCCACCGGCCTCCTCGCCGAGGTCGAGCGCTGCGCCGACGCGGCCGGCGGCTGGGAGGCGGTCGATCTGGTCGCCGTCGGGCTGGGACCGGGCTCGTTCACGGGCCTGCGGGTCGGGATCGCCACGGCCAAAGGACTGACCCTGGGTCTCGGTCTGCCGGCGCGCGGAGTGTCCACGCTCGATGCCCTCGGGGCCGGGGTCGGGGAGGCGGGTGCGAGCGGCGAGCGCCTCGCGGTCCTCGACGGTTACCGCGGCGAGGTCTTCGTCGCCCTCTACGACGCGGGCGGCTCGACGCTGTGGGAGCCCGCGGTAATGCGGCCCGAGGCGCTGGCCGAGCGGCTGGGGCGGCTGCTGACGCCCCCTTCGGTCGGCGGTTCCGGGGCGATACGCTTTCGTGACGAGTTGGAAGGAGCCGGTGGCATCCGCATCCCGGACGACGCCGATCCTGTCCACAAGGTCGCGGCGCGCCACATCTGCGCTTTGGCGGCGGTGGGGACGGGCTCCGACTCGCTCGAACCGATCTACCTCAGACCTCCAGACGCGGAGCGTTGGCGTGAGCGAGATTCTTTCCAGAGATCAGATTGAAGGCCGGGCCGCCGGCGAGACGCAGGTGCGCCGGCTCGCCTACTCGGACCTGCCGAACGTGATCTCGATCGAGCGCCGCTCGTTCCCGACCCCGTGGTCCCTGGCGATGTTCGTGCTGGAGCTGTCGAAGCCCAGCGGAATCTGCCTGGCGGCGATGCGCGACGACGAGCTCGCGGGATACGTCGTCTGTTCCCGCTACGACCAGGTGTGGCACCTGATGAACGTCGCCGTGTCGCCCGACCACCGCGCCCGCGGCGTCGCCGGCGCGCTTCTGCGTCGCCTTTTCGAGGAGGGGCGCAACCAGCTCCCGTTTACGCTCGAGGTGCGCGTCTCCAACCACCGGGCGATCGGCATGTACGAATACTTCGGCTTCCGCTCCGCCGGCGTGCGTCCGCGCTACTACCACGACAACGGCGAGGACGCGTTGATCATGTGGTTGGACTGAGGTGGCTCGACTGAGCCTGAAGGACCTGCCGTGCTGCTGGCGATAGAGACCTCCTGCGACGACACCTGCGCCGCCCTGCTCGACGGGGGGCGGATCCTCTCCAACGTGATCTCCTCCCAGGCTGCCGCCCACGCCGGCTTCGGCGGTGTCGTCCCCGAGGTGGCCGCGCGCCACCACCTGGAGTTGGCGACGCCGGTCGTCGAGGCCGCCCTCGCCGAAGCCGGCGCCACCCTGGACGACCTCGAGGCGGTCGCCGTCACCGCCGGACCGGGGCTGATCGGCGCGCTCCTCGTCGGCGTCTCGACCGCGAAGGCGATCGCCGCATCGCGCCGCCTGCCGCTGATCCCCGTCGACCATCTGCAAGGCCACGTCGCCGCCAACTTCCTCGAGCCCGAGCCGCTCGAGCCGCCCTTCCTCTGCCTCGTCGCCTCCGGCGGACACACCCAGCTCGCCGCGGTGCGCGATCACGAGCGGCACGAGATCCTGGGACAGACGCTCGACGATGCCGCCGGGGAGGCCTTCGACAAGGTCGCGCGCCTCCTCGGCCTCGGCTATCCCGGCGGGCCGGTGGTCCAGAAGGAGGCCCAGAGCGGCGATCCCGAAGCGTTCGAGATGCCGGTAGCGATGCAGCGGGACCCGGGTCTCGACTTCTCCTTCTCCGGGCTGAAGACCGCGGTCCTCTATCGCTGTCGGGAGCTCGGCGAGGACGGGGTGCGCGAGCGCCGCGCCGACCTCGCCGCTTCCTTCCAGAAAGCGGTGGTCGACCAGCTTGTCGCCAAGGTGCGACGGGCGCTGAAGAAGGGCCACTGGGAGGCGGTCGCCCTGGGCGGCGGGGTCGCCGCCAACGGGCCGCTGCGCGCCGCCGTCGCCGAGCTCTGCGAGCGCCAGGGCGTCGCGCTGAAGCTGGTCCCGATCGCTCTTTGCACCGACAACGCGGCGATGATCGGCTCGGCCGCCCGCTGGGCGCACCCGGTCGCCTATCCCGACTACCTCGGCTACGACGCCTTCGCCACCGGCGAAAGGATGGCGGCGTGAGCGTCACCGAGCGGCGCCCGGTCGAGGTGGTCGTCTACTCCCGTCCCGGCTGTCATCTGTGCGAGCAGGCGATCGAGGGGATCGTCGCCCTGCACGACGAGGGGTACCGGTTCCAACTGCATGAGATCGACATCGAGAGCGACGACCTGCTGCTCCGCCGTCACCTGGAGAAGATCCCGGTGGTCGAGGTCGACGGGATCGTCGCCTCCGAGCTTGTATACGACGACGCAGGCGTGCGCAAAAGGCTCGATACTGTGGGGGCATGGCCGACGTGATCGACGATATTCAGGCTGCCGGGCTGCCGACCGAAGGGGAGCGACTCTCACTCGGGGTCGCCGCGCGCCTCTCGCGCTACCTGCAGGTGCTGACCCAGGCGCGCAAGATGGGCCGCGAGACGATCTCCTCGCAGGAGCTCTCCGAGTACACCCACATCAACCCGACGCAGATCCGCCGCGACCTCTCCGGCTTCGGCAAGTTCGGCAAGCGTGGGGTGGGCTACAACGTCGACTCGCTGGTGTCGGAGGTCCGCAAGATCCTCCGCACCGCGGGCCAGCACAACATCGCCCTCTTCGGCGCCGGCCACCTCGGGCAGGCGATCGCCTCCTCTGCGATCTTCGCCGACCACGGATTCCAGGTAGTCGCCGTGTTCGACGTCGACGAGGAGAAGGTCGGGACAGAGATCGGCGACGTCACCGTGCGTCCGTTGGACGGGGACCTGGCAAAGGTGATCGCCGACGAGGAGGTCGTCGTCGGGGTGCTGGCGGTCCCGGCGGATGCCGCCCAGGAGGTCGCCGACCGGCTGGTGGAGGCGGGCGTGAAAATCATCTTCAACTACAGCGAGCAGCTGCTGCAGGTCCCGCCAGAGGTCACCGTCCACACCTCCAGCCCTGCCGTCGACCTCCTCTACGCGCTCTACTTCTACCTGGCCTGAGGCGATCCGCCCGGCCTGACCCCACAGTGCCTTGACGCTCGATCTCCACGGCGCGCGCGAGCGGTTCGAGGAGTCGACCGACTTCACCGTCGGCCTCGAGGAGGAGTTCGCGATCCTCGACCCGGCCACGCTGGGGCTCCTCGACCGCTACGAGGAGATGAAGGCGCGCTGCGACGAGGACGAGGTCCTCGGGCACGCGGCGGCGGGGGAGCTGATCGCGTCCGAGATCGAGATCCGTTCCGGTCGGGCCGAGACGTTCGCCGAGGCGGTGGCCGCCCAACAGGACCGGCGCGACCGGCTCTTCGCCCTGGCCGAGTCGATGGGATTGGCGCTGGGGGCGATGGGAACCCACCCGTGGGCGAACTACCTCGACCAGACGATCATCGACACCGATCACTACAACCGGCTGCGGGAGGAACTCGGCTACGTCGCCCAGCGCAACAACACCTGGAGCCTCCACGTCCACGTCGGCGTGCGTGGGGCGGACCGGGCGATCGCCGTCTGCGACCGGCTGCGCGAGTTGCTGCCGCCGCTCTTGGCGATGTCGGCGAACTCGCCCTTCCTCGACCGCCGCGACACCGGGCTCGCCTCGGTGCGATCGGAGATCTTCACTCGCACCTTCCCCCGCTGCGGGGTGCCGTCGCCGTTCGTCGACTGGGACACATACGCAGGCTTCATCGACATGTTGCAGCGAACGAATTCGGTGATCGAGTCGACCCAACTCTGGTGGAGCGTCCGCCCGCACCACAGCTTCGGCACGGTCGAGGTGCGGATCTGTGACGCCCAGACGCGCGGCGAGGAGGCCAGCGCCATCGCCGGGATGATCGTCGCCTGCGTCGTGCAGACGGCGATGGATCTCGATGAGCGTGGGGCGGAGGGCTGGGTCCCACTGGCCGACCGCGAGATCGAGGAGAACCTCTGGCGCGCGATCCGTTACGGTGCCGCCGGCAAGATGATCGACTTCCGTGCCGGGGAGGAGGTGGCGACGCGGGCGGTCTTCGAGCGCCTCCTCGCCTGGACCGAGCCCGCGCGCTCGAGCCTCGACATCGAGGTGGCCGTCCCCGAGGCGACCGGGGCCGAACGCTCCCGCGACGCGCTCCGGGAAGGACTCCCGTTGGAGGACGTATACCGTGCCGCCGTGGCCGAAACCG
>JAFDWG010000138.1 GCA_018268605.1 Actinomycetota bacterium | reverse complement strand
AAGCAAGTGGCCTGCCATGGATGGGCACCTTCTCGCTGGTTATGGGTCAGGACCTCCCCCCGGGCCTGGGACCGCCGCCGACCGAACAGGTCCACTCGGCGCCCCACAAGCGGGAAGCGCCCCAGATCACGCCGACGCCCGGGGCGACCTCCGGGCCGCCTGCGGCGCCCGTCATCCACCCCGCGAGGGTCGGAGCCGCCGGCACGGCGACGATCCGCTTCGGTGACTCGACCCCGGGCGTCCGCTTCCGCTGCAGGGTCGATGCCGATGCCTTCCGCGGATGCGCCTCGCCACTCACGCTGCGGGGCCTGGCGCCCGGTAGACACCGGCTCGAGATCCGCGCGCGAGCGCGCGGAAGGCCCGATTCGCGCTCTGCCGTCATCCACTTCCGCGTCGCCGAAGCCCAGCGGCGCCCCCACGGGACCGGCTGAGCGGCTAGCTTCCCCGCCGTGCCTGAGGGGTGGGTCAACGTCTACGACGCGCAGGACCAGGCCGAGCGCAGGCTCGAGCCGGGGCCGCGCGGCTATTTCTCCGGTGGTGCCGGAGACGAGGTGACGATGCGCGAGAACGTCGCGGCATGGCAGGGCTGGCGGCTGCGGCCGCGGCAGCTGACCGGGGTGGAGGTGTCCTCGACCGCGGCGACGGTGCTCGGCGGGCCGGTGACGGCGCCCGTCCTGGTCGGCCCGGTCGCCTACCAGCGGCTGCTCGACCCTGCGGGGGAGCTCGCGATGGCCCGGGCTGCCGCCGCCTTCGGCACCGTGATGTGCCTGTCGACGCTCGCCACGGCGCGGCCGAGCGAGGTCGCGGCCGCCGCGCCCGGCGGTCGGCGCTGGTTCCAGCTCTATCCGTTCAGCGACGCGGGGGTGACCCGGGCGCTGATGGGAGAGGCGGTCGCGGCGGGGTTCGAGGCGGTCGTTCTCACTGTGGACGCGCCGCCGGGTGGCAACCGGGAGGCAGATGTCCGCGAGGGCTTCACGATCCCGGCCGAGATCGAGATCCCGAGCGTCTCCGCCGCCTTCGGCGGGTCGCGCACGGTGACCGTCGGCGAAAGCTTCGACCTGATGACCCGTGCCCTCACCTGGGAGGACCTCGGCGGGATCGCCTCCGAGGCGGGCGTCCCGCTCATCGTCAAGGGCCTCGTGACCGCCGAGGATGCGACCCTGGCGGTCGAGCACGGGGCCGCGGGCGTCGTCGTCTCCAACCATGGCGGGCGCCAGCTGGACCGCACGATCCCCACCGCCGAGGCGCTGCCGGAGATGGTCGAGGCGGTGGCCGGACGTGCCGCCGTTCTGATCGACGGCGGGATCCGGCGCGGGGTCGACATCGCGACCGCCCTGGCGCTCGGCGCCGACGCCGTGCTGATCGGCCGGCCGACCGCCTGGGGGCTCGCCGCGGCCGGGGCGGCGGGGGCGGAGCGGGTCCTGCGCATCCTCGCGGCCGAGCTTGAGCTCGCCCTGGCGCTGCTCGGCATCGCCTCTCCCGCCGATCTCGGAACCGAGCACGTAAGGAGCGCGCCCCTGACGCGCGTATATTCGGGATAAGAAGTGTCAATCCAGAGCATGTCTCCCTCCTCATAGATGGCCCGGCGCGTCCCCAGAGACGAATCGCTGAGCCGCGTCCACGGCGTCGGCGCGCTGTTCGCCGCCGCCTACGGCAACGTCGGCTCGTCGATCTACTACGCCCTCGGCGTGACCGCCGCGTTCGCCCTCGGCCTGACGCCGATCGCGTTCGTCATCTCGGGCCTGATCTTCGCTGCCACCGCCGCCACCTACGCCGAGGCGACCGTGATGTTCCCCGAGGCCGGCGGCTCATCGAGCTTCGCCCGCCACGCCTTCAACGAGTTCGTCAGCTTCGTCGCGGCCTGGGGGCAGATGCTGAACTACACGATCACGGTCGCGATCTCGGCCTTCTTCGTGCCCCACTACCTTGCGGTTTTCTGGCCCGCCCTGGGACACAGCCCGGGCGACGTGATCGGTGGCGCCGCGCTGGTGGTCGGCCTGGCTGCGCTGAACATCCGCGGCACCGAGGAGTCCTCGAAACTCAACCTGATCCTCGCCGTGGCCGACCTCGCCACGCAGGTCGTTCTGGTCGGGATCGGCGTCGTCCTCGTCCTTTCCCCGCAGGTCCTCGTCGACAACGTCCACCTCGGCGTCGCCCCGAGCTGGAGCGACTTCGCCCTCGGGATCGCGGTCGGGATGATCGCCTACACCGGTATCGAGACGATCTCCAACATGTCCGAGGAGGCGAAGGACGCCTCGAAGACGGTCCCGCGCGCCGCCGGGCTCGTCGTCGCCGCGGTGCTCGGCCTCTACCTGCTGATCCCGATCGTCGCGCTCTCGGCGATGCCGGTCGTGCAGAACACCGCCGGGCACTACATCACCGAACTCGGCACCAAGTACGCCGACGACCCGATCCTCGGCATCGTCGAGAACCTCGGCCTCTCCCACGGCCCGACCGAAATCCTGCGCTATTACGTCGGCGTCCTGGCGGCGGTGATCCTGCTGATCGCGACCAACGCGGGGCTGATCGGCGTCTCCCGACTCACCTACTCGATGGGCCAGCACCGGCAGCTGCCGGAGGGTCTGCGCCAGGTCCACCCGAAGTACCGCACCCCCTACATCGCGATCGTCATCTTCGCGGGCGTCGCGATCATCACCATGCTGCCGGGAAAGACCAACTTCCTGGCGACGCTCTACTCGTTCGGCGCGATGCTCAGCTTCACCATCGCCCACATCGCCGTGATCAAACTGCGCAAGTCCCAGGGGGACGCGGAGCGCCACTGGAAGCCACCGATGAACGTGCATGCGTTCGGCTTCGACGTGCCGTTGACGGCGGTCTTCGGCGGCCTCGGCACGTTCGCGGCCTGGATCGTGGTGATGGCGCTGAACCCCTCGACGCTCTTCGTCGGCACCGGCTGGATGCTGCTCGGCATCACCGTCTACGTCCTCTACCGTCGCAACCAGGGATTGCCGCTGACCCGCACGGTGAAGGTGCTGACGCCGGAACCGCTCGGGGTCGAGGAGGTCGAGTACCAGTCGATCCTGGTCGCCTTCGAGGATGACGAATCGTTCTCACCGGAGATGGTCGCGACGGCGGTCAAACTCGCCTCCAAGAGGCGACGTGGCATCCACGTCCACTCGATGATGACGGTGCCTACCGATCTGCCCCTGAACGCCGACCTGCCCGACGCCGAACGGGAGGCGCAGCGGCGGGTCGAGGAGGCGAAACTGATCGGCGGCGCCCGGGTCACCGGCCACGTCGCGCGCGTGCGGCCGGGCCAGGCCGGCTACTCCGTATCCGAGGAGGCGGAGGAGATCCAGGCGGCGGCGGTCGTCGTCGGCCTGCGCTATCGCAACGGTGCGCCGCAGTACGACAAGACCCTGCAGACGATCCTCGGCGAGCGCCCGTGCCGGGTGATCGTCGTCTCTGAACCGCCGGACAAGCCGGGCGGCATCCCCGGCCCCACCGGCGCGCTGGTCGAGGCGACGTGATGGACCGCAATCGCGCCTACCATGGCGCCGTCAGAGGCTTCTCGCTCGTCTTCGCCGTGATCGGCGTGCTGCTCCTGGTCGTCACCCTGGCGAACGGCGGCGGCCCGGCGTCGATCGGCTTCGTGATGGGCCTCCTCTTCGTCGCCGTCGGCATCGGCCGCTACTGGATCGCGAGCAGGCAGCTGCGATGAAAGCGCCGTACGCCGCCCGCAAGGGCAAGCTGCGCCGCGGGCTCGGGGTGCCGTGGCTCTTCGCCGCCGCCTACTCGGCGGTCGGCTTCTCGATCTACTTCGCGCTCGGCGTGGTGGCCGAGCGGGGCCTAGGCCTGACGCCGCTGATCTTCCTCGTCGCCGGGCTCCTGTTCGGCCTGACGACGCTCTCCTACGTCGAGGGCGGCGCGATGTTCCGCGAGCGCGGCGGCTCCTCCGCCTTCGCCCGCCACGCCTTCAACGAGCTGATCGCCTTCATCGCCGGCTGGGCGATCCTGCTCGATTACCTGATCGTCATCGCCCTGGCGGCGATCAGCGTGCCGCACTACCTGGTGCCGATCTGGTCGGGCTTCGACGACCGCGGCCCCGAACTCGTCGTCGCCGCCGCGGTGATCATCGGCGCCTGCGTCCTCAACGTCTTCAACGTCACCGGGCGAGGCCGGCAACGCAGCCTCGCCTTCATCGCGCTCGCCGACCTGGCGCTGCAGCTGGCCGTGATCGTGGTCGGTGCGATCGTCGTCATGCACCCCGATCGGCTCACCGAACACATCCACCTGTTCAACCAGCCGAGCCTGCGGGACATCATCTACGCGGCGGTCGTCGCGATGCTCGCCTACGCCGGGATCGAGGCCGCCGCCGACCTCGCCCCGGACATCGAAGTGGGGCGGCGGGACCTGAAGCGGATCGCCAGCCTCGGCGCAATCGCCGTGCCGCTCGTCTATGCCGGGATGGCGGCGATCGCCCTGATGGCGGTGCCCGTCGTCTCGACCCCCGCCGGCCCGCAGACCGCTCTCGGCGGCCAGTACATCCAGGACCCGGTGCTGGGCGTCGTCTCCGCCTTCCACCCACACTGGTTGTCGGAGATCATGCGCTGGGTGGTGGCGCTGGTCGCCGCGCCGGTCCTCTTCTGGGCGGCGACGACCTCGATGCTCGGCGTCTCCCGTCACACCTACACGCTGGCGATCAACCGCCAGATCCCCAGCTGGCTCGGCAAACTCGAGCGCCGGCGGGCGACGCCCTACGTGGCGATCACGATCTGCGGATTGATCGTCGGCGGCCTGGTGCTGACGACCAACATCAAGATCCTCGCCGGCCTCTACGCCTTCGGGGCGACGCTGGCGATCACGATCGCCCACCTCTCGATCATCCGCCTGCGGGTGAAGATGCCGGACGCCAAGCGCCCTTTCCGGATCCCCTGGGGGATGGCCTGGGGCACGGCGGAGCTGCCGATCCCGGCGATGATCGCCGCCGTCGCCAGCGCCGGCGCCTTCCTCAGCGTGCTCGCCTTCCACACGACCGCCCGCTGGGTCGGGATCGGTTGGATGGCCTTCGGACTCACCTTCTACGTCGTCTACCGCAAGGGCTTCGAGGGGACCTCGCTGACCCGCCGGGTGACCGTCGGCGAGGCGGCGCTGACCAAGCAGATCCCCGAGGTCGAATTCTCCAACCTCCTGGTCCCGGTCTTCGGGACCAAGCTCGACGACGACATCGTCGCCACCGCCGGGCGCCTCGCCGCGGCCGAGCGCGAGGACGGCTCCGAGGAGGCGGAGTCGCGCCTCGAGCTCGTCTACGTGATCGAGGTGCCGCTGACGCTCCCGCTGGACGCCGAGCTGCCGCCGGAGCGCGAGGCGCAGGCTCGGCGGGCGCTGGAGCGGGCCCGCGAGGTGGGGGAGGAGTACGCCGACGTCGAGGTCTCGACCGAGGTGATCCGGGCGCGGCGGACCGGTGCGGGGATCGTCGAAGCGGCTCGCCGGGCGAACTCGGAAGCGATCATCATCGGCGGCGAGCCGCCGACCAAGATCCGCGGCGGTGGCCGCTTCGGCGGGATCGGCGCGGCGAAGCCCGCGGAGATCGGCGCGGCGACGGAGTACGTGCTGAAAAAAGCCCCGTGTCGGGTGCTGCTGACGGCCCCGCCGGAGCCCGAGACGGTCGCGGTCGACGACTTCGGGACCGGGGCGACGGCTGGGTAGATGGCGGGGCCCGACGTGAGGGACGCAAGGGTCACCACGGTCCGTGACGGACGGGCCCACGCGAGCGCCGAGAATTCGTCACGCGAGGATCACGGGAGAGCCACATATCCGTCACCGAAGGCGCAAGTCGTGAGGGAGGTGCCGGGAACGTCACGCCTCCGCGCGTGTCGGGCGACACCCCCGCACCACGCGGTCGTCCTTTGGCCCGGCCCGCACCACGCGGTCGTCCTTTGG
>JAFDWG010000137.1 GCA_018268605.1 Actinomycetota bacterium | reverse complement strand
GGCTGCTCCATCACTACCCAGGTGCCGATCAGGCCGCGCCGGCCGCAGGGACAGCAACCACTCCGGAGGTGACCAGGCGGCCGATCTCCGCCTGGCCCAGGCCGAGCACGTCGGCAAGCACCTCCTCCGTGTCCTCGCCGAGCCGCGGCGCGCGGCGCACCGGGACGGGATTCGAGGCGGAGAAGCCAAGCGGCGAACCGGGCATCGGGTAGGTCCCGACGCCCGGATGCTCGACCAGCTCGAACATCGGATTTGCGACCGAGGCGCGAGGGTCCTCGTCGACCAGCTGGCGAAACGTCTGGTAGGGACCCCAGGAGACACCGGTGCCGGCGAAGGCCCCGCGGATCTCCTCCAGGTTGCGGGTCGCGAACCACGGGCGGAGCAGGGCCGCGAGCAGGTCTCGGGCTTCGAAGCGGCCGGTCTCACTCGACAGGTCGTGCCCGGTGGCGACCTCGATTCCTTCGCAGGCGCGGGCGACGCCGGTCACGTCGCGCAGCGCCGCCCACTGTCGCGCGGTAAGGGCGACCACCATCAGGCGGCGCCCGTCGCGGGTTTCGAAATCGTGGCCGAAAGCGCCGTACAGATAGTTACCGTCCTTGACCGCGTCCTGGGCGCCGAGGGTCGCCTGAGCGATGCGCCCGAGGTTGCCGACCATCGCGAAGGCGACGTCGGAGAGGGCGAGTCGGATCAACTGGCCCTCGCCGGTCTGGCTGCGATGGCGCTCGGCGGCAAGCATCCCGACGGCGGCCAGGGTGCCCATCGCGACGTCCCAGGCCGGCAGCACGCTGTTCAGGGGCTCGGCCAGGTTGCGGGGGCCGGTCGCCCAGGGAAAGCCGGTCGCCGGGTTGACCGTGTAGTCGACCTCGCTGGTGCCGTCCGGGTTGCCGGTCAGCGCGGCCATGATCAGGTCCTCCCTACCTTCCCGCAGGCGCTCGAAATCCAGCCAGCCGACGGCCGGAAAGTTGGTCAGGAACAGGCCTCCGCGGGGGTCGGGGTCGGTGATCAGCGCAGTCGCCAGCTCACGTCCCTCGCCACTGCGCAGATCGAGCTGGATCGAGCGCTTGCCCTTGTTCAGGCCGGCCCAGAACAGGCTCTGTCCGTCCGCGGCGAGCGGCCAGCGGCCGTGGTCGAGGCCGCCGCCGATCTGATCGAAGCGGATCACGTCGGCCCCCAGCTGGGCCAGCGTCATCCCGGCCAGCGGCGCGGCGACGAAGGCCGAGCCCTCGACCACCCGTAGGCCCGCGAGGATCCCTGCGCCGGCCGTCATGACCTCTCTCCCAAAACTGCCATACCAGTTATGGTCTGGGCATGAACAGCGAGGGAATCACCGATATTCAAGGAGCGATCGCCGCGATCGCCGTCTCGTCCGACGAACTGCAGGACATCGAGCTGCAGGTGAAAGGGCCACGCGACCCGGCCTTCGAAGGCACCCCGGTCGAGTCCATGCACCGCTTCTACGACGACGGCCGGACCCTGATCGGGATCTGGGAGTGCACCCCGGGCCGCTTCCCGGTGTCCAAGCCGGACTCCACCTCGACCATGTACTTCTTCAGCGGCGCCGGCTCGATCACCGACGAGAACGGCGAGTCGCACCCGATCATCCCCGGCTCCGCCTTCGTCGAGCCGGAAGGATGGCGGGGCGAGTGGACGATCACCGAGACGGTGCGCAAGCTCTACGTCATCACCCGCGGTCCGAGCGCCGACCGGGGGAGAGCCGGGGGCTGAGGTCTTGCCCGACATCGGCGGGCCTCAGCCGATGCTGAACGGGTCGCGGGTCTGGCCCGAGAGCTCGATCCAGACGGTCTTCACCTCGGTGAACTCGCGGATCGACTCAAGGCCGCTCTCGCGGCCGAGGCCGCTCTGACGGAAGCCGCCAAACGGCGCCGCGAAGGAGACCGCGCGGTAGCTGTTCACCCAGACGGTCCCCGCCCGGAGGGCGTGGGCGACGCGATGGGCGCGACGCACATCGCCGGTCCATACCCCGGCGGCGAGACCAAAGTCGCTGTCGTTGGCGATCCGCACCGCCTCCTCCTCGTCAGCGAAGGGGATCACGGCGAGGACCGGGCCGAAGATCTCCTCCCGGGCGATCCGCATCCCGTTGTCGACGCCGGTGAAGATCGTCGGCTCGACGAAGCAGCCGCCCGCCAATGAAGCGTCACCAGGGACGCCGCCGCCGGTGGCCACCGTCGCGCCCTCGTGACGGCCGAGATCGAGATAGTCGACGATCTTCGCCTGCTGCTCGGGGAAGGCGACGGGACCCATCTCGGTCGCCGGCTCGAGCGGGTCGCCCAGCTTGATCCGCGCCGCCCGCTCGACGAGGCGGGCGACCAGGTCGTCGTGGATGCCCTGCTGGACCAACAGCCGTGACCCGGCGATGCAGGTCTGCCCGGTGGCGGCGAAGATCCCGGCCACCACGCCGTTGGTCGCCTCCTCGAGGTCGGCGTCGTCGAAGACGATGTTCGGCGACTTGCCGCCCAGCTCCAGGGAGACGCCGGCCAGGTGGTCGGCGGCGTCCTTCATCACCGCGATCCCGGTGGCGGTCGAGCCGGTGAAGGCGACCTTGTCGACCCCGGGGTGACGGATCAGCGCCCGGCCGCAATCGGGACCGGTGCCGGTGACGACGTTGAAGACGCCGGACGGGAATCCGGCCGCCTCGAACAGCCGGCCGAACTCGAGCGTCGAGGCCGACGTCTGCTCGGCCGGCTTGACCACCACCGTGCACCCCGCGGCCAGCGCCGGGGCGAGCTTCCAGATCAGCAGCAGCAGGGGCGAGTTCCAGGGGGTGATCGCGGCCACCACGCCGACCGGCTCATGACGGGTGTAGAGGAAGTAGTTCGGCTTGTCCGCCGGGATCGTCGCCCCCTCGATCTTGTCGGCGGCGCCGGCGAAGTATTGGAGCCAGCCGAGCAGGGCCTTGGTCTGGGTGTGGGTCTCCCGCAATAGCTTGCCGTTGTCGGTCGTCTCGATCCGCGCCAGCGCCTCGGCGTTGCGTTCGACCAGATCGGCCAACCGTCGCATCGCCGCGGCTCGCTCGGTGCCGGTCGCCTTCCCCCATGGCCCCGAATCGAACGCGGCCCGTGCCGCACCGACCGCGGCGTCGACGTCGGCCTCGGTGCCCTCCGGGATCTCCGCCCAGGCGGCGCCGTCGAACGGGTTCACCGTCTCGAACCGGCGTCCGGACGTGGGCGGTCGCCAGTCTCCGTCGATCAACATCGAGTAGCTGCGCTTCTTCTCGTCGCCGGAGGGGTCGACTATCAGGTCGCTCATCGGTCGGTCTCCTCTTCGTCGGGGGCGATCGCCGATCGCCCGGGGTCGGCCAACTCGATCGCCCGCTCGAGGTCGAGGCCGAGGGCGACGAGCACCGGCACGGCAAGCGCCGCGGTCAGGCTTGGATCGGCGGGCTGCACGCCGGCAGCTAGGTGAAGGACGAGTGAGTTCTCGCCGGCGACCAGGTCATCCATCGCGGAGCGCAGGCGCTCACCACAGCCCTCGGGACAGGCGTCGAAGGCGTCGCCGAGCACACAGGCGTCGAGCACGTGGACTCGCTCGATGCGCTCGACCCGCGTGCCCTCGCCGCGGATCGCACGGTGGACCGGATCGCCGTCGAATGTCGTCACCACCGACTCGACCAAGGGGCCCCAGGTGGCGGACTCGACCCGCCGCTCCGCCGCGAGCAGCATCGGCGAGGCCTCGAGTCGGCGGCCCAACACGTCCCCGACCGTGACGACCGGCAGCGAGCTCTCGGCTGCAAAGGCGACCGTTTCGGTGACGCTCATCGTCGCGCCGTCCTCGTTCATCAACTCGCACGATGCGGCGACGGGGAAGAGGCCGGCGAGGGCGAGGAGCTCGATCGTCGCCTCGGTGCGACCGACGCGGGCGCGCAGGCCGCCGCGCCGGGCCGCCATCGGGAAGACGTGGCCGGGCTGGACGAGGTCGTCGGGTCCGGCCCCGGGGTCCCCGGCGACGCGCAAGGTTCGGGCCCGATCGGCCGCCGAGATGCCCGTGGTGACTCCAACCCGGGCCTCGATCGAGGTCGCCATCGCAGTGATCCAGCGCTCCGAGTCACGCTCGATCAGATGGCTGAGGCCAAGCCTTTCGCAGCGCTCCGCCGACATCAGGGCGTAGAGCACGCCGTGCCCATGGGTGATCAGCAGGTTGACGGCCTCGGGGGTAGCCTGGCCCGCGGCGAGCACCAGATCGGCCTTCGAGGCGGTCGCGGCTTCAGGCTCACAGAGGACCACGATCCCACCCGCCGACAGCTGAGATTCGGCTGCCGCCAGCCGCGTCGACGGTGTCCCCCCGAGCACAGACCCGCCCACCTCAGGAGGGTGAGTCGCCGCCGGCGCCGTCGGCACCGACGCCCGCTGCGTCGGGCCGCTGCAACGACACCCCGTCGTCGGGCAGCTCCAGCAGCTCCAGCGTCGGGCGATGGAGCAGCTCCTCCAGGTGGCTGGGGCCGAGCTCGCCAGGGAAGGTCCTGCTCATCGCTTCGAAGATGGGGGTCAGGCCCTCGATCGTCCCCTCGACGTTGGTGAAGGGATAGTCGGTCCCGAACAGGACCTTGTCGAGGACGTTGTACTCGTGGGCGGCGGAGAGGCCGGCCATCATCATCGTCGGACGGCGGTAAAGAGCGGCGACGTCGCTGAATACGTTCGGATTGCGCCTCATCACGATCGCCGTCTCGTTGACCCAGGGATGGCCGAGGTGGGCGATGATCAGCTTCATCTGGGGGAACTTGAGGGCGACGTCGTCGAGCAGGATCGGATTGGCCTCGACCATCCGCCCGGCGCTGGAGAAGATCGCCCCTTGGTGGACGAGCACCGGCAGACCGAGGCGCTCGCAGCGCTCGAAGACCCGTAGTGCCCGCTCGTCGACCGGCGAGATCGCCTGGTAGGGAAGGCCGAGCTTCACCCCGCGCAGACCGAGATCCTGGGAGGCGCGCTCGACCTCGTCGGCGGCGCCGGGGTCGGTCGGGTCGACGGAGAGGAAGCCGATGACCCCGCCGCCCATGCGGGTGACGAAGTCGGCGAGATCGTCGTTGTCGACCATGATCCCGGCCGCCTTGGCCTGCATCCCGAAAACGATCGAACGCGCGGCCGGGCGCATCGCGCGACGATAGACATCGGGCGTTACGCAGACGCGCTCATTGACCTCGCCGCTCTTGATTCGGCCGACCTGCGCGAGCCACGCCTCTCCCAGATGCTTCGGCTCCCAGTAGTGGGTGTGGCAGTCGATGATCATCTTTCCTCCCCCGCAATCTCCATCAAACTAGTATGTCAGATGTTCCCCCCAACGTAGGGAACCTGGTAGGCAGAGGCGCTCATTCGGCAAAACTACCATGTAAGATTGCGCTCTCTTATGAACTTCGCCCGGGATTACGTCGACGAAGCACCGCCGAAGAACAGAGCGTTGGTGGCCCTCGATGCGGCCGGTGAGCGGGAGGAGTGGACCTTCGCTGATGTCGCCGAGGCGTCGGCACGACTCGCGGGGCGCCTGCAGCGGGGCGGGGTCGAGCGCGGCGACACGGTGCTGACGCTGGTCGGCAACCGCCCGGGCTGGGTCCTCTCCCTGGTCGCCTGCTTTCGCATCGGCGCCGTCGCCCTTCCTTGTACCGAGCAGTTGCGCGCCGCTGACCTGGCACACCGGTTCGCGGTCGCCCGGCCACGACTGATCCTGGCCGACGAGCGCAATCGGGCCGAACTCGAGGCCGCCGCGCCGTCCTGTCCCGTCCTCTACCTCTCTCCCGACCTTTGGCAGGAAGATCCGCCGGCGGTGGCGGTCGAGCTCGCCCCCACCGACCCCTGCCTGATCACCTTCACCTCCGGCACCTCGGGCAAGCCGAAGGCGGTGGTCCACGCGCAGCGCTACCTCGCCGGACAGGTGCTCCAGGCGACCCATTGGCTCGACGCGCGTCCCG
>JAFDWG010000136.1 GCA_018268605.1 Actinomycetota bacterium | reverse complement strand
TCAAACTTCAGCGGGCCCGCATCGAACTGGGCCTCGCCGGCGCCCGCGCGGTCGAGTTCCGCGGCGGCAAACTCACCGTCACCGGGGTGGAGCTCGACTCGACCGGCTCCGGCATCCTCTCCGAGCAGGTCGAGGGCGCCCTCTACGAATGGCGCGAGCAGGCGGCCTCCCTCCGCGTCGCGGGCGATCCGGACGAAAGGCTCGAGGCGGTCCTGGCCCTGGCCGTCGCCCTCCGCGACGCCAAGCGCGCCGCCGAGCCCGCCGCGGCCTGAGGCGATCTGGGAGCGCCTCGCAGCGTCCTCGGTCGCTCGCTTCGGGTCACGCACTATTAGTGCGCTCCCCTCAGCTCGCTTCCCTGCGTCCTTGCGAGGCCGGCCCAGATCGCCTCAGGCCTACTTTTTCAGGCCTCCCCGTTGGGCCCGTTTCATTCCGCGCTGGACTCTTTATCCCCCGTTCATGCCCTTTTCACTATGCTGCCCCGCTGGTGGGAGCCAAATCGGGGCGAAATAAACAGGGCGGCAGGGGCGGCCCGAAAAAAACGGGTGCGCCGCAGGCCAAGCGGGGCGGAGGCTCGAGCGCGCAGCGCATCGGCCTCATGCTGTTCGCGATCGTGTTCGTCGCGCTCTTCGTGATCTTCGCGGTGGCCGAGGGTCTCGGCGCGCCGAGCGTTCCCAAGGGCGACATCGCGCTGATCAGCAGCGCCCCGGCGAAGTACGAACACATCTCCGAAGCCGACTACAAGAAGTCGCTCGAACAGCAGGAAACGCAGGCGGGCCTGAAAAAACCGCCGAAAGCCGGCTCCAAAAAAGAGGAAGAACTTCACAACGCGGCGATCGGCGAACTTTTGAACAGCGCCTGGATCTTCGGCGAGGCGGAAGAACTGGGGATCAAGGTCACCAAGAAAGAAGTCGAAGCGGAACTCGCCAAAGTCAAAAAAGAAAGCTTCAAAACCGAAAAAGCCTTCCAGGAATTCCTCAAGGAATCGCACTTCACCGAGGAAGACGTGAACGAGCGTCTGGAACTCCAGATCCTCTCGACGAAAATCCAGGAAAAGATCACGAATGAAACGCCGCCGCTGAGCGAAGCGGAACTCGAAAGCTATTACGAGGAAGAAAAGGCGAAACAGTTCACGAAACCGCCGACCCGCGACGTTCGCGTCGTCGTGAACGAAAACAAGAAAGAAGTCGAAGAAGCGCAGAAAGCGCTGGAAGCCGACAACTCGGAAGCCAACTGGAAAAAAGTCACCAAAAAGTACTCGCCGACGACCGCTGCACAGGGCGGGCTCCAGAAAGAAATCTCCGAAGAATTCCTTCAGGAACCGCTGAAAAAAGACATCTTCAAATCCGAGACCGGCGAACTGATCGGCCCCGTCAAGCAGGCCAAAAGCTGGCTGCTGCTTGAAGTCGTGAAGGAGACGCCGAAAAAAGTCCAGACCTTCCCCGAAGTCAAAGCGACGATCGAACAGACGCTCTCCGGCGAACGTCAGCAGAAGTACTTCACCGAATGGGTCGCCGAGAACTTCACCGCGAAGTGGACGTCGCGCACCCAGTGCGCCTCCGGCTTCACCACCGAACAGTGCGCCAACTTCAAGGGCTCCGGGCGCCCTCCCGGCGCCTCGGAAGCCTGTTACGAAGCCAATCCGAAAGTGCCGGCCAAAGAATGCCCCGCCCCGGTGGTGCAGACTCAGCCCGCGGTTCCGGGCTCGGTCAGCCTGAAAACCCCGGAAGGCGAACGCAAAGTCCAGCGCCCGCGGCCCGAAGAAATCAGCAAAGCCGGCAAAAAAGGCGCGGGTGAAGGGGCTGCCGGCGCGGAAGGCGCGGAAGGCTCCGCCGAATCGGAAGCCGCCCAGAAAGCGGTCGAAGAAGCGACCGCCAAAGCGGCCGAAGAAGCAGCGGCCAAAGCAGCCGAAGAAGGCTCCTCCAAAGGGTCTTCCGAAGGCAAGTCCAAAGGCGAATAGCGCCCGGCCGGGCAGACCGCGCGGGAGATGGGCGGGCGAATAGGATCGCCTGACTATGAGCCAGATCGCCACCATCCACGCCCGTCAGATCATCGATTCACGCGGCAACCCGACCGTCGAGGTAGAGGTCGTGCTGGAGTCCGGGGCGCGCGGCATGGCTGCCGTGCCATCGGGTGCCTCCACCGGCGAGTTCGAGGCGGTCGAGCTGCGCGACGGCGGCTCGGAGTGGGTCGGCAAGGGCGTCACCAAGGCGGTCGCCAACGTCAACGGCGAGATCGCGCAGGCGCTGACCGGCGCCCGCGCCGCCGAGCAGGGCGCCCTCGACGAGACGATGATCGAGCTCGACGGCACCCCGAACAAGGGCCGCCTCGGCGCCAACGCCATCCTCGGCGTCTCCCTGGCCGCCGCCAAGGCCGCCGCAGCGGACTCCCAGCAGCCGCTCTACCGCTATCTCGCCGAGCTCTACGGCGGCGGAGAGCCGCGCATCCTGCCGGTGCCGATGATGAACGTGCTGAACGGCGGCGCCCACGCCGACAACTCGGTCGACTTCCAGGAGTTCATGGTCGTCCCCGCCGGCGCCTCCAGCTTCTCCGAGTGCCTGCGCACCGGTGCCGAGGTGTTCCACGCGCTGAAGAAGAGCCTCGGCGCGCGCGGCCTCGCCACCGCGGTCGGCGACGAGGGTGGCTTCGCTCCCAACCTCGAGTCCAACGAGGCGGCCCTGCAGGCCGTCCTGGAGGGCGTCGAGGCCGCCGGCTACGAGCCCGGCTCCGACGTCTTCATCGCCCTCGACCCGGCGACCAGCGAGGTCTTCGAGGGCGGCAACTACGTCCTCGAGCACGAGGGCCGCACGCTCTCGCCGCAGGAGATGGCGGAGTACTGGGCGGCGCTCTCGGCCAAGTACCCGATCGTCTCGATCGAGGACGGCATGGACGAGGAGGACTGGGACGGCTGGAAGGCGCTCACCGACGCGATCGGCGACAAGGTCCAGCTGGTCGGTGACGACCTCTTCGTGACCAACCCGGAGCGGCTTCGCCACGGCATCGAGCTCGGCGTCGGCAACTCGATCCTGGTCAAGGTGAACCAGATCGGCACGCTGACCGAGACGCTCGAGGCGATCCGCATCGCCCGTGATGCCGGCTACACCGCGGTGATCTCGCACCGCTCGGGTGAGACCGAGGACACGACGATCGCCGACCTCGCCGTCGCCACCGGCGCCGGCCAGATCAAGACCGGCGCGCCCTCGCGCTCCGATCGCGTCGCCAAGTACAACCGCCTGCTGCGGATCGAGGAGGAGCTCGGCGGCGCGGCCGAGTTTCCGGGCCTGGGCGCCTTCACCCAACGGCGTTCATAGGGCGCCCGGGCGCGAATTTATGAAGGAGAAGCTCTGCCGGCAGCGTAGCTGCGGGCATGGCTTCGAACCGTCGCCCCCCGAAAAGGCGCCCCGCGGCGCGACGCCCGGGCGCGCGCCGCTCCGCCAGCCGGATCAAGTGGGACCGGGTCGGTCGCATCGCCCTGGTGCTGGTCCTCTTCGCCGTCGCCTACAGCTACCTCAACCCGGCCATCGACCTCTTCAAGACCTACCAGTCGACGACCGCGGCCAAAGCCGAATTCCACGAGCTGCTGCGCGAAAACAAGCGCCTCCACAAGGCCGTGCAGTCGGCCGACAAGCCGGCCGTGGTCGAGGCCACCGCGCGCAGGCAGGGGATGGTCGCCGAAGGCGAAACCCCCTTCGTGCTGCACGGCCTGAACTGAGGCCCGGTGCCTAGCCTCGGCTCCTACCTACTGGGGGCCGCCCAGCTCGTCGTCCTCGCCCTCGCCACGGGATACGCGGCCTGGATGCTGCGGGCGCGCCTCCTGCCGGGTTGGCGGGGAGCGCCGGCGCGGCTGATCGAGGTGACGGTCGCGGTCGGCCTCGTGACCGTGGTGAGCGAGGTCCTCGGCACCTTCGGGCTTCTCTACATCGGGGCGCTGATCTTGGCGATGGCGGGCGCCGCGCTCGCCACGCGCCTCGTCCCCCAGGGCCAGGGCGGCGGGCAGACCGCCCGCGGCATCGATCCCGGCGTCCTCGCCTCGCTGGTGGCGATCGCGGTGATCGCGATCGTCGTCTTCGACTGGGCGGTGACGGCGAAGCACGCGCTCGACGCCGGCATCTTCAACTTCGACTCGCTCTGGTATCACATGCCGTTCTCGGCGGACATGGTCCAGTCGCACTCGACGACCGGGATGCACCACGTCGAAACGGTCTTCGTCAACTGGTTCTACCCGCAGAACTCCGAGCTCCTGAACGCGCTGGGGATCCTCGCCACCGGCCGCGACACCCTCAGCCTCTTCATCAACTTCGGCTGGCTCGCGGTCGCCTTCCTCGCCGCCTACTGCGTGGGAAGGCCCTACGGGCGGGGGATCCCGACGACGATCGTCGCGGCGATCCTGATCGGCTGCCACACCCTGGTCGTACGCGAGCCGGGGGCGGCGAAGAACGACCTGATGGCCGCCGCGCTCCTGTTGGCCGGCATGGCGATCCTGATCGAGGCCTGGAACGCCCGGGAGGCGGACCGGCGGGTGCTCTACGGGTGGCCGCTCGCCGCCGCGGGCCTCGCCGTCGGCCTCGCCGCCGGCACCCGGCTCACCGTCTTCGCCTTAGCCGCCGCGCTCAGCGTCGTCGTCATCGTCCTCGCACCCTCCGGCAAACGTCGGAAGGCGGCGGGGTGGTGGTTCGTCGCCGGCCTCCTCGGCGGCGGCTACTGGTACCTGCGCAACCTGGTCGTCTCCGGCAGCCCGATCCCCGAGGTGACGAAGCTCGGCCCGATCGGACTGCCCCACCCCGAACGCCTGCAGGAAGGCCGCCCCGGCTACAACATCTCCCACTACCTCACCGACACCGGCGTCTGGCGCCACTACTTCGTGCCGGGCGTGCACGACGCCTTCGGCGTGCTGTGGCCGCTCCTCCTGGTCGGCGCCGTCGCCGCCTGTCTATTCGCGATCTTCGCCGGCCGCGACACGCTGATCCGCCGGCTCGGCGGCTGCGCCCTCTTCGGCCTGGTCGCCTACCTCTTCACGCCGCTTGGCGCGGCCGGGCTGGAGGGGGCGCCGGTCGGCTTCGCGATCAACATCCGCTACGTCATCCCGGCCCTGCTGGCGGCGCTCGTCCTGCTGCCGCTGCCGCGCTTCCTGGACGGCGAGAAGCGCCAGTGGGGGCTGATCGTGGTGCTGACGCTGGCCTACCTGATCACCGACCGTCCCGACGACGGCCTCCACGACAAGGCACGCCTTTTCGCCCTCGCCTTCGTGATCGTCTTCGTCGCTGTCCCGACCCTGATCTGGCTGGCCCGCCGCGACGGGCTGCCCGGGCGCCTCCTCGCCGCCTCGCTGGCCGCCCTCGCGCTCGCCGCGATCGCGCTCGGCTACCCGGTGCAACGCCACTACCTGAACCACCGCTTCGCCAATGTCAGCGCCGACACCTCGATCCCCGGCATGGAACTTGACGACCCCTACCGCTGGGCGCGCGGCATCGAGGACTCGCGGATCGGCCTGGCCGGCACCACCGTCGGGTTCGCCGGCTACGGCTTCTACGGGCCCGACCTCTCCAACAAGGTCATCTACCTCGGCGAAGAAGGGCCGCACGGCGCCTTCAACGCGATCCCCACCTGCGAAGGCTTCCGCGAAGCCGTCAACGCCGCCGAACTCGACTACCTGGTCACCTCGCCCTTCCTCAACTTCATCCACCCCGACAAGCCGGTCCCCTCGCCGGAGGCGCGCTGGCTGCGCGGAGCGGGCGGCATCAAGCCCTACTTCAACGAAGGCAAGGTCACCGTCTGGAAAGTGACCGGGCCGCTGAAGACCACCTGCACGAAGGCCAACGCCCCGCTGGAAGAAATCCCACAGACGCCCGGGAGCTAGACGGGTAGGTGGTCGGTTCCCGGTTCGGGGGACGAGGAAAGGGACGCAAGGCGGGGGCGGCGAGCACGGCCGTCCCGGCCACGGCCCTGGCTG
>JAFDWG010000135.1 GCA_018268605.1 Actinomycetota bacterium | reverse complement strand
CCCGGAACTCCACGCCTTCGTCACGGTTTCCTCGCACCCTGACCCGACCCCGCGTACTTTGTAGCCCTGTGGGCGACAAAGGACGCGGGGTCGGGGTCGGTTCTGGGACGGTCGATCCTCACAGACCCTGCCGTTTCGGCGACGGCCACAGCCTGCACGGGCCGTGGCCGAGACGGCCGGGCTCGCCGCAAGCCCTTGCGTCCCTTATCGGGGCCGCCTAGCCCGTCGCCGGCTCCGGCAACCAAGCCGGAGGCAGGACCGGCGGCATATGCCCCGGGTAGTTCGGCACGTAACGGCGCGCCGGCTCGGCGCACGGCCGCCCTTCGATCAGCGGCTTCAGGTCGTCCATCGTGAGGGCCAGGCCGATCGAGGTGGCGATCTGGAAGTCGGCAGCGTTGGGGTCGGGGCCGCCGATCGTGCCGTCGGCGACGTAGGCGTCGACCCGGTCGAGGAGGTCGGGCAGGGCGAGGAGGGCCGTGCGGGCATTGGCGTCGGTGGCTTCGTTGAAGCGGGCAGAGAGGGCGACCAGGGGGCCACCGGTCTTCACCGCGAGGCCGACCGGGATGCCGAGATGGGCGCCCTCGGAGTAGGTGCGCAGCGGCTCCTTGTCGCGCTTGAAGCCCCACCAGAGGAGCTGGCGGACCGGGTGCTGCAGCTCCTCGTCGCCGAAGCGCTCGGCGTCTTCGACCGCGGCACGCTTGTCGGGGTCGGCGGGGAAAAGGGGCGGGTCGGGCCTGATCCGGTCGAGGGCGCGGGAGATCTCGCGGGAACCCTGGATCCGCTCGCCATCGATCTTCAGGGCCGGGACGGTCAGGCGCGGGAACCCAGCGGCCCGCAGGACGGCCTTGGAGACGACCGGTACGAGATCCGTGCGGCTGAACTCGATCCCCTTGAAATCGAGCATCAGCGCAGCGGTAGTTGCGGGGTGGGACCCCGGGATGACGAAGAGACGCGCTCCCATGAGACGATCCTATGCGCCATGTTGCTCGCTGTCGACATCGGAAATACCCAGACGCACCTCGGCGCGTTCGAAGCGGAGGAGCTGGTCGAGCACTGGCGCTTCCAGACCCGCTCCGGCGCGACCGGCGACGAGTTGGGCGAGCGCATCGCCGGGTTCTTCAACCTCTCAGAGATGAACTTCGGCGACATCGACGCGGTCGTCGTCTCCTCCGTGGTGCCGCCGTTGGGCAGCCAGTTCGAGCGGATGACCGAGCGCTACCTGGAGGCCTCGTGCCTGACCATCGGCCCCGGCGTCAAGAGCGGCATGCCGATCCGCATCGACAACCCGCTGGAGGTCGGCGCCGACCGCCTTGTCAACGCGATCGCCGCCTACCAGCGCTTCGGCGAGGCCTGCGTGGTCGTCGACTTCGGCACCGGCATCAACATCGACGCGGTCTCCGCCGACGGCGCCTACCTCGGTGGCGCGATCGGCCCCGGCCTCGAGATCGCCCTCACCGCGCTGATCGACCGCGCCGCCCGCATCACCCGGATCGACCTCGGCGAGCCGGAGACGGCGATCGGCCACTCGACCCGCGCCGCGATCAACTCCGGCTTCATCTTCGGCTTCGCCGGGATGATCGACGGGATCGTGCGCCGGTTCGAAACCGAACTGCCGAACCCGAAGCTGGTGGCTACTGGTGGCCTCGCGTCGGCGATCGTCCCCTTCTCCGAGACGATCGACGAGGTCGACGATCTGCTCACCCTGAAGGGCCTGCGGCTGATCCATGAGCGCAACGCGACCTGAGCTGACCGACCCCTTCGAGATCGGCGGCGTGCCGATCGCCAACCGCGTCCTGCTCGCCCCGCTGGCCGGGATCGGCAACTGGTTCGTGCGCCTGCAGGCCAAACGCCACGGCGCCGGGCTGGCAGTGTCGGAGATGGTTTCGAGCTTCGCCCTTCACTACAAGAACGAGCGCACGCTGCGCGAGCTGCTCGTCCTGCACCCGGAGGAGCATCCGGTCTCGATCCAGCTCTTCGGCCACGACGCCGAGGTGATGCGCTCCGGCGCGGAGATCGCCGCCGCCGCGGGCGCCGACCTGATCGACATCAACATGGGCTGCCCGGTGCCGAAGGTGCGCAAGACCGGGGCGGGGGCACAGCTCCTGCGCGACCCCGACCTGGCGCTCGCCCTCGCCGTCGCCGCGCGGGAGGGCAGCGGCCTGCCGGTGACGGTGAAGCTCCGCTCGGGGATCTCACCCGGGGACCGCTCCGGCTTCGACCTGGCGGTCCGCCTCGCCGAGGAGGCGGGGGTGAGCGCGATCGGCTTCCACCCGCGCGCCGCGACCAAAGGCCACAAAGGTCAGCCCGATTACGCGTTGACCCGTGAACTCACGGAACGTCTCGACATCCCGCTGATCGTCTCCGGCGGCCTCTCCAGTGCCGAGGCGGCCCGCCGCGCCTACGAGGATTCGGGCGCCGACGCGGTGATGATCGCCCGCGGCAGCCTCGGCAATCCATGGGTCTTCGAGGAACTGGCCGGGCGTCGCGAGGCGCCGCCGAGCCGGGCCGAGATCGCCGGTGAGCTCCTCTGGGTGATCGACCGCGCCGAGGAGCACCTGGGCACGGAGCGCGCTCAAAGATACCTGCGCAAGTTTTACCCGTGGTACTTCGAAGGTATCGGCGCCTCCAAGCGGGTTCGGGACGAACTTCAGCGCACCGCGGACCTGGCCCGCGCCAGGGAGTTGGTCGAGGCCGCGCGGACGCCGATTCCGGTCGGTTGAGAAGCCCGTTTTGCCGCGGCAGACGGCCCGCTATACTCCCGCGCTCCCTGAATCTGGGCACAACGTTGGAAGGGGTGCCATTTCCGGGGTTTTTCTGATTTTGGTTCGGTCTCGGAGTCCCTTACACAGGGGCTCTTTCCACGCAAAGCGAGGTTTGTGCAAGTGAGTCGTCAGGCTGTCATCACCCCGGAGGGGCTCGAGAAGCTGAAAGAGGAAATCGAGTTCCTCTCGACGACGAAACGCCGTGAGGTCGCGGCGCGCATCAAAGAGGCGCGCGAATTCGGCGACATCTCCGAGAACGCCGAATACGACGACGCCAAGAACGAACAGGCGCTGCTCGAGACCCGGATCGCCCAGCTGGAGGAGCGCCTGCGGCGCACCACGGTCATCGACGAAGACGCGATCGCCACCGACGAGGTCGGCTTCGGCTCGATCGTCCACGTCAAAGACCAGAAAACCGGCGACTCGCAGAAATTCCAGATCGTCGGCTCGACCGAGGCCAATCCGCTGGAGCACAAACTCTCCAACGAGTCGCCGATCGGCAAGGCGCTGCTCGGTAAGAAGCGGAACGACATCGTCACCGTCGAGCCGCCTCGCGGCGCGAAGAAAAAACTCAAAATCACCAAGATCGAGCACCCCTAGCGGGCGCTAGGGTCGCGCCGATGAGCGACGGGCCCACCGATCACCAGGACGATCTCTCGGCGGTCCTTCGCGACCGGCGGGAGAAGCTTGGGCGGATCCGCGACGCGGGGATCGAGCCGTTCCCGCACGAATTCGCCGATCGCGAGGAGATCGCGGCGGTGCGGGCGGAGCACGAGGGGCTGCCGCCCGGCGCCGAAACCGATTCCCGGCACCGGGTGGCGGGCCGGATCACCGCGCGGCGCGGTCACGGCAAGAACGCCTTCATCGACCTCCGCGACGGCACCGGGCAGATCCAACTCCACGCCCGCCAAGACGTGCTCGGCGAGGAGGCCTACGCACTGCTCGTCGACCTCGACATCGGTGACATCGTCGGCGTCGAGGGCACCGCGATGGCGACCCGGCGCGGGGGCGAGCTGTCGCTGGCGATCGACCACTGGCGCCTGCTGTCGAAGAGCCTGCGCCCGCCGCCCGACAAGGTCCACGGCCTGCAGGACACCGAGACCCGCTTCCGCCGGCGCGAGCTCGACCTGATGGCGAACGAGGACAGCCGCCGGATCTTCCACACCCGTGCCAAGACGATCACCGAGTTGCGTCGCTTCCTCGACGAGCATGGCTTCGTCGAGGTCGAGACGCCGGTCCTGCAGCCGCTCTACGGCGGCGCCCTGGCCCGCCCCTTCACCACCCACCACAACGCTCTCGACCGCGACTTCTACCTGCGGATCGCCACCGAGCTCTACCTCAAGCGGCTGGTGGTCGGCGGCATCGACCGGGTCTACGAGCTGGGCAAGGACTTCCGCAACGAGGGCGTGTCCCACAAGCACAACCCCGAGTTCACGATGCTCGAGTGGTACGAGGCTTACGCCGACTACGAGAAGACGGCCCACGACCTCGAGCGCATGGTCGCCCAGGTCGCCGAGCGCACCCTGGGGACGACGAAGGTCGAGCGCGGCGAGGTGACGATCGACTTCGCCCCGCCCTGGCGGCGGATCACCCTCCGTCAGGCGATCCTCGAGCGCTCCGGCATCGACATCGCCGAGCACCCCACCCGCGAGGCCTTGGCCCGGGCGATGGGCACCGAGCCCGACCCCGACGAGGGCTGGGGCAAGCTGGTCGACGGCCTCCTCTCACGCGATGTCGAGCCGGGCCTGATCCAGCCGACCTTCATCCTCGACTACCCGGTCGAGCTCTCCCCCTTCGCCAAGGCGCATCGCTCCGAGCCAGGCGTGGTCGAGCGCTGGGAGGCCTTCGTCGGCGGGCTCGAGATCGCCAACTCGTTCACCGAGCTGAACGACCCCGACGAGCAGCGCCGCCGCTTCGAGCAGCAGGCCGCCGAGATCGCCCGTGGCGACGACGAGGCGCAGCCCTACGACGAGGCGTTCGTCGAGGCGCTCGAACAGGGCATGCCGCCGACCGGCGGCGTCGGCCTCGGCATCGACCGTCTGGTGATGATGTTCACCGGGGCTCAGACGCTGCGGGAAGTGCTGCTGTTCCCGGCGATGCGGACCTGACCTCGCCCGCCAGCTGGTCCAGGTAGGTGTCGAGGTCGCTGGTCGTCAGGCCCTGCGGTTCGGCCTCGAGCTCGGCTTCGGCGATCGGCCCGGCCGGCCCCGCGAGGACGGCGACCCGGTCCTCGCGCTTCGACCCGTCGCCGTAGACGCAGAATGCGCCTTCGCCGCCGCCGGGCAGCGGCCCTGACATCACCCGGTCGGGACGGAACGGCAGCTTGGCCTCGGCGTGGGTGGCGGCGAAGTGGAGTGGTTCTTCGAGCTTCATGTGGCGCTTGTCCGCGTAGTCGCGCCAGAACGCCTCGGCGGCGTACTTGCGCCCCGACGTGCGCAGATCTTTGCGGAAGATGAAGAAGGCGCAGGTGAGCACGAGCCCTAGCTCGATCGCGGCGAGCAGGGTCCAGGCGCCCTGGACCGAGAGGACGATCGGGATCGCCATCCCCGGGATGTTCAGGAGCAGGGTGATCGCCACCGCGTAGGAGATCGCGTGGATGAAGGTCGCCGGCGAGTGGCGGAGGTGGCGGCGGAAGACCGGCTCGGCGGCGCCGATCGACTCGGGCGGGTCGACCGCGATGGCGCCGAGGGCATCCTCCATCCGCTGGTCGACCGCCTTCGGGTCTTTGGCGGCGTTGCCGGCGGCCGTCCCGCTTTCGGAGTCCTGGTCGGACTCGGCGGCGATCACCTCGGTCAGATGGGCGGCCTCTTCGCAGAGCCCGGTCAGCGCGGCGGCGTCGCCGAGGTAGTCCGTGCGGCTCGTCGTCAAGACCCCGTCGGCCAGCTCGAATCCGAAGTCGTCCTCCGAGCGGGCCAGCCAGTCGACGAATCCGGGCGAGAAGAGGCGGCGCGTCCACATCTCACTGGCGCCCTTGTAGCGGTAGCAGCGGCAGCCCTTGAGGCCGGCGTGCCCGCCGAGGTCGACCCGCTCGACCTCCTCGAGCTCGCCGCCGAGGCCGGTCATGTCGCTGTCGGAGCCGGCGAAGCCGAGCGAGGGCATGAAGCCGATCGACTGCGGCACCGTGGTGACGACGATCGTGAAGCGGCGCGTGTGGGACTCCGTGTGCCCGTCGCTGTCGGTCGTCGTATACGTGTAGGTGTAGTAGGCGAGG
>JAFDWG010000134.1 GCA_018268605.1 Actinomycetota bacterium | reverse complement strand
CAGGACCTCCATGAGACGCCCAGGGCACCGAATCTAGGACTGCCGCAACGGCCGGAGCAACGACCGCCCCGGCCGAAACCTCAGCAGCCGAATTGCTGGAGCGCCGGAGGCGCTTCGGGAACGATGAGTTGGACCAGGCCTCCGACCACACCAAAGCCGCCGAAGAGGCCGCCCAGTTCGTTCGCCCGCGTCGTCAGCACGCTTGCCTGGGTGCAAAGCGCTTTCACGTTGGCGACCGCGGCGACCGCTTCCTGCAGCTGGGTCGGCGAGATGCCCTGGAGTTTCGAGACCACTCCGAGCAGGTCGGTGTTGGTGATCCCCTGCAGAATGCCTTCGAGGGCGGTGATTTTGTTGGTCAGGCTCTGGACTTTGCTTTCCAGGCCCTTTACCCCGGCCGCGCCGGTTTCGCCCGCCGCCCCGTTTTCGCCGCCGCTGCCGTTTTCACCGCTCTGGCCGGGAGTCCCGGCGGGGCCGACCGATCCCCAGGAGATCTTCTTTTCACCCCGCTTGCACTTTGCCTTCTTGGGGACGAGACGGACGGCGCCCTTCGACTTGCCCTTGGCCTTGTAACAGGCGTAGACCTTCCCGTCCTTGCCAACGAGCTTCGCCGCACCGGCGGGCGCGACGGCCCAGAGGGCGACCGCGGCGAGCATCGCGAGCGTGAGCCCGGCCAGCTGCCGCGCGGAGATCCCAACTCCCATGGGCGGGAAGATATTCGGCGGACAGCGCGCCGCGCAAGGACCGCCTCAGGTACGCGTCAGGCGGGCGTCTCGATCTTGGGGAAGAGCGGCTGGATCTTCTCCACCGTCTGCCCGCCGCCGCGGGAGCCGAGCTCGGCCAGGCCGCGGCCTTCCTCGCCGAGCGTCCCGAGCAGGGAATCCGCCGTCGCCGGCAGGAACGGCACCAGCATCAGGGTGACGACGCGCAGGCCCTCGACCAGGTTGTAAAGGACTTCGTCGAGGCGCTGCGGATCGGCCTCGTCCTTGGCGAGGACCCAGGGCGCCGTCTCCTCGACGTAACGGTTGAGGCGACGGACGAGGGTCCAGATGACCTCCAGCGCCTGGGACAGCTCGGCCCGGTCGATCAGGTCGCGGAGGCGGTCAAGGGCGCCTTCGAAGTCCTCGGCGAGCACCGCATCCACTCGGCACTCGACGGGCACGACGCCGTCGCGATAGCGCGCCACCATCGCCAGCACGCGGCTGGCGAGGTTGCCGTAGTCGTTGGCGAGCTCGGTCTCGTAGCGCGCCTCGAAGCCCGCCGTGGAGATCGAGCCGTCCTGGCCGAAGCTGACCTCGCGGAAGAGGTAGAAGCGCAGCGCGTCGGCGCCGAAGCGCTCGATCACCTCGAAGGGATCGAGGACGTTGCCGAGGCTCTTCGACATCTTTTTCTCGCCCATCAGCAGGTAGCCGTGGATCACCATGCGGCGCGGCGGCTGGAGGCCGGCGGCCATGCAGAGCGCGGGCCAGATCACCGCGTGGAACTTGAGGATGTCCTTCGCCATCACGTGCAGATCGGCGGGCCAGAAGCGCTCGGTCAGGTCCTCGCCCTCGCGGGCGAAGGTCAGCGCGGTGACGTAGTTGAGGAGCGCGTCGAACCAGACGTACATCCGCTGGTCGGGGTCCCAGGGCAGCGGCAGGCCCCACTTCAGCGTCGGCCGCGAGAGCGACACGTCCTCGAGGCCGCCCTTGATGAAGGCGACCGCCTCGTTGCGGCGGAAGTCGGGCACGACAAAGTCCGGCTGCTCCTCGTACAGCGCTTCGAGGCGCTCCTGGAACCGGGAGAGCTCGAAGAACCAGTTCTCCTCTTCGACCCAGTCGAGCGCGATCTCGTGGATCGGGCAGGTGTTCCCCTCGGCCACCTCGCGCTCGGTTTTGAAGTCGGCGCAGCGGGGGCAGTACCAGCCTTCGTAGGCGCCCTTGCGCACCCAGCCGTTGTCGTAGACACGCTGCATGATCTCCGCGACCTTCGCTTCGTGCCGCGGGTCGCTGGTCCGGATGAAGAAGTCGTTGGTCGCGTCGATGATCGGCATCAGCGCCTCGAACTTCGCCGCGTTGCGGTCCACCAGCTCCTCCGGCGAGATCCCCTCTTTCGCCGCCGCGTTCTCGATCGGCTCCCCGTGCTCGTCGGTCCCGGTGAGGAAGAAGACGTCGTCCCCCCGCTGCCGATGATGCCGCGCGAGGATGTCCGCGGCCAGCGTCGAGTACGCGTGCCCGAGGTGCGGCTCCGCGTTGACGTAGTAGATCGGGGTGGTCGTATAGAAGCGCTCGCTCATCAGCGCCCCACATTAATGCGGCGGCGATGCCGTCCGGTCAGCGATACTGCGCGCCGATGGCGGTCGACACCCACGGACGCTGGCCCTGGGTCGCGGCGGCGCTCGTCGGGCCGACCTGGGGCGCGGCGGTAGCCGGGCGCCGCGCGCTCCGCAGGGACGACTTCTGGGTCGCGGCGCTCGGGCTGCCGATCCTCGTCGCCCATCAGAGCGAGGAGTGGGTCCGACCCGGCGGCTTCCTGCCGTTCTGCAACGAACGCCTCCTCGGCAGCGACCGGCCGACCTGGCCCCTGACGGAGCGCGACGGCTTCCACGTCAACGTGACGGCAGGCTGGGGGACGGCGATCGCCGCGGCGCTCCTCTGGCGGCGGAGCGCGGTGCCGGCGACCGTCGTCCTCTGGGCGGAGGCGGGCAACGCGGCGATGCACTCCGGCATGGCCCTGCGCGACCGCCGCTACAACCCTGGGCTTGTCACGGCGGTCGGACTGATGGGCGTCCATGCCGCTGTCGCCCGCCACGCCCTCCATCGCTCGGACCGGCTCGGCCGCCGCGAAGGGATCGTCGCCGGCGCGCTCGGCATCGGCCTCAGCGCCGGCCTGCCACTGGTGATGAAGCTGCGCATGCGCCGAACCGCGAGCCGTGCCTGAGCCCTGTCCCGCTCAGCACTGCGGTCGGTAGGTGATTTCGGTCAGGTCGTGGCCGTAGCGATGGATGCGCGATTCCTGCACCGCCACCAGCGCCGAGAATTCTTCGGCGTTGAAGTTGCCCTCGTGGCCGAGCTTCGTGTGCAGCTGGGCGAGCGCTGCGGCGTCTTCGGCCATCTTCTTGCGGAGGGCGACGCACTCCGCCGGCGCCTTCGTCGCTTCCAGGTCGTTGCCCAGCTTCGCCAGCGCCGCCCCGTACTGACGGTAGAGCGGTTCAAGCCGCGCCTGCGAGGTGCTGGTGTGGATCTGTTCGATCTCCTGCGCCTCCCCGTTTTCGAACGCCCGCATCACCGCTTCGACTTCTTTCGCCCACGCCGCTTCGGGACTCCCGGCCGGCGAGCCGCCCGTTGTCCCGGAGCTGCTCGAACCGCCGCCGCCGCAGGCGGCGAGTCCGGGGGCGAGGACCAGCAGGGCAAGCGGTAGGAGAAGCAGCCTCCTGGACACGCGCCTCACTACCGTCGGGCCTCGCGGCCGGTCAGGGCTTTGTAGAGGTCGTTCGCGCGGGTGCCGGTGAGGGCGGCGACGACGGAGGCGGCGGCGCGGGGGCGGGCGCCGGACTGGACCAGGTGACGGAGGGCGTCGACGGCGAAGCCGACGTCCTGGCCGTGGTCGCCGGTCTCGGCCGGGCCGATGACGAGGACGATCTCGCCTTTGACGTCGCCGCGGAAGCGGCGGGCCAGCTCGCCGAGGGTGCCGCGGGCGACCTCCTCGTGGACCTTGGTCAGCTCGCGGCAGACGGCGGCCTCGCGGTCAGGGGCGATCGCGGCGAGCGCGGTGAGGCTCTCCCCCACCCGGCGCGGGCTCTCGAAGCAGACGACGGTCTCGGTCGAGCGCAGCACGCGCTCCATCTCCCCCGCCCGCCGCGGCAAGAAGCCCTCGAAGCGCCAGCGGTCGGTCGGCAGGCCGCTCGCCACCACCGCCACCGGTACGACCGACGGCCCGGGCAGCACCGTCACCTCGAGGTCCCGGTCGATGCAACGGCGGATCAGCTTGAAGCCCGGATCGGAGATCGCGGGCATCCCCGCGTCGGAAACCAGCGCCACGGTGTAGCCGCGCTCGATCTGCGCGGTCAGCTCCTGGGCGCGGGCCGATTCGTTTCCCTCGTGGAAGGAGACGAGGCGCGGCGCCGGCCGGATCCGCAGGCTCTCCATCAATTTGCCGGTGCGCCGCGTGTCCTCGCAGGCGACGAAGTCGGCGGAGATCAGCGTCTCGCGGATGCGCGGGCTCAGGTCATCGAGGTTGCCGATCGGCGTCGGGCAGACGGCGAGGGATCCCGCCATCAGTTCCTTTTCTCGAGCTCGTTGCGGGCCAGCGCCGCGGCGCCGATCATCCCGGCGTCGTTGCCGAGAATCGCTTCGAGGATCGGGGTCTTGTTCATCGGATTGAGCGCCCGGGCGCGGACTTCGGCACGGGCTGGGTCGAGCAGCAGGTCGCCGGCCTTGATCACGCCGCCGCCGACGACGATCGCTTCCGGCTCGAAGATGTTGGCGAAGCTGGCGCAGGCGACGCCGAGGCGCCCACCGATCAGGTCGAAGACGCCGATCGCGGTCTCGTCCCCGGCCAGCGCCGCTTCGGTGACCGCGGTGCCATCGACCTCCTCGCCTTCGGCGAGCAGCTTGCCGATCGCCGAGTCCGGCGCCGATTCGGCGGCCGCGCGGCCCTCGCGACCGAGCGCCGTCCCCGAGGCGAGCGACTCGACGCAGCCGTGGTTCGGGCAGTTGCCCTGGCAGGGCGGTCCGTCGGCCTGGATCACGACGTGGCCGAGCTCGGCTCCGGCGCCGGTCGCGCCGCGGAAGATCTCACCGCCGAGGATCAGCCCGCCGCCGATCCCGGTGCCGATCGTCAGCATCACCATCGTCGGCTTCCCACGCGCCGCCCCGTAGAGGAACTCGGCGTAGGCGGCGACGTTGCCGTCGTTGTCGAGGAAGACCGGCAGGCCGACGCGCTCTTCGACCACGTCGCGGACCGGGAGGTCAAGGAGCGGCAGGTTGACCGCGGCGATCGCGACGCCCCGCTCCTGGTTGATCGTCGCCGGGATGCCGAGGCCGACGGCGACCGCGTCGGGCCGCGCGTCGCGTGCCGCGCTCACCTCGCGGACGAGCAGCTCGACCAGTTCGTCCTGGTCCTGGCCACGCGACGTCTCGCGGCTCTCCCACAGGGTCTCGACTCCGGCCAGGACGCCCACTTGGATCTTCGTCCCGCCGAGGTCGACACCGATCGTCTCGGCCTCACTCATGCGGGCCTAGGCTAGTCGTCCTGCCGCTTCGGCGGTGCGGCGGCACCCGCGGGCGCAACGCGCTTCCCGCTGGTGCGAAAGAGGTTCCAGGCAGGCGTATCGCGTCATCCGGCGAAGTTCGTTGTTCCTTAGGAAACCTCAGCTACGGTTTCGAACCCTTTCCTATGCCTGACGACGAGCAACGGCCGCAGGGGCCGTCCGAGCAGCAGCCCCAAGACCAGCCCGATTACAAGGTGTATCGGTCCAAGCGGGGGATCTTCTCGCGCCTGAAAGGGGGCGGGGACGTCCCCCGCTCGAGCGAGCCGCCGCCGGAGGCCGGGGCCGCGGGCCTCGGCGGGCCGCCCGAGGAACCGGGCCGCACCGATTACGGCCGCGGTTACCACGAAGGCCGCTCCTTGCCCTCCGTCCCGCCGCTGAAGCTGCCGTGGAAGCGGCGCGAAGAACGGGGATCGCGGTCGGGGCGCCGCAAGCCGCCGGCGCGGCGGATCGCCTTCTGGGTGGGGATGGCGATCGTCGGCTGGATCGTCGTCAGCCTCCTCTCCTTCGCGATCTCGGCACAACTACAGTCGTTCAAGCTCTCCGGCGAAGCCAAGGACGCGCTGCACGGCAACCCGTTCCTGCTGACCAGCGCGCAGAACATCCTCGTGATGGGCACCGACGCGCGCCCGCCGAACACCAAGGAACCGGGCGCCGCGCACAACCCCAAGTGCTACGAACAGCAGGAAAAGGGCGAGGCGCCGCACCCGCCCTGCTCGGAGGGCGAATACCGCGCCGACACCTTGATGGTGATCCGGGCGGGCGGCGGCACCTTCAACAAACTCTCGATCCCGCGCGACTCCTGGGCCGAAATCCCCGGCAACCCACCGGCGAAAATCAACGCCGCCTTCGCCTACGGCGGCGCCGCGCTGCAGATCAAG
>JAFDWG010000133.1 GCA_018268605.1 Actinomycetota bacterium | reverse complement strand
GGCCCGCCGCGCTTCGCCCGCGCGTTCCGCCACCACTCCCGCGTCCACCGATAGCCATAGACGCACCCGACGATCGCCAGCGCCAGACCGTAGAGCGCCCCGACGAGACTGCCCAGCAGGAGAGCGACGGCGATCGCCGATCCCCCCGCCACCGCAAAGATCAGCACCCATTTGAATACCGCCGCCTCGTTCCAGTTCAAATCACTTCACCCCAACCCAGCGGCCGGATGGGCGGCGGGCGCCAGACTCCGGCGCAGGAATCGGCGGGACTGGCAAGGACGCAGACCCGAAGGCGTGGCAGCGCCACGTCGAGCGGTCGAGGACGCCGCCAGGCGCGGCGAGTCCCAGCCGGAGGCGGCGAACGGCGCCCATCCGGCCGCGCCAATTAAAGGATGTACACCGTGAAGAACACCACGATCCACATGATGTCGACGAAGTGCCAGTAGATCCCCGGCACCTCGACCCCGAGGTGCTTCTCGGGCTCTTTGTCGAAGTGGCCCCTGAAGGCGCGGATCGTCGCGGCGGTCAACAGACACAGCCCGATGAAGACGTGGGCTCCGTGCAGGCCGGTCAGCGAGAAGAAGATCGTGCCGAAGGCCTCGGTGCGAGCGCTGAAGCCGATGTGCACGTACTCGTTGATCTGGACGAAGAGGAACGTGAGGCCGAGGATCCAGGTGAGCATCAGGCCCAGCTTCATCCCCGCTTTGTTGCCTTTGCGGATGGCCTCGAGGGCGTAGTGGATCGTGAACGAAGAGGAGACCAGGATGGCCGTGTTCATCCCGGCGACCGCGACCGGCAGTTCGAACGGGTGGGGTGGCCAGGTCTCTGGGTTGACGACGACGCGCAGGAAGAAGTAGGAGGCGAAGAACGACCCGAACAGCATGACCTCGGAGACGATGAAAAGCAGGATCCCGAGAGTCTGGCGGTCGATGCGGGAGCTGACGTTCGCCTCCGGCGGACCGTGATGGTCGTGCCCGGTGGCATGGCCGCCGGCGCCGTGCGGAAGCGGTACGGACGCGCTCTCCATCAGTGCTCACCCCCCTCTGCCACGACCGAGGCGAAGGCCGCGGGCGCGCGACCGGACTCGACGTGGCTGACCGGCTTGTCGGTGATCTCTCGGACCCGGCCGATCAGGTCGCTCTGCAGCCAGCGAGACTGCTCGCCGGCGAAGGTGGAGATCAAGATCTCATCGATTCGGTAGTGCTCGATCGCCTTGCGGACGGCCTCGAACGGCTCGTCGCTCGAGATCGGCAGACCCGTCGCGTCGATGTCGGAGCGGTAGAGCTCGGCGAGAGTCGCGGCAAGGTCGGCGACGACCTGCTCCTCGCCGACCTCCTCGCTGCGCGGGCAGATGATCGTGTAGCGGTGCGGGCGGGTAGCGGCGCGCTCCTTGAGCCTCGAGACGAGGTCCGGCGCGTTGACGGTCTTCGTGGCGACGACCAGCACGTGGCTGAGGTCGAGGCGGATCGCGTCCTCTTCGACCCGGACCGGGATGTGGGTGAACTTCACCTCCGGCTCGGCGATCTCGCGGCTGACCTCGACGAGGTCTTTGCGGGCGACGCCGTAGCGGGTGTCGTACAGGGCCGAGTAGAGGACCTCCGAAGGACGGCCGGCGCGGATCGCGTCATCGAGGGCGAGCTGCGGCGCGGGATCGAGGACCTCGCCGACCGACTCGATCCCGAAGGCGGCGAACAGCGACATCGTCACCTCGACCCGGGCGCGAGCCGAGGCGTAGAGGTCGTCGCGGGCGATCTTAGTACCGATCGTCGGCTGGTTCTGCGGGGCGGCGACGATGACCTGGGACACGGTCCCGGCCTCTGTACGCTCGCGCACCGTCTGCAGCAGCTTGCGGCCGCCCGCGACCTCGTTGAGGAAGACGAGCAGTGGGCGCTTCTGGACGGACTCGGCGGCGATGTCGCTCACGAGCCCACCATGGTCTGCCTGGTCGCCGGCACCTCGGCGCCTTCACCGGGCATGATCGCGTGACGGGCGCCGGGGATGCCGTACTCGTACGGGCCGCCGACGACCCGCGGGATCTCGTCGAAGTTGAAGACCGGCGGCGGCGAGGACACCAGCCACTCGATCGACTTGCCGCCCCAGGGGTTGGCCGGAGCCTTCGGCCCGAACCGCCAGGACATGATCATGTTGTAGACGAAGATCAGCTGGACAGCGCCGAGCATGAAGGCAAAGCAGCTGATCAGCAGGTTCCAGTTGCCGAACTGGCTGGCGTAGTCGGCGACCCGGCGCGGCATGCCGTCCATACCGACCCAGTGCATCGGGATGAAGGTGCCCCAGGTGCCGATCAGCGTGCCCCAGAAGTGGACGCGCCCGAGCTTCTCGTCGTACATCCGACCGGTCATCTTCGGGAACCAGTGGTAGAGGCCGGCGAAGATCGTGAAGACCGAGCCGCCGAAGAGCACGAAGTGGATGTGGGCGACGATGAAGTAGGTGTCCGACACGTGGATGTCGAACGGCACCATGCCCAGCATGACGCCCGAGATGCCACCGACGGTGAAGGTCACGATCATCGCCAGGGCGAACAACATCGCCGTCGATTTCGTGTGGATCTTGCCGAAATAGAGCGTTCCCAGCCAGGAGAAGATCTTGATCCCCGTCGGCACGGCGATCAGCAGCGTGGTGAGCATCATCGGCACGCGCAGCCAGCTGAACATGCCCGCGACGAACATGTGGTGGGCCCAGACGGAGTAGCTGAGCACGACGATCCCGATCAGCGCCAGCGCCATCAGGCGATAGCCGAAGATCGGTTTACGCGAGTGCACGGATATGACCTCGGAGATGATCCCGAAGCCGGGCAGGATCATGATGTAGACCGCCGGGTGCGAGTAGAACCAGAAGATGTGCTGGTAGCTGATCACGTCGCCGCCTGCGCCGAACTGGAAGAAGTTCGTGTGCAGGACGCGGTCGAGCAGAACCATGAACTGGGCGCCGGAGATGAACGGCGTCGCCGCGACGACCAGCAGCGAGGTCGAGAGGTTGGCCCAGACCAGCAGCGGCATGCGCCAGAAGGTCATCCCGGGCGCACGCATGGTGATGATCGTGACCAGGAAGTTCAGTGCCGTGAAGATCGATGAGAACCCGGCGAACTGCACGCCGATGTTGAAGAAGGATTGCCCTAACGGGGCGCCGGTCGAGAGCGGCGCGTAGCCCGTCCAGCCGGCGTCGAAGGCGCCTCCCGGGGCGAGGAACGAGGCGAGGAACAGGATCCCGGCGAGCGGCAACATCCAGTAGGAGAGCGCGTTCAGGCGCGGGAAGGCCATGTCCGGCGCGCCGATCATCAGCGGCAGGACGTAGTTCGCCATGCCGGCGAACATCGGGATGATGAAGACGAAGATCATCAGCACCGCGTGCGTCGAGAAGAGGCTGTTGAACGTCGCCGCCCCGACGATCTGGGTGCCCGGCTGGGCGAGCTCGGCCCGGATCAGCATCGCCATCAGGCCGCCGATCAGGAAGAAGATGAACGAGGTGACGACGTACTGGACGCCGATGACCTTGTGGTCGGTGTTGACCTTGAAGTAGTCCTTCCAGCTGTAGGCGCCGTGGGACGAGTGGTCGTCCGGGATCGTCGGCAGGCCGAAGCCCCAGCGCAGCCAGTAGTCAAAGCAGCCGATGCCGAGCAGGAAGCCGAGCGGCGCGGTGATCAGCGGGACGACCACCTGCGGGTAACCGGTCTGTTCGCTCTGGAACGCGGGCAGGCCCGAGATGGCGCGCAATACGACCACGATGCCCACGCCGAATGCGGCGGCGAGCACCGTGCAAAGTGCCGCGCGATACCAGCCGGGTCGAGTGAACGTCGCAACCATCTACTTCGCCTCCATTATTCCGCCTCCACCCTTTCGAGCGGTTCCGGATTGGTCTCCGTGTCCTCTTTCACCGACACCATCATGTCCGTGGGGACTTTTTCTTTCAGACCTTCGACCCATTTATCGAACGCCGACTGGGATTGGACGATGACTTTGGCCCGCATCGAGGCGTGGCCGAAGCCGCAAAGCTCGGTGCAGATCAGCTGGAAGGTGCCGGTCTTGGTCGGGGTGACGATCGCGGTCGTGGTGATCCCGGGGACGTTGTCTTTCTTGATCCGCCACTGGGGCACCCAGAAGGAGTGGATCACGTCCTGGGAGTGCATTTTGAAGACGATCTGACGGTTCACGGGAACGTGGAGGACACCCTGGGACCAGGCGTAGCCTTTGCCCGGGTACCCGAAAGACCAGGCGTATTGCTGGGAGAAGACGTCGACCGTGAGGTGCTTCGGGTTCTGTTCTTCGATTTCGTCCAGTACTTTCCAGCTCCAGCCGCCCGCGAACAGGACGATGATCGTCGGGATCACGGTCCAGGCGATCTCGAGGCGGGTGTTGCCGTGGATCGGCTCGCCGTCGGATTCGTCGCCCGGTTTCGCCCGGAAGGCGATCAGCGCGTAGGCCAGCGCGACGACGACGATCGCGAAGACGATCGACGAGAGCACGATCATGATGTTCATCAGATTGTCGATCTTCGGGGCGGCCGTGGAGTCCTCGGCGCCGTTCCAGTTGATCGACAACATCACCGCCGCGATGATCGCCGCGAGCGCGACGACGGCACCGGCCATTTTGGCTATCGGGAGGCGGTTCGTGAACACCGCGCGGCATTCTATTGACGCGCGGCGGCGGCGCGTTGTGACCTCTAAATGACGCTCGGCACTAGGGCGCCGGGACCGGCAATCCGCCTAGGTTTCCGGCCGCGGCGTCGAGCACGCCGCGGGCAACTCCCTCCCAACTCCAGAGGCGCGCGACCTCCTCGACGAGGGTCGCGCGGGCCTCGGCGCGGGTCGTCTCGGGGAGGTCGAGCCAGCGGTTCAGACGGCCGGCGATCGCCTCGACGGCGCCCGGCTCGACCGGGAAGCTGACGAGTGGCGCGACCTCCTCGGGAAGGGCATGGGCGAGGCGTTCGGAGACCTCGCGCATCCCCGAGTGGCCGGCGGAGATCGGCAGCGCCCCGCAGGAGGCTCCCTCGACCGCCACCATCCCGAACGCCTCCGGGAAGGTGCTCGGCATCACCATCGCGTCGGCCCGCGGGAAGAGCCCGGCGACCTCGTCGTGCTCGAGGCGCCCGATCCACTCCACTGAGCGGGCCGCGGCACGGGCGGCCTCGGCGTACCCCGCGGGCGGATCGGCGAGGAAGGCGGAGAGGATCGGCAGCGGCTTCTCCTCTCCCCCCTCGAGTCCCCAACCGGCGGCGGCGACCGCCCGCGCGTCCTCGAGGTCGCCGCGGTCGAGGGCGGCGGCGAGGCGCTTCAGCCCGTCCTCGTAGGCACCGAATCCCGCCACCTGCAGGCGCACGCCCGGATGTCGGGCACGGACCAGTGGCCAGGCGGCGAGCAGCAGGTCGACGCCCTTGGAGACGATCAGCTTGCCGACGAAGACGACCAGCGGTTCGCGTCCCGCCTCGCCGGGGGAGAACTCCTCGACGTCGACCCCAGGCGGGCCGAGCCGCGTCTTTTCGCGCAGGTCGGCGAGCTCGGGAAGCGCCGCCCAGAGCGATTCGCCGGTGTGGGCGGAGCCGACCAGTACGCCCTGGGCCGCCTCCATCCCCTCGTAGGCATGAGGAAGGAAGCGCGGGTGCGGTTTGACCGTGTACTCGAGCGCCGAGCCGTGGATCTTCGCGGCGAACGGGGCGACGTCCGCGCGGGCGAGGATCGCCGGGCCCATGACAAGGTGGTTGGCGAGCGCGGCGTCGATGCCCCCCGCCTTGGCGGCCACCTCACGCACGGCGACGACGTTGGCGTCGATGTAGCGGTCGAGCTCGGCGTCGGTCAGCTCGTCGAACGTCTTCACCTCGAAGCCCGGATATGGATCCTTGACGTAGACCGGCAGGAGCCCGCCGATGTCCGGGTTGTGGATCTGGACCCCGGGGATCCGCACCTCGCGGTCCTGGCAGAGCAGGTGGACCTCATGGCCGAGCCGCGCCAGGGCCGGCGCCAGATTGACGTTGTAGATGTTGCTGCCGGTGCCGCGCAGCATGTAGCCATGGAAGATGAGGACGCGCATGTCGTTCCGCGCAAGCTATTAGTCTGTGCGGCGATGAACCGCAAGCAGCTCTACCGCATGCGCGCCCCGGCCTCCGGCCGCGAGGCGATCGCGCCCGCCGAACCGGGCCAGATCTACCGTGACCGGGAGACCGGCGAGGAGATGTTCCCCGTCGCCATGGTCCTCCCTCTG
>JAFDWG010000132.1 GCA_018268605.1 Actinomycetota bacterium | reverse complement strand
GATCGCGGTCTGGTTCGGCGAGGTCATCGCGCCGACGTCCTTCGGGTCGCGGGCGCTGTCGGCGCCCTGGCGGATGCGGCCGACCTCGGCGGCGAGCTTGGCGACGAAATCGTCGTAGATCGACTCCTCGACCAGCGCCCGCGACGGACAGGTGCAGACCTCGCCCTTGTTGAAGGCATAGAGGACGAAGCCCTCGACCGCCTTGTCGAGGAAATCGTCGTCTGAGTCCATCACGTCGGCGAAGAACACGTTCGGCGACTTGCCGCCGAGCTCGGTGGTCGACGGGATGATGTTGTCGGCGGCGTAGCGCATGATCAACCGGCCGGTCACGGTCTCCCCGGTGAAGGCGATCTTCGCGATCCGCTTGTTGGTCGCCAGTGCCCGGCCGATCTCGGCACCGGGGCCGTTGACGACGTTGATCACGCCCGGCGGCACGACCTCCTGCAGTACCTCCATCATCTTCAGGATCGACCACGGGGTCGGGCTGGCGGGCTTGACCACGGTGCAGTTGCCGGCCGCCAGCGCCGGCGCGATCTTCCAGGCCGCCATCAGCAGCGGGAAGTTGAACGGGATGATCTGGCCGACCACGCCGAGCGGCTCGTGGAAGTGGTAGGCGTAGGTCTTCTCGTCGATCTCCGAGATGCGCCCCTCCTCGGCCCGCGCCGCCCCGGCGAAGTACCGCAGGTGGTCGACCACGAGGGGGATGTCGGCGCCGAGCGTCTCACGCACCGGCTTGCCGTTGTCGTAGCTCTCGGCCACGGCCAGCATCTGCAGGTTGTCCTCGACCGCGTCGGCCATCGCGTCGAGCACCTTGGCCCGTTCGGCCGGCGACGCCTTGCCCCAGCTTCCCTTGGCCGCGTGGGCGGCGTCGAGGGCCAGCTCGATGTCCTCCGGGGTCGAATCGGCGACGGTGCTGAACGGCTCACCGTTCACCGGGCTGAGGTTGTCCCGGTACTTGCCTTTGACCGGCGCGGTGAACTCGCCGCCGATGAAGTTCTCGTAGCGGTCGGCGACCTCCACCGGGCTTCCCTCCTGCCCGGGGGCCGCAAAGACCTGCGGTTTCTCGATCGTTGCCATTGCTCGCTCTCCTGGTGGGTTCGGATTCGGTGTGGGAATCGCCATCGCATCACCACGAGCGTCCGAGATCATCCGTATTCCGGAGCAGCCCGAGTGTGGGTTCGCCGCATCCGCGGGTGCCGGCGGCGCCAGGCACGCCAGGCCTCGTCGGTCCCCCAGACGACGAACGGATAGGTCGCCAGCAGCGCCAGCTGGCCCGGGTCGAGCGCGGCGGTGTGGAAGAGCGACTGCAGCGGCGGCAGGTAGATGATCGCCGCGGCGAAGGCGAGCTCGAAGAGGATGCCGCGCAGGAGGTAGCGGTTGGTGAGGAGGCCGATCTCACGCAGCGACGCGGTCGTCGTCCGGCAGGCGAAGCCGGCGCCGATCTGGCCCGCGACGATCCCCGCCCAGACCATCGTCGTCGCCTGCAGGTAGGCGCCGTGGAGGGCCGTCCCGTCACCGGTCGGCGCGCCCCAGCTCCAGCCCGCGGAGAGGAGGACGACGAAGAACCCGAGCAGCGCCAGGACGGCCTCGACCATGCCCATGCGCAGCCAGGCCCGCACCAGCATCCCGCGCTGGATGATCCCCGACTTCCGCGGTCGCGGCGCCCGCTCCATGATCCCCGGCTCCCCCGGCTCGCGGCCGAGCGCGAGCGCCGGCACCGTGTCGGTGCCGAGATCGATCGCGAGGATCTGCAGCGGCAGGAGCGGCAGCGGCACGCTGCCGCCGGAGAGGACGAAGACGGCGAACGGGATCGACTCGGCCGGCGCGTGGGTGAAGATATAGGTGATGAACTTGCGGACGTTGTCGTAGACGACCCGCCCCTCTTCGACCGCGGCGACGATCGAGGCGAAGTTGTCGTCGGTCAGCACCATCGTCGCCGCCTCGCGCGCCACGTCGGTCCCCGAGGCCCCCATCGCGACCCCGATGTCGGCGCGGCGCAGCGCGGGCGCGTCGTTGACCCCGTCGCCGGTCATCGCGACGGTGTGCCCCTCGGCCCGCAGCGCGTCGACCAGGTGGAGCTTCGTCTCCGGGTTGGAGCGGGCGACGATCAGCTCGGTCGCAGTGTGCAGCAACCGGTCGAGCTCGGCCTGTGGCAGCGCTTCGATCTCGGCGCCGGTGACGACGGTCGGGTTGGCGCCGACGATGCCGGCCTGGCGGGCGATCGCGGCGGCGGTGAGGCCGTGGTCCCCGGTGACCATGACGATCCGGATCCCGGCCTGGCGGCAGCGCGCGACGGCGTCGACCACCTCACGGCGTAGCGGATCCTCGATCGCGATCAGCCCGAGGAAGGTGAGCCCGGCCTCGGCCGCCTCGCGCGGCGCCTCCGCCTCGCCGGCGTCGGCCGGACGTTCAGCGAAGCCGAGGACGCGCAGCCCGCGCCCGGCGTAGCCGTCGCAGGCGGCGCGGATCTCGGCGCGCGCGGCGTCGTCAAGGGGGACGGCGGCGCCGCCCCGCATCGTCGCGGCGCAGCGGTCGAGCAGTTCGTGCGGGGCCCCCTTCACGTGCCAGGCGAGCGAGCCGTCGGCGGCCGCGTCGAGCGTGCTCATCCGCTTCACGTGCGGGTCGAAGGCGAAGACGCGGCGGCGCGCGCGCTCGCGCTCGGCGGGCGCGTCCGCCGGATCGTGACCGAGCGCCGCCGCCGCTTCGAGGAGCGCCGCCTCGCTCGGGTCGCCGTGGCGCTCGGTCTTCCCGCCCGACACCGTGAGGGTCGCGTTGGAGCAGAGGACCGCCGTCCGCGCGAGCGCGGCGAAGCCCGGCGCGTCCGGCGGGGCGGCGGCGCCACGCTCGAGCTCAACCCCTTCCGCCCAGGCCAGCCGGGCCGCCATCTTCCCCGCGGTCAGCGTGCCGGTCTTGTCGGTGCAGATGACGTCGGTGGAGCCGAGCGTCTCCACGGCGGTCAGCCGCTTGACCAACGCCTGGCGCCGCGCCATCCGCCGCACCGCCCCGGCCAGCGACAACGTGATCGTCGGCAGGAGCCCCTCCGGCACGTTGCCGACGAGCAGGCCGATCGCGGCGGTCAGGGCGAAGGCGACAGAGAGGTCGGCGAGGGCGATCCCGGCGAAGAAGAAGACGACCCCCGAGGCGACCGCGATCGCCGCGATCAGCCAGGCCGCGCGGTTCACCTGTTCCTGCAGCGGGCTGACCTCGGCGCCGACCCGCTGCGTCAGTGCCGCGATCCGCCCGAGCTGGGTGTGCATCGCGGTCGCCTTGACCACCGCCTCGGCCTCCCCCTGGGTGCAGAGGCTGCCGGCGAAGACGCGGGTCGGGTCCTCCAGCGGCGCGCGGCCGGGGCCCGAGGCGGCGCCCGCTTCGCGGGTCACCGGCTGGGACTCGCCGGTCAGCGGGGACATGTCGACCTCGACCGCGCCGCTGACCACGACGGCGTCGGCTGAGATGCGGTCGCCCTCGGCCAGGAGGACGAGGTCCCCGGGCACGAGGAGCGCCGCATCGATCCGCGCCTCGCGCCCGTCGCGGCGGACGCGCACCCCGGGCGGCAGGAGCTCCCCGAGGGCCTCGGTCGCCCGCTCGGCCTGCGCCTCCTGGAAGAACGCGAGCACTGCGTTCAGGACGATCACGGCGACGATCGCCACCGCCAGAGTCGCGTTCCCGGCGACCACCGCCAGCCCGGCAGCGGCCCACAGCAAAAGCGCCAGCGGGTGGGCGAACTGGCGCCCGAGCTCCCGCGCCTGTCCGGGGCCGGCCCGCCGGGTGACCTCGTTGCGCCCGTACTGGGCGAGGCGGCGCTCGGCCTCGCGGGAGCTGAGCCCGAGCGCCTCCACCTCCCTCATGCGCCCGCGGCCACCCCGGCGGTGCCGGCAGCGCTCGCCCCGGCGGCGACCGCCTGGAGGTCGAAGACGAGGCGCGGCTCCGGTGCCGAGCCGTCGAGCACTTCGGCGATCGCCTCGTTGACGTCCTCCAGCCGGCGCTCGGCGCGTAGCACCCGCGTCTCACCCCGGCGGTGCAGCTCGAAGACCTCCTCGAGGTCACGGTGGGTGCCGACGATCGAGCCCTTCAGGCTGAGCCCGCCGAGCACGGTCTGGAAGATCGGCACCGTGATGTCGTTATCGGCCGGCAGGCCGACGCAGACCAGCCGCCCGCCGCGGGCCAGCGAGCCCATCGCCTGTTCGAAGGCGATCGGGGAGACCGCGGTGGAGATCGCCACGTCGGCGCCGCCCATGGCTCCGATCGCGTCGACCGGATCTTCGGCCGCGGCGTTCACGACCCGCGCCGCGCCGAGCTCGGTGGCGGTCGCGAGGCGCTCGTCGTTGACGTCGACGGCGACCACTTCGGCCCCGGTCACCCGCGCGTACTGGATCGCCAGGTGGCCGAGCCCGCCGGCACCGAAGACGGCGACCCGGTCGGCCGCCCGCGCGCCGGACTCCTTCACCGCCTTATAGGTGGTGACGCCTGCGCAGGTCAACGGCGCGGCGTCCAGCGGGTCGACCCCGTCGGGCACCCGCACCACGTGACGGGCATATCCGACCGCGAGCTCGGCGAAGCCGCCGTCGATCGAGTAGCCGGTGTTCAGCTGCTTTTCGCAGAGGGTCTCGCGGCCGCTGTTGCAGTAGCGGCAGTCGCCACAGGCGTAACCGAGCCAGGGCAGCGCCACACGCATCCCCTCCTCCAGCCCGTGCGGGTTGCCGGGGCCGACCCGCTCGATGATCCCGACCCCCTCGTGGCCGGGGATGAACGGCGGCTCCGGCTTGACCGGCCACTCGCCGTGGGCGGCGTGGATGTCGGTGTGGCAGAGCCCGCAGGCTTCGAGACCGACCAGCACCTGCTCGGCCCCGGGCGTCGGGTCGGGCACCTCCTCGACGGTCAGGGGCTGGGCGAAGTCATGGACGACGGCGGCTTTCATCGGATGGTCCCCTCTTGGTTGAAGTTCTCAGGGGCCATCCCACCAAGGGGCCGGCGAGGCGCCATCCGTGCGACCACGACCCGCAGCCGTGGGCAAACCCCGGATGGAGGGTGCGCCGGCCCGACCTAGGTTCGGATCGGCAATCGCTAGCGGGCCGCGCCAGGTCCTCAGACAGGAGAAGAGACATGTCAACCAACACCATCCGCCTCCGGCACTTCGTCGCCGTCCACGACGAGGCGGTCGACGAGAAGGCCGAGGGGGCCGCCTCGATCTCGATCGAGTCGATCGCCTACTGGGCCATCGTCGCCTCGATCTACATGGGCTTCGGGTTCCTCTGGTACTACTCGTTCAAGGAGAAGATCTTCGATGACGGCGGCACGATGCCGGCCGGGCTGGCCAAAGGCTACGCGGGCACCTTCGTCGATTCCTTCCCCGGGCTGAACGCCACCTGGACGATCCTCGGCATCGTCGAGGGCATCGCCTTCGTCGGCTTCGTCGCCAGCATCCTGACCGGCGAGTTCCTGCCGACCCGGCGCAAGCCGATCCTCGTCGCCGCGCTCGGCGTCTCGCTGTTGGCGTTCGCGCTGATGGTCTTCGGCCAGGAGCTGACGGCGGAATTCGAAGGGGTCGCCCAGGCATTCGGCTACATCGGCGCCACCATCGTCACCCTGCTCCTCGTCCAGATCCTGCCGCCGCGGCGCGGCATCTGGAAGGCCACGGAGAGGTAGGCGCTCCGATGCCCGGCGCGGAGAATCGGAGCGACGGCTCCGCCGTCCCCCTGCTGGAGGCGCGCGATCTCGAGCGCGCCTTCGGCAGCGGGGCCACCGCCGTCCAGGCCCTGCGTGGCGTCGACCTGACCGTCGCCGAGGGCGAGATGGTCGGGATCATGGGACCGTCGGGCTCGGGGAAGAGCACCCTGCTCCACATCCTCGGCGCGCTCGACCGGCCCGACGCCGGCTCGGTCTCGATCGACGGCCACCGCTACGACGACCTCTCCGACCGCGAGCTGACCAAGCTCCGCGGCGACGTCTTCGGCTTCGTCTTCCAGTTCTTCAACCTGCTGCCGACGCTCAGCGCGGCCGAGAATGTCCTGCTGCCGGCGCTGGTCAACGGCGAGCGGCCCGCGCGCTACGCGACCCGGATCGACTCGCTGCTCGGCCGGGTCGGCCTCGCCGGGCGCGCCGCGCACCTGCCGACCGAGCTTTCCGGCGGCGAGCAGCAGCGGGTGGCGATCGCCCGCGCCCTGCTGCGCCACCCACGCCTGGTCCTCGCCGACGAGCCGACCGGCAACCTCGACTCGAAGGCCGGCCACACCGTGATGCGACTGCTGCGCGCGGTCGTCGACGAGGGACAGACCGTCGTCATGGTCACCCACGACCCCGGCGCGGCGGCGCTCGCCGACCGGG